>CACZNU010000120.1 GCA_902782615.1 Oscillospiraceae bacterium | reverse complement strand
GCTCGTACCACTTCATGCTGTCCTCGGGCTTGCAGACCACCACCATCTCCTGCTTCTCGAACTGGTGCATGCGGTAGACGCCCCGCTCCTCAATACCGTGGGCGCCCTTCTCCTTGCGGAAGCAGGGGGAGTAGGAGGTCATGGTCTGGGGCAGCTTGTCCTCCGGGATGATCTGGTCGATGTAGCGGCCGATCATGGAGTGTTCGCTGGTTCCGATGAGATAGAGGTCCTCGCCCTCGATCTTGTACATCATGGCGTCCATCTCGGCGAAGCTCATGACGCCGGTGACCACGTTGCCCCGGATCATGAAGGGGGGAATGCAGTAGGTGAAGCCCTTGTTGATCATAAAATCCCGGGCGTAGGCGGTGACGGCGCTGTGGAGCCGGGCGATATCGCCCAGGAGATAGTAGAAGCCGTTGCCGGACACGCGCCCGGCGGCGTCCATGTCGATGCCGTCGAAGCGCTCCATGATGTCGGTGTGGTAGGGGATCTCGAAATCGGGCACCTTCGCCTCGCCGAAGCGCTGGACCTCCACGTTGTGGCTGTCGTCGGGACCGATGGGCACGCTGGGATCGATCATTTGGGGAATGACCATCATGATCTTGTTCAGCTGCTCGCCGGCCTGCTCAGCCCGGGCGTCCAACTGGGCCATTCGCTCGGCGTTGGCCTTGACGGCGGCGTTGTTGGCGTCGATCTGGGCCTGCAGCTCAGCCTTTCTGGTCTCGTCGGTGCATTTCTTCAGTTGGCCGTACAGGGGGCCGTTGGCTTTGCTGAGCTTGTTGCGCTCAGCCTTCAGGGCGTCGGACTCGGCCGTGGCGGCGCGCTTTTCAGCATCCAGGGCGATGGCCTCGTCCACCAGGGGCAGCTTGGCGTTCTGGAACTTCTTGCGGATGTTTTCCTTGACCAGATCCGGGTTTTCCCGGACAAAACGGATATCAAGCATGTTGCATCTCTCCTTACATGTTTCACGTGAAACGCCCACGGGCGTCGGTTTTACTTCTTTTTCAGGGCGTACAGGGCGTCCAGCAGGTCGTTCAGGTCGTCGATACCGTAGTATTCCAGCTCCACCCGGCCTTTTTTCCGGCCGGTGACGATCTTGCAGCCCCGTCCCAGCCGGCTGCCCAGCTCTTTGGCGGCCTCCTCGGCGTAGTTGACGGTGATGCCGGTGGTGGGGGCGGGCTTTTTCTTCTTCTCGACGCCCAGCTTTTTGGCCAGCAGCTCCGTCTGGCGGACGGACAGGTCGTTTTTCAGCACGGTGGCGGCGGCGGACTCCTGGAGAGCGGGGGACAGAGGCAGCAAAGCCCGGGCATGACCGCCGGAGAGCTTGCCCTCCTCCACCAGGGAGCGGACGGCGGGAGCCAGATTCAAAAGGCGCAGGGCATTGGCCACGGCGCTGCGGGACTTGCCCACCTGCTGGGCGGCCTGCTCCTGGGTGAGACCGTACTGGGACACCAGCGTCTGGTAGCCCTGGGCCTCCTCGATGGGGTTCAGATCCTCCCGCTGGAGGTTCTCGATCATGGCCAGCTCCATGGCCTTCCGGTCGTCGGCCTCGATGACGATGCAGGGCACCTCGCTGAGCCCCGCCATGCGGGCGGCCCGCCAGCGGCGCTCGCCGGCGATGATCTGATAATAACCGGACTGAAGCTTCCGGACGGTCAGCGGCTGGATGATGCCGTGCTGGCGGATGGAATCGGCCAGATCGGCCAGCGCGTCGGGATCAAACTGCTTTCTGGGCTGGGCGGAGCAGCTCTCCACCTGGGAAATGGGGAGAAACAGGCTCTCCTTTTCCTCCTGGGTGTCCATAAAGCTGTCGCCCAGCAGGGCGCCGAGCCCCTTGCCCAGGCCCTTGGATGGATTCGCCACAGGAAATCACTCCTTTCAGGAATTTTTCTTAAGAAACTCCTCCGCCAGCGCCCGATAGGCTTCGGCGCCGCGGCAGGTGCGGTCGTAAGCGGTAATGGGCTTGCCGTGGCTGGGTGCCTCGCTGAGACGCACGTTCCGGGGCACCACGGTGGCGTACACCTTGCCGGGGAAGAACCGCTTGACCTCCTGGGCCACCTGGATGGCCAGGTTGGTGCGCCCGTCGAACATGGTCAGCAGCACGCCCTCTACGTTCAGCCGGGGATTCATGCCCCGCCGCACGATGCGCACCGTGTTCATCAGGTCGCTGAGCCCCTCCAGAGCGTAATACTCTCCCTGCACCGGCACCAGCATCGAATCGGCGGCGCACAGGGCGTTCAGGGTCAGCAGCTCCAGAGACGGCGGGCAGTCGACGAAAATGAACTCGTATGTATCCCGCACCTGATCCAGGGCCTGCTTCAGCAGGAATTGCCGGTTCTCCATCTCGATCATCTCAATGCCGGCGCCGGCCAGGGCCTTGCTGGAGGGCAGCACGTCGCCGTAATGGGTGGCGACAACGGCACTTTTCACGTCCTTGCCGTTGATGAGCACGTCGTAGACGCCGTTGGACACGGTCTTGTCCACCCCCATGCCGGAGGTGGCGTTGGCCTGGGGATCAAAGTCGCAAAGAAGGACCCGTTTGCCCAGCTGATGGAGGGCGGCGGTCAGGTTGACACAGGTGGTGGTCTTGCCCACACCGCCCTTCTGATTGACGATCGCAACGATCTTGGCCACGGAATGCCTCCTCTCTGTCTGTCAACAATCCACCAGAATAAACAATATAGTATAGTATATCAATAAAGAGCGGATGATTCAATAGAAAAATGGCGGAAAACGGCGAGAAATTCGCCATTCCCGTGGGACGGCGGTAAAAAACCGTCCGATGTTTCACGTGAAACATCGGACGGTTCCGTGTGTGGGGATCATGCCAGCAGGAGGCCGGAAACAGGGGGCACGGACAGGTGCAGCAGGCGGTCCATCACGAAAAACTGCTGTCCCGTCAGCAAATCGGTGGCGATGGAGGTGGGCCAGGGCAGCACCAGCTCCAGGGAGGTCTCTCCGGCATTGAGCACCACCAGGGACAGCTCATCGTCCGTCTCCCGGCGGAAGACCAGACCGCCGCCGCTGGCATAGAGGTAGGAGATGCCGCCCCGCTGCAGGGAGGGCCGGGCCATCCGAATGGCACCCAGGCGGCGGAAATAGCGCACCAGAGAGGCGTCCTCGCCGCCCCAGGGGTAGGTGCCCCGGTTCAGGGGATCCTCAAAGCCCTCCATACCGGCCTCGTCGCCGTAAAACACGGTGGGGGATCCGGGGAAGGTGTAGAGCAGCAGGGCCGCCAGGCGCAGCCGCACCACGCCCCGGATCCGCTCTGCGGGGCAGAGCCGGTAGGCGGCCCGCTGATCCTTGGTCTCCAGCCGGTCGCTGTCCGCCACGCCCAGCAGGGTCAGCACCCGGGCGGTGTCGTGGGTGCCCAGGATGTTGAGGGCGGAGTAGAAGGCGGCGGGGGGATAGTTCTCCCGCAGCGTCTCCATGGTCTCCCGGAACTCGGCGGCGTCGCCGCCGGTAAGCCAGGTCAGGGCGGCGGAGCGGAAGGGATAGTTCATGAGGCCGTTGGTCTCTCCACCCAGCAGATACCGGCGGCGCTGGGAGTAGGCGATCTTGTTGCTGCCATCCTCCCAGACCTCACCCAGCAGAAAGCTGTCGGGATTCTCCTCCGTCATCACAGTGCGGATGTCGGCGATGAAGTCGTCGGGCAGCTCGTCGGCCACGTCCAGACGCCAGGCGTCGGCGCCGCAGCGCATCCAGTGGCGGATCACGCTGTCCTCGCCGGTGATGATGAAGCGCCGGTAGTCCGGATCGCTTTCGTTGACAGCAGGCAGGGTGTGGACGCCCCACCAGGCGTCATACTCATCGGGCCAGCTGGTGAAGTGATACCAGGGATAAAAGGGAGAGTTCCGGCTTTGAGCCGCGCCCAGCTGGGGATAGTACCCCTGGGCGTTGAAGTAGCGGCTATTGGAGCCGGTGTGGTTGAACACGCCGTCCAGCATCACGTGGATGCCCCGCTTCTTGGCCTGGCTGCACAGTTCCCGCAGATCCTCCTCCGTGCCCAGCATGGGGTCGATGGCCATGTAATCGGCGGTGTTGTAACGGTGGTTGGAGTCCGCCTCGAAGATGGGACAGAGATACAGTGTGGTTACCGACAGGCCGGCCAGATAATCCAACTTGGAGAGAATACCGCGCAGACTGCCGCCGAAAAAATCCCGGTTGGTGATCTGCCCGTTTCCGTCGGGCCGGTAGTCAGGCTGATCCGACCAGTTCTCGTGTACCACCCGGTTACCCACCATGCCCCGGGGATCCGGCACGGTGAGCCGGCAGAAGCGGTCTGGAAATATCTGGTAAGTAATGCCGCTTCCGAACCACGCCGGCGTATGGAAGGAGCTGTCGTAAACGGTGAGCTGCCAGCGCTGCACCGCCTCGAAGGAGGCGTAGCCGCCCCGGCCCAGGCAGACGGAGGACCCGTCGGCGCGGGTAAAGCGGAAGGCATACCAGATCAGGTCCGGCTCATCCGGCGCGGTGAAGGTGCCGGAGAACAGGTCGCCCCGCTCGCCGATGGCGCTCAGCTGCTGTTCCCGGGTGAGGCCGGCAAACTCACAGTCGGCCAGCAGGGTGCAGGACACGAAGCCCTCTCCCGCCAGGGGCCGCAGGGTGAAGGACACCTCCGTGCTGCAGGCGGCGGCGCCGAAGGGGGATTTGTAGCGCTCATCCCGGGGATCGAAGACAAAACGGTCAGACATAGATGATTCTCACTTCAGCAGAGTATTTTCACCCACGACGGCAGCCTGGCTGTCGTCCCGGGAGAAGTAGGCGTTGATGATCTCTACGGCGGTATCGGCCAGAGCGGCGCCGCTGCCGCCCTTCTCGATGACCACCGCCACGGCGATCTCCGGGTTTTCATAAGGCGCGAAGGCCACGAACACGCCGTTGTTCAGCGCGGTGCCCACCTGGGCGGTACCGGTCTTGGCGCCGGCGGAGACCACGCAGTTGGAGAACTGGGAGGACACGCTGCCCCGGGTGGTCAGATCGTGCATGCCGGAGAGGACGGCCCGGAGGGTGGAGTCGCTGATGGACACGGTGTTCAGAGGCGCCTTGTCGTAGACATATACCAGTTCCGAATTATCGTAAGATTTCACGTCCTTGAGCAGGTGGGCGGGATAGTGCTGTCCGCCGGAGGCCAGGGTGGCGATATAGTTGGCCAGCTGCAGGGGGGTGAACAGGTTGTAGCTCTGGCCGATGGCGGCGGTGATGGTCTGGCCGTCGGTCCAGTCCAGGTCGTTCTCCTCGGCATACTCCGGGGAGGCCAATACGCCGGCGGAATCGCCGATCTCGATACCGGTGTGCTGACCCAGGCCGAACTGGGTGGCGTAGTCGTCCAGCCGGGCGATGCCGGTGAGCCGGCCCACCTCATAGAAGAAGTAGTTGCACGACTCGGTGATGGCCTCGCTCACATTGACGTAGCCGTGGGTGCCGCCGTACTGATCGTAGATCCAGCACATGGGCTGGGGATAGCTGTAGTAGGTGTAGATGCCCTGATCCCGGATGGTGGTGGTGGGGGTGATGATCCCGGATTCCAGCGCTGCCACGGCGGTGCAGGGCTTGAAGGTGGAGCCGGGGGCGTAAATGCCGTTGACCGCCCGGTTGAACATGGGCAGCCGCTTGTCGTCCAGCAGCTTTTCATAGTCTTGGCCGAAGGTGGACGGATCGAAGGAGGGATAGGAGGCCAGGGCCAGGATCTCACCGGAGCCCACCTTCACCACGGCGGCGGCGCCGCCCCGCTGTTCGCTGTCCTCGTCCATCATGCCCTGAATGGTCCGCTCCAGGGACTGCTCCGCGTCCCGCTGCAGGTCGATGTCCAGCGTCAGGGCCACGGTGCCGCCGGGCTGGGGATCCTTGGTATAGAGCTCGCCGGTGATCTTGCCGGCGGCGTCGGTGGTGATGAGCCGGGTGCCGTTGGTGCCGTGGAGATACTGCTCAAAGGCCTCCTCCACGCCGCCGGAGCCCACCAGGGCGTCCATGGAGTAGCCCAGCTCCCGGTATTTGTCCCAATCCTCCGCGTAGATGCGGGAGACGCGGCCCAGGATGTGGGCGGCGTAGATGGTGTCGTAGACCCGGGCCGAGGAGGTGCCGGTGGTGACGCCGGTGAAATGTCCGTCCACAATCTGGCTGATGAGCCCCACGGACACGTCCTCGGCGAAGACGTAGGGGGAGTGGAGGGCCAGCTCATAGCGCACGCCGATGATCCGCCGGGCCTCCTCCGGGGAGTAGGTGTTGTCCACGTGGAACTGGTTCCGCAGGCGGTCCAGCAGCTGAGGGGCGGTGATGGTGGCGGTGGTGAAGGGGATCCTGCGCTCCTTCATATACGCCAGAAAGGCCTCATTATCCCGGGCGGTGGGCAGAAACTCAAAGGGCTCCGCCATGGTGACGGGGAGGCTATCCACCCAGGCGGCCTTGTTCTGGAGGCAAAGACCGGTGAGCCGCAATATGGCGGCATTCTCCTCCGTCTCGTCGTCAAAATCGTCCTCCGACAGCGTCAGGGTGTAGGCCAGCCGGTTGCTGACCAGGACCTTGCCGTTCCGGTCGGTGAGAATGCCCCGGGAGGCCTCCACCGTCTCGGTGGTGGCGTTGCTGGAGATGGACTTGGCGCGGTATTCGCTGCCATGAAGGATCTGGTTATAATATAGAGTAAAGAAAAAGAGCAGCAAAAAGAGGCCGAAGAACAGAGCAACGGCCGTCAATCTCTTCTTCAAAGGGTTCTGCTTCATAGAAAACTCCTTTGCCGGCCCGGTCAGTCCGCCTGAAAGCGGCGGTGGATGGGCAGGTACAGCAGGTAGACCAGGGGGATCAGGGGCAGGGTCAGCAGCAGCTCGCTGCCGGTAATGGCGGCAGCGGCGCCGAGATCGCCGACGCCGCGGTAGGTGAGAAACAGGGCGTGGAATATTCCGTTGACCAAAATGCCCGCCACGGCGCACACCACGTCGCAGAAAAAGCCCGGCACGATCAGCCGCTTGGCGATGAGTCCGGCCAGAAACGCCGTGGCGGAGAAGGTGAGGATATAAAAGCAGGGGATCACCGGCGACATGGTCAGATCACAGATGAGGCCGAAGATCGCCGCGGCGCACAGTCCCTCCTGCCGCTCCTCCTGGGCGGCGGCCACCGCCGTCAGCACCGGCGGCAGGAAGGGGTGGATGCCCCACAGGCGCAGGTGATTCAGCACCAGGCCCTGCACGATCAGACCCAGCCCCGCGGCCAGACCGTAGAACAGCCACCGGTAAAAGGTTTTTCCGTAACTCATGGCCGCCCCCTCAGTCCACCACGGTGAAATCGGTGATGACGAAGACCTCCACCAGGGAACCCATGTCCGTCTTGGGGGCGAGGATGGCGTAGCGGGTCAGGCCGCTGTCGTCGGTGAGGATTTCCTCCACGGAGCCGATGACCAGATTGGCCGGATAATACCCGCCCAGGCCGGAGGTGACGATGAGATCGCCGTTGATGAGGCTGCTCTCGCTCTCCAGATAGCTGAGCTTCAGCTTTCCCTGGTTCATCAGCCGCAGATCGCCCACGGCCACGGTGGTCTCGCCGGTGCGGAACACCAGCGCGCCCAGCTGGGAGTCGGTGTCCAGAATGGTGGTGACGGTGCTCCAGTTCAGACCCACGTCGGTGACCACGCCCACCAGATAGCCGTATTCATCCACCACACAGTCGCCGATGGCGATGTCGCAGGAGGAGCCCTTGCCCAAGGTCAGGGTGGAGGCCCAGTTGGAGCTGCTCCACTGGGTGATATGGGCCGCCTCCAGGGAGAAGTCACGCCGCTGCTGGCGCAGATTCAGCAGATTGCGCAGCCGGGCGTTTTCCTCGCTGTCGATGGCGGCCTGGCGGTTCTCCTCCTTCAGGCGGGCGTTTTCCCGCCGCAGCTCCTGGTTCTGCCGCTGAAGCTCCTCCACGGTCTGGAAATGGGACTCAATGCCGCCCACCCAGTCGGTGACGGCGGAGCCCGCCGCCCGGAAGGGGGAGGCGATCACACCGGCCACGTTGTGTAGGATGCCCGTGCCGCTGCTGACGGCGGAGACGACGCACATGATCACCGCCACAATGGTGACGGCGGCCAGCAGCACGATACCGTTTTTGGAGAAAAACTGTTTCATGAGAACTCCTAACAGGATTTATTTCAGCAGATAGACGCCGAATTCCGCCAGCATCCGCTCCAGCAGCACCACCGGCAGACCCATCACGTTGAAGAAGTCGCCGTCGATGCGCTCCACCAGCAGGGCGCCCTGGCCCTGGACGCCGTAGGCGCCTGCCTTGTCCATGGGCTCGCCTCCGGCGATGTAGGCCCGGAGCTCCGCCTCCGTGGCGGAGCGGAAGTAGACGTGGGTGGACTGGGCCCGGTTCAGGATCCGGTCCCCCTGCCGCACCGTCACACCGGTGCAGACGGTGTGGTGCCGCCCCTGGAGGGCGGTCAGCATGGCCAGGGCGTGCTGCTCGTCCCGGGGCTTGCCCAACCGGGCGTCATCCAGGAACACCATGGTGTCGGCGGTGATGACGATCTCATCTTCCTCCGAGACCACGGCCAGCGATTTTTCCCGGGAAATGTAGGTGACGATCTCCTCCGGAGACAGGTTTTCGGGATAGTACTCCTCCACCTGGGGCACCCGCAGGGTGAAATCGGTGATGCCGATGCGGCGCAGCAGCTCCTGCCGCCGGGGGGACCCGGAGGCCAGTACGATCTTCGCCATATCCGTCACCGTCCTGTGGAGCCGAAGCCGCCCTGGCCCCGCTCCGTCTCGTCCAGCTCCTCCACGAAGGTCAGCACCGGCTGGACCACCGGCACCACCATCAGCTGGGCGATCCGGTCGCCGGGCTGGATGGTATAATCTTCGTCGGAGAGATTCACCAGTCCCACGCCGATCTGGCCCCGGTAGTCGCTGTCGATGACGCCCACGCCGTTAGAGAGGCAGATGCCCTTCTTGATGCCCAGTCCGCTCCGGGCGAACACCAGCGCCACGTGCTGGGCATCCGGCAGGGCGATGGCGATGCCGGTGGGGACCAGCGTCCGCGCGCCCGGCGCCAGGGTCACCGGTGCGTCTATACAGGCGCACAGATCCATGGCGGCGGCGCCGGCGGTGGCAAAATGTGGGGCGGGGACCTCCCGTCCGATCTGGGGAGACAGTGCCTTGATCTTCACTTCCATGGGGTCCAAAACTCCTATTTCTGAAAACTATATGTATAATGAATCGAAAAAATTACAAATTGAAATCGGATTTTACTCTACGCCGCGATAGAAAAGCCCGCGAGTATAGTTCTCCGGCGTCCAGTCGGACTTGCCCTGATACCGCCGCAGCACGGCGATACACTCCTCCGGCGACTCGGTGGTAAACCGCAGCCGGGCGTAGGCCAGGCCGCAGCGCCGGTACTCCGGCTTGTCGGCCAGGAACAGCACCTTGCTGTTCTGGATCTCGTTGCGGCAGCCGTAGGCGCACAGCACCGGGAAATCCGTGCCGGTCCGGTCGGTGAGGGTGGAGCCGGCGCCATGAGTGCAGCCGGTGGTATTGGCGACGGCGCAGTTCTCCGTGATCATCAGGGGCAGGCGGCCGTAGACGATGGCCTCGCAGGGGAGATACTTGTTCAGATCCCGCACCTGCTGGTGCCGCAGCTCGAAGGACACGGTGGCGGTGTCCAGCCCCAGCTGGCGCAAAAACAGCAGAGACCGGGAGTTGAACACGTTCAGGCCGAAGTCGCCCCGAATCTCCAGCGGCAGGCCTTCCACAATGGGCAGATGGCCCAGATTGCCCACCACCACGCCGTGCAAAAGCGGCGTGTTCTCCAGAATATGGCGGAATTTCTCCTCGTCCTCCGTCCGGAAGATCCGGGGGAGAACGGCAAAGAGCTTCGTCCGCGCCCCATAGGGGGACAGTTCCAGTTTATCCAGCAGCTCCAGGGGAATATACACCGCCTCGGCGCCGCCTGCCAATTCCGGTGTCAGCTGATCGCCCCGGGTGATGGAGCAGGTCAGCTTAGGCTCCGCCGCAACGGATTCACAGTCGGGAAGGGCCGCTTCCACGGTGGTATGGCGGGGCCAGGGGCCGTGAATGGGCCGGCCGGAGAGCTGGGCCGTCAGGTCCTCCAGCGCCTGGCGCCGCAGACCGTTGACGGCCCCGGCAGACAGCATCAGGCCGTCCTCCAGGTCGATTTCCATAGATTCCGCCGCAAAGGCGGTGCCGCCGGTCTTGCCCAGGCGGGTGCGCAGCTCGTCGGCGGTGAGAGCCCGGTTCCGGGCGGCCTCAGGGACGGGGCCCTGTGCGGCAGAGGCAAAGACCTGCCCGTTCCGCTCCGCAGAGACCGTCAGCCCGGCGGGTTTGCCGGCCCGGACGGTGCAGCGCATCGTCACCGGTACCGGACGGTTCTCGCCCCGCTCGTATCTCTCCCGGGCGGCGGCAAACAGCTCCTCCGGCCACCGGGCGTTCTCGGGGCGCATGCCCAGCATCTGGGGGCCCTTTTCGCCTCGGTAGTAGCCGTCGGTAAAGCCGCTGCGGCTGAAGGCGGTCTCCAGCCGGGCGGATTCCTCCCGTGTGGGGCGGCGCTTCTCGTCCAGCAGCCGGCGATAGATAGAGGTGATCACCGCCACGTACTCCGGCCGCTTCATCCGGCCCTCGATCTTCAGGCAGGCCACGCCCAGCTCGTCCAGATCCTGGAGATAAGCGGACAGATTGGCGTCCTTCAGACTCAGGGGGTGGTCGTTTTGCCGGGAGCCGTTCACGGCGTAGGGCAGGCGGCAGGGCTGGGCGCAGGCGCCCCGGTTGCCGCTGCGCTGACCGATAAGGGCGCTCATGGTGCACTGGCCGGAATAGCACATGCACAGCGCGCCGTGGACGAACACCTCCACCTCGGCGTCGCAGCCGTCGCAGATGAGGGCGATGTCGTGGCGGCTCAGCTCCCGGGCCAACACCACACGCTCCATGCCCAGGCGTGCGGCCAATCTGGCGCCGCCCAGGGAGAAGAGGCTCATCTGGGTGCTGGCGTGAAGGGGCAGGTCCGGCGTCACCTCCCGGGCCAGGGACAAAACGCCCCAGTCCTGGACCAGCACCGCGTCCACACCCATGTCGCTGGCCCGGCGCAGGGCGTCCGCCGCGGCGGGCAGCTCCCGGTCCGTCAGCAGGGTGTTCAAGGTCAGATAGACCCGGACGCCGTGGAGATGGCAATAGGCCACCGCCTCGGCAAACTCCTCGTCGGTGAAGTTCTTGGCGTTGCGCCGGGCGTTGAAGCTGCCAAAGCCCATGTACACCGCGTCGGCGCCGCTCTGTACGGCGGCGATGAGGGCGTCACGGGACCCGGCAGGGGACAGGAGCTCGGTCATTACTTGCGGTTCTGGGCCCGGAACAGCTGGCGCTTCAGCTCGGAGGCCTCGTTCTTGGCCTGGGCGGCCTCGTCCAGATAGGTCTTGACCTGGCGGCGCAGATTCTCGCCGCTCTCCTGGGCCTTCAGCAGCTCGTCGGCCAGATTGATGGCGGTCAGAATGGCGGCGTCGGTGCGGCTGACGCTGCCGGCGCTGAGCACCTCAGACAGCTTCTCGTCCACCAGCTTGCCCACCCGCTCCATGTAAGAGGGGCTCTCCTCCGCAATCAGGGTGTAATCCTCGCCGCAGATGTTCATAGTCACGCGATTAGCCATAGTGATAACCCATCCTTTCGTTGTAATACCCGTCTTTTTATCTGTCAGGGCATAATAACACTTATACAGAGTGCATTATACCATAAACGACAAAATGCGTAAAGCGCACCGAGGAAATTTCTGAAAAAACAAGGCCGGTATCTTTACGAAAAGGGAGATTTATTGTAGAATAAAATGACTATCGGGAGAGGAGGCGCGCCATGAGCGGGTACATATTGCGGGATGACGAGAAGACGGTATCCCTGCCGGCCCAGCGGCTGGACAAGCTGATCGCCCGGGGCGACGGCGACGCGGCGCTGCTGTACCTCTTCCTGCTGCGCACCGATGGCGGCATCGCGCCCCGGGAGATCCTGAGCCGCCTGCGTTGGAGCGAGCTGCGCCTCAGCGCCGCTGAGCACACCCTCCAGCAGCTGGGCCTGCTGGACGGCGGCGCCGCGCCCGGCCCGGAGCCGGCGGAGGAGCGGGCCGCCTACACCACCGATGACATCGCCAACATGCTGGAGGGGGACCGGGGCTTTGCCATGCTGGTGCCCCAGACGGAGGAGAAGCTGGGCAAAAAGCTGAAAACGGCGGACCTCCAGATCCTGGCGGGGCTCTACGACGATCTGGGCATGCCGCCGGACGTGATCTACCTGCTGGTAGGCCACTGCGTCAGCCGGATCGAGGGGCGCTACGGCCCCGGCCGCCGTCCCACCATGCGCCAGATCGAGAAGGAGGGCTACTACTGGGCCCGGCAGGGCCTCTTCGACCAGGAGAGCGCCGCCCGATATCTGAAGGAATACGCCGCCAAACGGGAGCAGATGGGCGCCTATCTCCAGGCCCTGCAGATCGCCGGCCGCAAGCCGGTGGACAGCGAGGAGCGGTACATCACCAAGTGGATCGAGAAGGGCTATTCCCCGGAGCTGGTGGCCCTGGCCTATGACCAGACGATCTTTTACAAGAAAGAGCTGAACTGGCGGTATCTCAGCGCCATTCTCCGCCGCTGGGAGGAGAAGGGCTGGCGCACCGCCGAGGACGTGGCGCAGGGCGCGAAGGAGCCCCGGCAGCCGGCGCAGCGGCCCGGCGACGACAAGACAGACTGGATGAAGAAATACATCAAGAAGTAAGGGGTGAGGACGGTGGCATACGACGAGAAGATCCTGCGGCGCAGCATGGCCCGTTACAACGAGGACAGACAGCGCCGGGCGGAGGCCTTTGCCGCCCGTCAGCAGCAGATCTTCCGGGAGATCCCCCGGCTGGAGGAGATCGACCGGGAGCTGCGGGGCACCATGTCCCAGATCATCGCCTCGGCCCTGCGGCGGGGTACCGACCCCATGCCGGCCCTGCGGGTGATCCGGAATCAGAATCTGGACCTGCAGCGGGAGCGCTCGGCGCTGCTGATGGAGCACGGCTACGAGCCGGACGAGCTGGAGGAGAGACCGGACTGCATCCTCTGCGGCGACACCGGTTTCCGGGAGGGGACCATGTGCCGCTGCCTGCGCAAGTACTATACCCGGGAGCAGATCCGGGAGCTGTCCCGGATGCTGGACATGGGTTCGGCCAGCTTTGAGACCTTCGACTTCGGCTGGTACAGCAGCAAGGCGGACCCCAACCTGGGCATCTCCCCACGGGAGAACATGGAGAAGAACTTTGACACCTGCCAGGATTACGCCCACCAGTTCGGGCCCCGCAGCGGCAATCTGCTGCTGTCCGGCCTGCCGGGTCTGGGCAAGACCTTCCTCTCCGCCTGCATCGCCCGGGTGGTCAGCGAGAACGGCTTCTCCGTGGTGTACGACACGGCAACCCATATCTTCGCCCAGTTCGAGGCGGCCAAGTTCCGCCGGGACGAGGACGAGGGGGCGGCGGAGGACGTGGACCGCTGCATGAACTGCGATCTGCTGATCGTGGACGATCTGGGCACGGAGATGACCACATCCTTCGTCCAGAGCGCTCTGTATCAGATCGTCAACGGACGGCTGATGGCGGGCAGGCAGACCATCATCAGCACCAACCTGAATCCCGCGGAGATCGGGCGGCGGTATTCCGACCAGATCCTCTCCCGGATCGAAGGGGAGTATCAGATCCTCCTTTTCTTCGGCGAGGATATCCGGCGGCTGAAAAAGGAACGGGAATAAAAAGGATCGCCGAACAACATACGAAATAGAGGGAAAATTCTCTCCCGTGCATGGGGAGATTGTGAAGAGGGGATGGGAGTCCCCTCTTCACGTTTTATGAACGCAAACGCAGGAACATGGAGCCATGTTTCTGCGTTTGTTTCTGACAAGCTGTATGAC
Organism: Oscillospiraceae bacterium; assembly: GCA_902782615.1. Taxonomy (GTDB): domain Bacteria; phylum Bacillota; class Clostridia; order Oscillospirales; family Oscillospiraceae; genus Vescimonas. The sequence goes on along the minus strand of CACZNU010000120.1, from coordinate 8,333 downwards.
AGCTTATCAGGTCCGGCGGCAAACGCCGGACGCATTATTTTTTTGGTTTTCCCGACGATATCCGACCTTTTTTGCCCGTCGGACCCGGTACAATAGGGACAGAAAAGGAGGGATCACCATGAGAACGCCGCGAAAAGGTGAATTTCTGTCCAGCCGGGTGCAGTATGTGCCGGTGGACAGGATCCGCCCCAACCCGGCCCAGCCCCGCCGCACCTTCTCCCGGGAGGGGCTGGAGGAGCTGGCGGAGAGCATCCGGACCTACGGGATCCTGCAGCCGCTGACGGTCCGCCGGACGGAGACTGGCTACGAGCTGGTAGCGGGGGAGCGGCGGCTGCGGGCCGCCCGCATGGCGGGACTGGGCAGCGTGCCCTGCCTCATCGCCCGGGTGGGGGAAGAGGACTCGGCTCTGCTGGCCCTCATCGAAAATCTCCAGCGCCGGGATCTGGATTACTGGGAGGAGGCGGAGGCTCTGGCCCGGCTCATCCGGCTCTACGGCCTCAGCCAGGAGGCGGCGGCGGAGAAGATCGGCAAATCCCAGTCCGGCGTGGCCAACAAGCTGCGTCTGCTGCGTCTGCCGGAGGAGATCCGGGAGCTGATCCGGGAGAACCATCTGACGGAGCGCCACGCCAGAGCCCTGCTGCGCCTGGAGGATCCGGAGGAGCAGCGGCGGGCCGTGGCTGCCATCGTCCGTGGCGGCTGGAACGTGGCCCGGACGGAGGCCTACGTGGAGGACCAGCTGCGCCGGGAGCAGACCTGCCCGCCCCGGAGGAGACCCACCTACATCATCAAGGACGTGCGGCTGTTCCTCAACAGCGTGGACCGGGGCGTGCGGCTGATGCGCCAGGCGGGCGTGGGGGCCGAGTGGGGCCGGGAGGACACGGACAGCGGCATCGTGCTGACCATCCGCATCCCCAAAACGGAGAAAAAAAGGCCTTGACCCTTGTTACAGAATTGTAATGCTTTTTTGTGTTTGACGGCGTATAATAAAAAAAGCGCACTGTGAGCGCGAGTAAGCAGAGCAATGTAGACAGAGGAGGGCTGTTATGGAAAACGAACACAGCCAGACATCCTTAAAGGATCAGAAAACGGCGGCCAAGCCCGCAGAAAAGAAGAAAACCGGCAAGCTGGTCCTGCTCATCGGCGGTATCACCGCCGGTGTGCTGGTGGCGGTCTGCGCCGCGGTGTGCGGCGTGGCGGCCACCCGGGAGACGGTGTTCAACGGCACCAGTGTGCTGGGCGTTGACGTGGGGGGAAAGACCCCCGCCCAGATCCAGGAGCTCTGGGAGACGGAGGGCGAAAAGGCCTGCAGCAGCACCCGGATCACCCTGACCATGGACGACGAGGTGCTGCGGGAGGTCCCGCTGAGCGAGCTGGGCGTCTCCGTTACGGCGGAGGACGCCGCCCGGGACGCCTGGGAGGCCAGCCACGGCGGCAACTTCCTCGCCAACGGCTGGAGCTACGTGCGCAGCTGGTTCCGCCAGACCGACGTGGCGTCCCATTTGACGGTGGATGAGACCGCGCTGAAAAAGGCGGCGGAGAAACTGAGCAAGGAATTGGGCAGCACCGTGGTGGACGGGTCCTACCGGCTGGACAAGGACAAGACGGACGGCCTGTTCGTGACCAAGCCCCGGGACGGTGTTTTTATCGACAGCGAGCTCCTGAGCCGGGCCATCCGCCAGGCGGTGGAGTCCGGCGAGATGGGGAACGTGGCGTGTACCTATACCACCGCCAAGGCCAAGCCCATCGATCTGGACGCGGTGTATAAGGAGATCCACGGCGAGATGGCCAACGCCGGCTATGACGCGGCCACCGGCGAGCTGACCGAGGCCCGGATCGGCGTGGAATTCGACGTGGCCCAGGCCAAGAAGCTGCTGGAGCAGGCCGAGCCGGGCAAGGAATTCGTGGTACCCGGCACGGTGACCTTCCCCGCCGTGACCAAGGACAACCTGAAGGACGTGCTGTTCCGGGATTGCCTGGGCAGCTACACCACCTACGTCAGCGGCAGCAGCAACCGGATCTACAATGTGCGCCGCGCCGCCGGCAGCGTGGACGGCACGGTGATCAACAGCGGCGGCGTGTTCTCCTATAACGACGTGGTGGGCTACACCAACGAGGCCAACGGCTATCTGCCCGCCCCCGGCTATATGCAGGGCAAGACGGTGGACATGTTCGGCGGCGGTGTGTGCCAGGTGTCCTCCACTCTGTACTATGCCACCCTTCTGAGTAATCTGGAGATCGTGACCCGGTACTGCCACCAGTTTGCCCCCACCTACATCACCTGGGGCTGCGACGCCACCGTCAGCGACGGCTGGCCCGACTATTGCTTCCGCAACAGCACCAACTATCCCATCAAGATCGTGACCTGGTACAGCGGCGGCTATCTGACCGTGGCCATCTACGGCACCAAGCTGGACGACAGCTACGTGGTGATGGTCAGCGAGACCCTGTCCTCTGAGGACTGGAGCACGGAGTATAAGGACGATCCGACCCTGCCCAAGGGCGAGACCAAGGAGGATCAGACCCCCTATACCGGCTACCACGTCCGCACCTGGCGGAACGTCTACGCCGGCGACGGCACACTGCTCTCCAGCAACTTTGAGGCGGACAGCTACTACGAGATGCGCAACCAGATCATCCTGGTAGGCACCAAGGAGGATCCCAAGCCCGCGCCCACTCCGACCCCGACGCCTACCCCCACCCCGGATCCCACGCCGACACCGGACCCGACCCCGGACCCGACCCCGGACCCGGATCCGACCCCCGATCCCGATCCCACGCCGGATCCGGATCCGACCCCCGATCCCGATCCCGGTGAGGGCGGCGGCAACTAAAGACGACGAAAAAGAGCCAACGGCAAAGCCGTTGGCTCTTTTATGATATGTGCTTCAGCGGCAGAGGTAGCTGTACCAGCCCTCGCTGCTGCGTGTCTCCAGGATATCCCAGCCGCTGCGGCGAAGGGCCTCCGCCACCTCCGCGGCCCGGTCGTCGATGATACCGGAGCAGAGGAAGAGACCGCCCGGTTTCAGGAAGGGCCGTACCTGTCCCGCCAGGCCGATGATCACGTCGGAGACGATGTTGGCCACGATCACGTCGTAGCCGCCGCCGAACTCCTGTTGGACCTGCCGGTCGGTGAGCACGTCGCCCCAGCGGACGGTGTAGCGGTCCTTGCCGATGCCGTTGAGGGCGGCGTTTTCATAGGCCACGTCCACACACTTCTCGTCGATATCGCAGGCGAAGGCGTGGTCGGCCCCCAGAAGAAGCGCGGCGATGGAGAGAATCCCGCTGCCGCAGCCCAGATCCAGCACCTTCTCGCCGCCATGGACGTGCTTTTCCAGGGCGGTGAGGCACAGGCGGGTGGTGGCGTGGCTGCCGGTGCCGAAGGTGAGGCCGGGATTGAGGATCAGGGGGATGCGGCCCTGGGTGTTGGCCTTTTCCCACTCCGGCACCACGATGAGCCTCTCCCCGATCTCCATGGGCTTGTAGAACTGCTTCCAGTTGTTCTCCCAGTCGGCGTCGGCTACCCGATCCATGGTCATCAGCAGGGGCGCGTAGTCGGGGTGTGCCTGCTTGAGGGCGCTGAGGGCGATGCGGACGCTCGCCATCTGACCGTAGCCCTCGTCATCGTCGGTGAGATAGAAGGTCACCCGGCACAGGCCCCGCTTTTCCTCCATGAGGGCGTCATCCACGTAGTCCCAGTACTGGCGGTTGTGCTCCAGAAATTCGTGGAAGTCCGCCTCGTCGTCGATGATGAGGCCGGTGACGCCCTGACTCTCCACCAGCTCCGTGACGGCGTCCAGACCGGCGGGGGAGGTGTCGATCTTCAGCTCCAGCCAGTTCATCAGCGCTCCTTTCCCACGAAGAACAGGCCCATGGTGTTGGGGCCGGTATGACTGCCGATGACGGGCCCGATGTAGTGGATATAGACCTCCCGGACGCCGTAGCGCCGCTTCAGCTCGGCGGCCACCTGTTCGGACTCTGCCAGGCAGTCGGCGTGGCAGATGAACATGATCTGCTTGTCCAGATCCACGCCCAGCTCGCCCACCTTGTCGATGAGGGCCTGGAGACTGGCCTTCCGCCCCCGGACCTTGCCCACCGGCACCAGCTTGCCCTCGTTGGAGGTGTGCATCACCGGCTTGATGGAGAGCATGGTGCCGAAGAGGGCGGCGCCGGCGGAAAGACGGCCGCCCCGCTTGAGGAAGTTCAGATCGTCCACGGTGAACCAGTGGCAGATGTGGAGCTTGTTGTCCTCCACCCACTTCACCAGCTCCTCGGCGGTGAGGCCCTCCTTTTTCTTCTGGGCTGCCAGATAGATCAGCAGGCCCTGACCCCGGCTGGCGCTGAGGGAGTCCACCACGTAGATGCGGCCGTCGGGATACGCCTTGCCCACCTCCTGGGCGGCGATGGTGGCGGACTGATAGGTGGTGGACAGGGCGGAGGAGAAGGCGATGCAGACGATATCCTTGCCCTGGTCCAGAATGGCGCGCATCCGTTCCTCGAACTGGCCGATGTTCACCGCCGAGGTGGAGGACATCTTGCCGGAGCGGAGCCGGCGGTAGAACTCCTCGTTGGTGATGGCCCGGCCGTCCAGGTAGTTGGGGTACTCCTGGTCGTCCATGCGCATGGTCAGGGGCAGCACCTCCAGCTCCAGCTCCCGGGCCATCTCATCGGTCAGGTCGCAGCAGCTGTCGGTCATGATCACATAGTCTCGCATATCTGGTTCCTCCTAACGGTAGATTTTCTTATTTTCCCACGCAGAACCGGGAGAAGATGGTGTCCACCAGATCCTCCCGGACGGATTTCCCGTTCAGCTCGCCCAGAGCGCTCAGCGCCGCCTCCGCGTCGGTGAGCACCACGTCCGGCGTCATGCCGATCCGCAGGGCGGAGCGGGCGCTTTCCACAGCGGTCAAAGCCCGGCTGACGGCGTCTGCCTGGCGGGCGTTGGTCAGCAGCTCACCCGGGGCCTCGGTGCCGGCGGGGTACAGGGCGGCGATGGCGTCGGTGAGGGTGTCGATGCCCTCGCCGGTGACAGCGCTGACGGACACCACGTTGTCGAACCGGTCCGCCAGACGGCCCACGTCGATGCGGCGGGGCAGATCGCTCTTGTTGACCACCACCAGCAGATTGGGCACCGCCTTGGCGATGGCGATGGCCTCCTCATCCTCATCGGTGAGGGGGCCGGAGCCGTCCAGCACCAGCAGGGCCAAAGAGGAACGCTCCGCCGCGGCCCGGCTGCGCTCCACGCCCTGCCGCTCCACGGTGTCGTCGGTGGCGCGGATGCCGGCGGTGTCGATGAGCCGCAGCAGCACGGGGCCGATGGGGACCTTTTCCTCCACCGTGTCCCGGGTGGTGCCGGCCACGTCGGTGACGATGGCCCGGTCGTAGCCCAGGAGCGCGTTGAGCAGGGAGGACTTGCCGGCGTTGGGCTTGCCCAGAATCACGGCGGGCACGCCGGTTTTCAGCAGCTGGCCCCGGGAAAAGGTGGAGCGCAGCTCCGTCAGCTTATTGACGGCCCGGCGCAGGGTGTCCAGCATCTGTTCCCAGGTGTCCTCCTCGATGTCCTCGTCGGGATAGTCCACCACGGCGTAGAACCGGCTGACGATGGACATGAGGTCGCCGTAGATTGCGTCCACGGTGCGGCTGAGGCTGCCGGAGAGCTGGCCCACGGCGTTCCGGGCGGCCTGGGCGGTCTCGGCGTCGATGAGGTCGATGACGGCCTCCGCCTGGATGAGGTCCATGCGGCCGTTGAGAAAGGCCCGCTGAGTGAACTCACCGCCCCTGGCCTGCCGGGCACCGGCGGCGAACAGGGCGGAGAGCCCTTCATTCAGCACCACCGGGGAGCCGTGGCAGTGGAGCTCGGCGCAGTCCTCGCCGGTGTAGCTGTCCGGGCCGGGGAAGAGGACGCACAGCACGTTGTCGATGACGCGGCCGGCGCTGTCCAGCAGGTCGCCGTATACCATGGCCCGTCGGGGCTGGGCTGTCATGGGTCGGCCGTTTTTGGCGCGGAACACCCGCTCCACCACGGCGGCGGTATCCGGACCGGAAAGGCGCAGGATGCCGATGGCGCTGGGGAGCTGGGGTGTGGCGATGGCGGCGATGGTATCAGACATGGGCGACCTCCGAAAAACAACAGGTTTGAATGACAAATCATTATACCATGCTTTTCCCGGTTTGGAAAGAAAAAGGTGACAGTCCGGTCGTAATATAAAACAGGACTATATCTAATATAATATATTAGATATAGTCCTGTCAACAACTTTTTTGGGTGGACGAAAGAAAAGGAGCCCGTCGGAGAGGCGGGCCCATCGGAGAGTTTATTTTTCCAATTTGTCGTGGATCTTCTGCAGGAGATCCAGGCCTTCGGCGAGACCGAGCTGCAGCATACCCAGGGCCAGGCCTGCGACCCAACTGAGTTGGGGGAGCCCCATGGCGTAGCCGCCGAGGGCAAGGACCCCGGTGAAGAAGCAGACGACGAAGGTGATGGCGGCGGAGATCCGCAACGCCTTGACCATGCCCCGGCTGGCGGGGACCTCGGGGGACGGGGCCACGTCGGTCAGAGACGCGCCGCACTTGCGGCAGACGTCGAAGCGGCTATCGTTGCCGGCGCCGCAGACGGGACAGATTTTCGCTCGATCCAAGGACATGGCAAAAACCTCCTTCTTGCTGGTATGTTGATCGTATCAGAGCTCGCACGGCCTGTCAATAAATATAAAGGAAAAACGAGGGACAGGCTGTCGCCTGTCCCTCGTTTAGAATTGCGAGCATCAGTTGATGCTGTCGATTTTTAGGGTATAGCCTAGGACCTCACCAACGTCGGTGATTTGTCCTCGTATAACAATCGGTTCGTCTGCGCTCATTTCCATTATTTGATCGCGCTGTTCATCGCTTTGAATTCGGCAATGGACCGTCTTAAGGAGGTATGTATAATCGCTCGGGTCTGCACCGACAGAAATATATTTTCCGTCGCTGTCGATCGTGCTAAGAAAGCCTTCGATTTCCACATACTGGTCTTTGAAGGTTTTCTGCGCCTTCATTGCATTGTCGGATAAGGCATCAAACAGATCGGTTACGTTATAGTGCACATACTCGATGGTGGGCTCCGCCGGGGTATTATCCGGCTTGGCAGGAGTGGGCTTGCTCCCGGAATTGCCCGATCCGCCGGCAATCGCAGCGATGACAACGACGAGAATGAGCAGATAGAGCCACCACTTTTTATAGATCGGTTTCTTGTTTTTGGCTCCGCATTTCGGGCAGGATTTCGCACTGGAAGCCATTTCCGCCCCGCAGACCTTGCAGGTCGTCAGTTTAGTTGCCATTTTTCTTCTCCCTTCTTGATTTCATAGGCAAGACATAGCTTGCCAATTCAGTTTAGTAAATATATTTACTAAAGTCAATAGTAAAAATATTTACTGGGGTACACTACACCCATAAAAGCAGGGAGGTGTACCCGGTGGCAGATCATATTTCCAGATTACGGGATTTGCGGGAGGACAATGACTTGACGCAGCAGCAGGTTGCGGCGTATCTGCACACGTCTCAGACGATGTACGCCAGATATGAGCGACGGGCGTCGGAGTTGCCGCTGCGGCATTTGGTTGCGCTTTGCGAGCTCTACAACGTTTCGGCGGACGAATTGTTGGGCATTGCTGCCGACAAACGGCGAAAAAAGGGCGTTGCCATTCTGTCTATAGAGAAAAATGCGCAAAAATAAACAGCAGGACGGGCGAGGGCTCGTCCTGCTGGCGGTTTTGGGGGTGCCGGAGTTCCGTTTTGGGGTTCCGGGGAGTTACTTGATGATCTCGCCGTTGGCCTCTTTCTCGGCGATCTCCTTGAGAGCGTCCTTGCGGCTCAGGTTGACGCGGCCCTTCTCGTCGATCTCCACGACCTTGACCCAAGTCATGTCGCCGATCTTCAGCACGTCCTCCACCTTCTCCACCCGGCGGTCAGCCACCTTGGAGATGTGGCACAGGCCGTCCTTGCCGGGAGCCAACTCAATGAAGGCGCCCAGCTGCGCGCCGTTCTGCTTGCTGGTCAGATAGCTGACGACGCGGCCGTAGTACAGCTGACCCACCTCGGGCACGAACACGATCTCGTCGATGAACTTCTTGGCCAGATCGCAGCTGGCGGCGTCGGGAGAGGCGATGTGAATGGTGCCGTCGTCGTCGATGTCCACCTTGGCGCCGGACTCGGCCACGATCTTCTGGATCACGCTGCCGCCCTTGCCGATGACGTCGCGGATCTTGTCGGGGTCGATGTGCATGGTGATCATCTTGGGGGCGTACTTGCTGACCTCCGGCCGGGGCTCGGCGATCACGGGCAGCATGATCTGGTCCAGG
>CACZNU010000119.1 GCA_902782615.1 Oscillospiraceae bacterium | reverse complement strand
TGCACGTGCATATGCTGCTCCTCAAGGACGGCGAGCCCGTCTTCTCCGACGACCAGGGCTACGCCCATCTGAGCCGCGAGGCCCACTGGTTCATGGGGGGCCTGCTCAAGCACATCGCGTCCCTGTGCTCCATCACCAACCCCTCCACCAACTCCTTCAAGCGGCTGGTGCCGGGCTTCGAGGCGCCGGTGACCGTGGGCTACGCCACCAGCAACCGCAGCGCCGTCATCCGCATCCCCGCCTACGCCAAGAGCCCCAAGCTGCGCCGGTTCGAGCTGCGCAATCCCGACGCCACCTGCAACCCCTATTTCTGCTACGCCGCCATCCTCATGGCCGGTCTGGACGGCATCAAGAATCAGATCGATCCCCACGCCAACGGCTGGGGCCCCTACGACATGAATCTGTTCCATCTCAGCGACGAGGAGAAGGCCAAGCTCCACCATCTGCCCACCTCTCTGGACCAGGCCCTGGACGCGCTGGAGGCCGACCACGACTATCTCACCGCCGGCGGCGTGTTCCCGGAGGAGCTGCTCACCAACTTCATCGCCCGGAAGCGCCAGGAGTGCCTGGAGCTGAGCCAGATCCCCCATCCCGCCGAGTTCGACCGCTACTACAACGTGTGAGGAGCGGACAGACGGGGATACGGATCGCCGCAGGCGCTGCGCGCCTTCGCAATGACGAGGACAACAACAGAGAACGGAGGAACGACATGGAACTCAACGCCGAGGTGTTCTCCCAATTTGACCGGAAGTGGGCCCTGGTCTGCGCCGGCACGCTGGAGCACCACAACGCCATGACCATCAGCTGGGGCGGCCTGGGGACCCTGTGGAGCCGCCCGGTGGCCACGGTGTACGTGAAGCCGGTGCGCCACACCTATGGGTTCATGGAGGAGAGCGACTGGTTCACCGTCAGCTTTTACGGCGAGGAGTACCGCCGCGCCCTGGAGGTGATGGGCACTACCAGCGGCCGGGATACCGACAAGGACGGTGCCGCCGGTCTGACCCCCGTGGCCGCGGGGGAGGGCGTCACCTACGCCCAGGCGGAGGTCACCCTGCTGTGCCGGAAGATCTACCGGCAGGATCTGGACACCGCCCATATGCCGCCGGAGGTGGTGGACACCTACTACCGCACCGAGGCGGCCCACCGGATGTACGTGGGCGAAGTGGTGGACGTGATCAGAAAGTAGCCGCGAGACAAAAGAGAAGGACACCCCGAAGACGGGGTGTCCTTTTTTATGTGCGGAGGTCACTCTTTTCGGGAGCTGTGCCGGACGCCGCAGATGCCCGGCAGGATCACCGCCCAGCAGAGAAGGCCCGTCCGGTTGAGAGGCTCCCGGAGGAACACCGCCCCGGCAAACACCGAAACCGCCGTGGTCAGATTGGCGAACACCGTCTCCCGGGCCACCGTCAGGCAGGGGGGGAAAACAGCTGGAGAGGGACGGAGGGGACGCCTCAGCCGTCGGAACGGCGGTGGGCACGCAGATCCAGCAGGATCAGCGCCAGACACGCCAGGCGCACCGCAAAGCCCGCGGCCGCCATGGGCAGGCCCAACACCAGATTGCAGCGCAGGGGGATCAGGCGGAACACCAGGTCCGCGGCGATGAGTCCGGCCCAGATCCGCCGGATCGTCACGCCCGTCCGCTCCCCCAGGGCCGGGCGGGAGACAAGACCCCAGACGAGGGCCAGGGCCAGCATGGTGAAGTAGAAGTACAGCTCGCCGGAGGTCAGGCGGTATAGGGCCGAAAGAGCCAGCGCCTCCCACCGGGGCAGGGCCGACACCCCCAGATCGAACAGCACGGAAAAGACGCCGGACCGGGCGAAGATCCCCCGGTAGCCGGAGGCGGACAGCACGTACAGACACGGCAGCAGGGAGGCGATCTGGTAGATCCGGACGGCCAGCTCCCCGCCGGTCAGCTGACGGCGGATGGCGATACCGAATTTCATCCCATCACCTCCTGCAGCGTGCGCTGGAGATACCGGCTCTCAAAGACGTCGGTGAGAGCCTGGTCATCCCGGACGGCGTAGACCGTCTCGCCGGTCTGAGGGTCCAGAAACAGCACCACGGCGCTGTCGTCCCCCGGGCGGATGGACGGGGCGGACATGGCGTAAAAGCGGCAGAGAGGATTGGTGGCGGGGAAGTCGGAGGGCATCAGATACCCGCCCAGACACACCAGCTCGCCGGAGGCACACCGGCCCCGGAGAATGGTGTCCCGCAGCAGGACCTCCTTTTCAAAGGTGGTCAGATCCACCCGCACCAGACGGCACAGCATCACGCCCACGTCGGTGGAGGTGTATTCGTTGAGATAGAGGCTGTCTCCCTCCACGGCGGCGCCCCAGTCGTAGCCGAAGGTGCCCTCCAGCTTCAGAACGCCGGTGGTCTGGCCGCCCTGGTACAATCCGTTGGGGGACAGGGAGGAGTATTTCACCGCCAGGTCCGTGCCCTAGATAGGGTAGAAGTCGTTGACGGCGGCGTGCTGGGACAGGTCCACCACCTTGATGGAGAAGAGAAAAAGGATGGCGGAGAAGACGATGACCACCAGCACCAGGGCGTTGGCGGTGAATTTGTTTTCCTGCATGGGAGCGCTCCTTTCCGCGACGCGGGATCGCTCCTCCAAGTATAGCACAGAGTCGGGGCCGGGCGCAAGGGGGAGGAGGGGGAGGTACCCGCGGGAGAAAGAAAGAGAAGGACGCCGGAAAAGGCGTCCTTCTCTTTTTGGCGGAGATGAGGGGAGGGAAGATGCCTGGCAGCGTCGGCCTGGGCACAGGACAAGTTACAGCCGGTCGAATGTGATTTGTGCCTTGAAGAGGTCGCCGTCCACGGAGAGCCGGAACTGGCCCTTCTGCAGCCGGGTCAGGCCCATGGCGATGCTCAGGCCCAGACCGCTGCCCTCGGTGGAGCGGGAGGCGTCCCCCCGGACGAACCGCTCCGTCAGCTCGTCGGCGGAGACGTTCAGGGGATAGCGGGAGATGTTCTTGGCGGTGATGGACACGCGGCCGTCTACTACCTCGCTGGAGAGGTAGACCCGGGTGCCGGGCATGGCGTATTTGCACACGTTGCCCAAGAGATTATCCAGCACACGCCACAACAGCTTGCCGTCGGCAAGGATATGGGGCTGGGACTCGTCCAGCGTCAGCACCGGCTCGATATGGTTCTCCGCCAGCCGCTGGCCATATTCGCCGGCCGCCTGGGAGAGGAACACGTTGACGTCGGTATCGGTCAGGGTGACGGGGATGCTGCCGGTGGCGGCCTTGGAGGCCTCCACCAGATCCTCCGTCAGCTTCCGCAGACGGCCGGACTGGCGCTCCAGCACGTCGATATACTCCCGGGCGGTGGGGTTGTCGATGTCCTCCTTCTTCAGAAGATCCACGTAGTTGACGATGGAGGTGAGGGGCGTCTTGATGTCGTGGCTGACGTTGGTGATCAGCTCCGTCTTCATCCGCTCGGACCGCATCTGCTGCTCCACGGCCTTCTGCACCCCCTGCTGGATGGCGTTCAGGTTTTCCCCGTGGCGGCGGAAGTCGCCGAAGAGATATTTGGTGTCCACGACGCTCTCGTAGCTGCCGTCGGCCAGGGCCTGGCCGCCCTTTTGCAGCTTCCTCAGGCCGATGGCCAGGTAGAGGAGGAACAGGCCCGCCAGCAGGTTCACCAACAGCATGACCACCAGGAACTCCTCGTCCCAATGGTTGGCCACGCAGAAGAGGTCAAAGAGCAGCAACGCCGCCACGGCCAGGGCCGTCTTCCACACCAGGGGGACGCGGCGCAGCACGTAGACCAGCCAGCCCAGGGCGCGGCGGAGCAGACGCAAAGCCCAGGCGATGACGGTGCCCTTGAGCACCGTGCCGGCCTTGCACTGGGCGGCGAAGGCGGGCAGGAAGAGGTAGAACAGGAGCACGAGGACCGCGGCAGCGGCTACATTGTAGAAAAATGTGTAAAAGATCGGTTCACCCAGCGCGACAAGGAAAAGCGCGAAGCCCGCCACCCACAGGTCCGCGGGGATCCTGTCAAACCAGGTGAGGTGGATGCCCTCATGGCCCCGCCAGTGTCCGGCGGAGGCCAGGGTGAAGCAGAGGCAGAAGAGCCACGCCGCCACCAACAGCACCTCCAGCACGATGAGGGCGTGGCGGGCGCGGATGAGGTGGGTCAGGAGCAGCTGCTCATAGCCCAGGTTTACCCGCTCCGGGTCCAGGGCGGACGTGATCGTGATGCGCTGACCGCCGTATCCATAGCTGTGGGACACCTCCCAGAGGGCGGTGGCGGAGAGGGGATAGTTACTGAGCAGGACGGTGTCGCCGCTGCGGACCTCCAGAGCGCAGGGACTGCTCTGGAAATCCCCGGCGAACATGGCGGCAAATTCCTCGGTGGGCGGGACGGTAAAGGCGGGCCGGGCGTTTTGCAGATAGACGTAGGCGATGTCCATCTCGGAGCGGCAGAGGCCGTCGTACATCTCGCTATAGAGCTGCTGGCCGCCGTCCAGGTAGACGTGGTTTTCCATCAGGTAGAAGATGCCCGCGCCGCCGGCCATGGCCAGCACCGTGAACACGATCATAAGGCAGAAGGCCGTGATCTTGGCCCAGGTCTTGTCAAGCCATTTCTTCATTGTTTCTCACCCTCCATCTTGTAGCCCTTGCCCCAGACCACCTTCAGGTACCGGGGCTCAGCGGGGTCGATCTCGATCTTCTCCCGGATGTGCCGCACGTGGACGGCCACCGGATTCTCGCCGATGCAGTCCTCGTGCCAGACCCGGCGGTAGATCTCCGCCGGGGAGAAGACCTTGCCGGCGCTGAGCATGAGGAGCTTGAGGATGTCGTATTCCAGCGGCGTCAGATTGACCCCCTCGCCGTCCACGGTGACGGTCTTGGCGTCGTCGTCCAGGGACACGGCGCCGATGGTGATGGCGGTGGGCTGAACGGTGCCGCCGCCCAGCTGGAGATAGCGCCGGAGCTGGGACTTGACCCGTGCCAGCAGCTCCACCGGGTTGAAGGGCTTGGTCACGTAGTCGTCGGCCCCCACGTTGAGGCCCAGCACCTTGTCGGTGTCCTCACCCTTGGCGGTGAGGAGGATCACCGGCAGGTTGCGGCGCTTGCGCAGCTCCGTCATGGCGGTGATGCCGTCCATCACCGGCATCATGATGTCCATGAGCACCAGGTGGATGTCCTCCCGGTCCACCACCTCCAGCGCCTCGCGGCCGTTATTGGCGGCGTAGACCCGGTAGCCCTCGGCGCGCAGATAGATGGTCAGGGCGGAGACGATGTCCTTTTCATCGTCGCAGACAAGAATGTTGTACATGGGATACCTCCGGTCGGGTAATGTGGGTTAGAAAGGGAGCGCCTCCTGTTTGCCGCGGGTTTTCAAAGACGCCGCGGAGACCCGGTGCTCCACGGGTTTCCACTCGATTTTGCGGAAGAGGACGGAGACGGCGATGGGGATATAGCTGGCCATGAACAGGGGGAAGGTGAAGGCGTAGAGGACCTTCTTGGCCGCCGTGGTGCGGATCTGCCGCCACTCGGTGGCGGTGGTGATGACGCCGATGACGAACATGGTGAGATACATCTGGAGAGCCATCTGGCCGATGGATGGGAGGGCGATCATCAGATCATCGCCTACCACGGCGCCGTAGACGGCCAGACTCACGTTGCAGAGGATGGCCGCGGCGGAGAGGATGTAGGCGGGCATGGTGGCCATGGCCATGTCGAAGCAGGAAAAGCTGCCGTGGAGGATGCCCCGCAGCAGGGGGGCGGCGTAACGGGAGAACACCTGCAGGGCCCCCTTGCACCACCTACTGCGCTGGCGCCAGGACTGGCGGAGATCGGAGGGCTGCTCGTCATAGAGCACGGCCTCGGGGCAGAAGGCGATGCGCCGGCCGCCCACGATCTCATGGATGGAGAACTCGATGTCCTCGATCAGCGTGTGGAAGGGCCAGGGGCCCATCTCCTCCGCCACAGCCCGGCTGAAGAGGAAGCCGGTGCCGCCCACGGCGCAGCTGGTGCCCAGCAGGTGGCGGGCGTGGTTGAGGTAGCGGCTCTCCCGCAGATACCACAGGCCGGAGCCGGCGCTGAGCCAGTTGTCGCCGTAGTTTTTGGCGTTGCGGTAGCTGGTGACGATCTCGTGGCCGTCGGAGAAGGTGCGGTTCATCTGCTGGATATAGTCCGGCGAGAGGATGTTGTCGGCGTCAAAGACGAAGTAGCCGTCAAAGCCCTCGGGGTAGTCCCGGCGGAGGTGATCCATGAGAGCGGCCAGGGCATAGCCCTTGCCGACCTGTGTTTTATTGAACCGCTCGTACACGGCGGCGCCGGCAACCCGGGCCACCAGCGCCGTGTCGTCGGTGCAGTTGTCTGCCAGGACGAAGATGTGGATGTGGTCGCCGTCATAGGTCTGGTTGCGGAGGCTGGCGATGAGATCCCCGATGACGGCCTGCTCGTTCCGGGCGCAGATCATGACGGCGAAGTCGTTGACCTTCGGCTGGTTGTGGGGGCCCGGCCTGCGGAACCAGACCACGGGAATATACAGAAACTGGTAGGCGTAGCAGAGAAAAAAGACGATGCCGATGATCCAGTTGACGGTTTTCAGCGTTTCCATCGTGAGAGATCCTTTCCGCGCAAAAAATGCGCCCACGACGCGGCCGGCACACGGAGGACGTGCACCGAAAACGCGGCTCGATATGAAAGTGGGTGAGATCTCACTGGGGATGGTTTCAGTATAGTGTGCTTCGGCTTAAGAAACAAGAGGGGGAAAGTTTAAGAATTGATTAATGGGGGTGCGGCTGGAGAGCCTTGGAGTTTGGTATGGAGGGGGCAAAAACTTGTACCGCTTGGCGGGGAGGGGAGTCTCCTCTCGCTGCGCCAACAGTCCACCGGGGAGGGGAGTCTCCTCTCGCTGCGCCAACAGTCCACCGGAGAGGGGAGTCTCCTCTCGCTAACACGACATGCCATACCCCAAGGGCACTTGTTCCGCCAGCCGTTCGCATTGCTCACGGGGCGTCGCTGGCGCTGGCATGTCGCTCCCAAGGCCATCGCCCTGCGGACGCTGCCCTTGGAGCTCGTTTCGACTCCCCAGCGAAGCCAAAAAAAGAGAGAGGCCTATGGCCTCTCTCTTTTTTTGGTGGAGATGAGGGGAGTCGAATTACCTGGCACCGTTGGTATCAAAGGGTTTGCGGGGAATATGTCAGAATTCGTGTCAGAATTGTTGCCAAAAAGAGACAGGTTAATCTATTTATACGTTGCCCATGAAAAGCGGGAGTACATTCCTCAAGGATCTGAGGCGTGTACTCTTTTATTCTTTCAGCATGCGCCAGACCGTGCTGCGGCTGATGCCCAGGCGTTCCGCAGTCCGGGTCTGATTCATCTCCTCTGCCAGGTACACTCTGTGCACGATCTCGCGGTTGATCTCATTCAGGCTGCGGCTCAGATCAATGGGGTTGCTTGTTGTGGAGAGGGAGACCTTTTTCTCAATGGACAGCAGATGCAGCACCTCGTCCCGGGAGATATAGGATGAATGGGAGCCGGCCACCAGCTTTTGGATAAACTGGACGATCTGATCGATGTTGCGGGGCCATGGGTGGTTTTGGATGATCAGTATGGCCTCCTGCGTCAGGCCGATCACTTGGGTTCCGAATTGGATGTTGAACGTGTTGATACACAGGCCGACCAGCGCCTTGATGTCCTGTGCCCTCTGGGAGACGGGGAGAGTATGGAGCTGCACGCAGCGAAGCTCGTCGGTCAGGAAGCGATACAGCTCGCCGGCGGCTGTCTTGGGATCCTCGGAGTCGAAGGAGAACAGAAACTTGTTTCTCCGGGAGGCACCTGTGTTGCGCAGATAGGTCAGCAGGGCATGGGTGTGGGACGCGTCCATCCTGTTCAGGTCCCGGAAGAAAACGGTGAGTCCGGAATCCAGCAGGGGCGATTCTTCACTGTTCAGCAGGAAATCCCAACCCTTTTCGGAGAGATCACATGTGTCAATCCAGATAAGGGAACTGAGCCTCAGTTCGCTCTGGCTGTAGATGTAGTGTGCAATGCGCCCTTTTCCCGTCCCGGGGGGGCCGATCAGCAGCACGGGAGTGCTGATGGAGGCGTAACGGTCACAGGTGCTGCGAAGCTGCTGGGCGTAGTCTCCGCTGCCGATATAGAAATCCAGAGGATGGCTTCCGGGCAGTTCGGTATCATGGGAGAGAAAACGGATCCGGTACTTATCGACTGCCGTGGCGGCGGGGCGAGGTGAAATGGTATAGGAGCAGTATTCTTTGGCATCCGAAATCAGGCAGTTACCCCGAATCATGTAAAATCTGCCATCGGCACGTTGGGTAAATTTCACGGAGCGCTGGGTAATCACCTGGGCGATACGCTCTCCCAGGAGAGCGGCCAGCTCGTCGGAAACCCCGGACGCACTGCGAAAAATCTCCTGACCGTCGGAGGAAAATATCAGTACAGCGTCCTGCCCCGCAGACAGGGCATCGGCCAGCAAAGACGCGCGGTGCGCCACCGCCCGGTAATGCCGGTGTGTTTCGATGACGTTGTCGACGGTCTCTTCCACGCTTTCCATTCCGGAAATGATCAGCAGGCCATGCAAATTGAATTCTTTGCAGTATTTGACGGAAATGGTGTCGCCCACAACGATCCGAATCCCTTTCTCCCGCAGCTGGCGCAAGACGCTCTCGCACTCCTCCTCACTGTGGATGGTGTGAATATCGGACTGGCATTGTATGATCTCGCAGAGAGTGCCGGCCCGTTTTGTGATGGTGGGATAACCCACGATGGCAAAGGGTTCTCCCATCTCCTGGGCCAGACGGATCGTGCGGAGAATGTCGTAGGCGGAGGGGGTGACGTCATAAACCGGAATATCAAAGGCTTTTCGGATGATCTCACTGGTGCCGCCCCGGGAAATAATAGCGTCAATGGGACGCCCCGCCAGCCGGCGGACGGTTTCCACACCTTCGGCCAGATTTCCGGTGAGAACCGTCATCTCCACATCGTCTCTTTGGGCCGCCAGATTGTTCAGAAGATGGGACATGCCCTCATAGGGGGCCACTCCCAATAGATGGATTTTTTCCATGAAACGCACCTCTTCCGTCGTATGGTGTCTTTCAGCATAACACGGGGAGACCCATAATGCAAGGCACAATGTTAAAATTTGAGCCAGCTGAATTTGGGGACAGGTGACGCATCGTCGTAATAATTCCAAAAGCTGTTGGAGCACAGCCCCTGTATATTGTGCATAATAGATAAGGATGAGATGGCAATATTTGGGAACTGTTTCAAATCAAAACAATTTAAGGGAAAAATCGTGCGGATATGAAACATAAATGAGAGGGGGAACACTTTTGCTCCGGACCGACTTCCCCTATAATTTGAAACAACAAAGGCATTTTGACAGTGGTGCGGTTTTTCCGGGCCATGGAGATGAGAATGAGCAGAGGAGGTAAGACCGTGCCGAAATTGCTGATTGTCGCAGACGATTTGACCGGCGCCCTGGATACAGGCGTGAAGTTTTCGGAGGCAGGTCTTGCTACCCGGTTTTTGACAGATTGGAAAAGCGATTTGACGGAGGAGACGGCTGACGTGGTAGTGCTCTGCGCCCCTACCCGCCATTTGCCCCAGGAGCAGGCATACGAGATCATTCGGAACATCGTGGAGCGAAACGCGGAGAGATTCCCCTACATCATGAAAAAAACGGATTCAGGCTTGCGGGGGAACATCGGCGCGGAGCTGCAGGCCGTGCTGGATGGCACGGGCACCCGGGTATTGACCTTTTTCCCGGCGCTGCCGGAGATGAGACGCACCACATCCGGCGGGGTGCAATACATCGACGGTGTGCCGGTGAGCAAGAGTGAATTTGGGTGTGATCCCTTTGAACCTGTTCTGGATGATGACATTCCCAGCCTTTTGCGCCGGCAGTGCCGGGCCACTGTCCGGGTGGTGCCTGAGGGAGAGACACCGGATGCGCCAAAGGCACCGGAGGAGGGCGTGATCCTCGTGTGCGACGCGACCTCGGTCGAATCCATGCGCCAGGGCGTTTCCTCCGCCAACGAGCGGGGGACGATGCGCGTGACGGCGGGCTGCGCTGGCTTGGCGCAGGCCCTGGCCGGCGAATTGGCCGGTAAGGCTTCCGCGGAGGAAATATCCGTCGCAAAGCAGCCCCTCTTGGTGGTATGCGGAAGCGTTAACCGCATTTCCACGGCGCAGTTGGACTATGCGGAGCGAAACGGGTTTGAGCGACTGCATGTACAGCCGGCTTTCCTTTTGAACGACGACTCGGTTGACGGCGGTGAAAACAAGGCGTTCTTCACAGAGATCCTGGCCGCCTGTCAAACACAGCGTCCGGTGGTGATCGACACCATCTCGCCGGTGGGGAACGGGCTGCTGGAAGGGGAGACTGAATTGCCCCGGGAGACGCTGCGGCAGCGGATCTCACAGCGGCTGGGTCAGTTGATCCAGGCCCTGCTGCGCCGGGGCATGGAACGGCGGGTGATGATCATTGGCGGGGACACCCTGTCGGCGTTCATCGATACCATTGGCTGCCGAACCATTTCCCCCCTGCGGGAGATCGATCACGGCGTAGTGCTTTCGCGCTTCGCCTATGACGGGAAAACCCATCAGATCCTCTCCAAATCCGGCGGGTTCGGCGGGGAGGAGCTACTGGTCAAAATCGGGAGACAATAGATGGAGGCAGAAGATGTTTGTTGAAAAGTATGGAATGCATATGCCGCGTGCCGTTTACAGCGGAACGGACGCACTGGAGAACCTGAAGACGGTGGTGAAGGACGCCAAAAAGGTGGCGGTCTTTACCGACAGGGGAATTCTGAGTACCGGCCTGCTGGAGCTGCCCCTGGCAAAGCTGCGGGAGGCAGGCAAGGAAACGGTGGTGATCTCCGATCTGCCCCCGGAGCCCACTTATGAACAGGCGCAGAAGCTGGTGGATGAATTCCGTGCCTCCGGGGCGGACTTCATCGTGGCCGTGGGCGGCGGCAGCGCCATGGATACGGCCAAGCTCACCAGTCTGCTTGCCACTGAGAAGTATACGATCAAGGATCTCCTGGATAACCCGGGCCTGGGGGAGAAGACGGTCCCCACCTGCCTGATCCCCACCACGGCCGGTACCGGCTCCGAGGCAACGCAAAACGCCATCGTGGCGGTGCCGGAGCGGGAGCTGAAGGTGGGAATCGTCAACAGCGGCATGATCCCGGACTACGTGATCCTGGACGCGGAGATGATCCGTCATCTGCCCCGGAAGATCGCCGCCGCCACGGGGATCGACGCCATGGCCCACGCCATCGAGTGCTTTACCGGCAACAAGGCCAATCCCTTCAGCGACCTGTTTGCGCTGGAGGCCTTTGACCTCATCATCAACAACATTGAAAAGGCCTGCGATGATCCCGACGCCATGGAGGCAAAGAACAAGATGCAGATCGCGGCCTTCTACGGCGGCGCGGCCATCGCCTGTTCCGGCACCACCGCCGTCCACGCCCTCAGCTATCCGCTGGGAGGCAAATATCACATCGCCCACGGCGTCTCCAACGCGATGCTGCTGGTGCCGGTGATGCGATTCAACGAGCCCGCCATCCGGGACAGGCTGGCTGCCGCGTATGACAGAGTTGTCCACGGGGAAAAGACCTGTACCACCCAGGAGGAAAAGAGCGCCTGGGTCGTAAACCGCATGGGCGAGATCGTCCGCCATCTGGATATTCCCACCAGCCTTACGGAGTTCAACGTCTCGCCCAGCGATCTGGATTCCCTTGTGGAGGCGGGCATGCAGGTCACCCGTTTGCTGGTGAACAACATGCGGGAGGTCACGCCGGCGGATGCCAGACGCATCTATCAGCAGATCCTGTAATTCTCTTTGGGAGGACACCAACATGAAAAGCGTACCCATCAAGGGCATTATCACGCCCATCCTCACACCCATGTACCCGGAGGACGAGAGCATCAACATCCCGGAGCTGCGCAACCAGATCGAGCGGCAGATCGCCGGCGGTGTGCACGGCATCTTTTCCGCTGGCACCAACGGCGAGGGCTACATCCTGAGTCTGAGGGAGAAAGAGGAACTCTTGGAAGCTACGGTCGATCAGGTGAGGGGCCGCGTAAGCGTATATGCCGGAAGCGGCTGTATCTCCACCCGCGACACCGTATACATGAGCAAGCGGGCCGAGGAGCTGGGGGCGGACGTCCTCTCCATCATCACGCCCAGCTTCGCCCTGGCCAGCCAGAAGGAGCTCTATGACCACTACTGTGAGGTGGCCAGGCACGTCAATATCCCCATCGTGCTCTATAACATCCCCGCCCGCACAGGCAATAAGCTGCTGCCGGAGACGGTGGCAAAGCTGGCCCGGGACGTAGACGTGATTATGGGCGTCAAGGATTCCAGCGGCGACATCGACAATTTGAAGGCCTATATCCGCCAGACCCGGGACGTGGGCAAGGATTTCGCCGTTCTGGCCGGCAACGACGGTTCCATCCTGACCTGCCTCAAAGAGGGCGGCGCAGGCGGTATCGCCGGCCGGGCCAATCTGTATCCCAGGGCGCTGGCGTCCATCTATGAGCTGTTTGTCGCCGGGGAACTGGACAAGGCCCAGGCGGTCCAGGACGCCGTGGCAACGCTGCAGCGGGTGTTCAAGTTTGGCAACCCCAACACGGTGATCAAGAAAGCGGTAGCCATGATGGGGTATCCCGTGGGTGACTGCCGCCGGCCCTTCAACGATCTGTGCGAAGAGGGCATCGCGGAGCTGAGGGCGGTTTTGAAGGAGAATGAGGAAAAGGGACTCTGCTGAGTGGCAGAGAACAGAATCATATAAAGGAGGCGATTCGATGCACAAGCCGATTCTGGGCATCACCATGGGGGATCCCTTTGGCAACGGCCCGGAGATCACGGTCAAGGCGCTGCACGACAAGAGCGTATATGAGCGGTGCCGTCCTGTTGTGATCGGCGACGTCAGCGCAATGGAGTACGCCGTCAGGGTTGCGGAGAATGTTTCCGGCATCCACATGAGGGTGCGGGGCATTTCGTCCGTCGCTGAGGCGAAGTATGAATACGGAACCATCGACGTGTATGACATGGGGATCGTCAAGGCGGAGGATATTCCGGGCGATCCCGAAAACCCGGCGCCCTTTGGCCTGGGGGCCACCCAGCTGGGCGGCGAGGCGGCATTTCAATATGTGAAGCGGGTCATTGAACTGGCCATGGCGGGAGAGGTGGACGCAACGGTCACTAACGCCCTGGCTAAAGAGGCCATCAATATGGCGGGGCACCACTACAGCGGCCACACGGAGATCTATGCCGATTTTACCCACACGGATAAGTACACCATGATGCTGGCTCACGAGGAGCTGCGGGTGGTGCACGTCTCCACCCACGTCTCCCTGCGGGAGGCCTGTGACCGGGTGAAGAAGGCCCGTGTGCTGGATGTGATCCGGATCGCCAATGAGGGCTGCAAG
>CACZNU010000118.1 GCA_902782615.1 Oscillospiraceae bacterium | reverse complement strand
TCGTTGAAGTATTCGAACAGACACAGTCCCAGGAAGGAACCGCTCAGGTTGAAAACGTTCTCAAAACCGCTGTCCCGGAGGGTGCAGTAGGCATAGTAGGAACGCTGGCTGGTACGGCAGTGGAGATAGACGGGCCTGTCGCGGGGAATCTCCCCCAGATGCTCACGCAGCACAGACAGCGGGATGTTGTGGGCGCCCTCGATGTGGGCGCGGGCATATTCGCTCTTCTCCCGGACGTCCAGGATATAGGCGCCGCTCTCCACCAGCGGGCGGATCTGGCTGACGTGGACCTGCTTCAGTCTGCCACAGAGCACGTTGCCGGCCACCAGGGCCGCCATGGTCACCACGTCCTTCGCCGTAGAGAACAGTGGCGCATAGCAGTGTTCAAAGTCTTTCAGGTCCTCCACTGTGCCGCCCATGGAGATCAGGGCTGCAACCGAGTCGACACGCCTGATGGCGTCACCCTTGCCGATGGCCTGGGCTCCCAGCAGCTTTCCGTCGGGCACGGAGAACAGCAGCTTGAAGGCCATATAGTGGGACTCGGGCATGATGCCCACCTTGTCGGCGGGGTAGACGTTCACGCTGTCAAAGGCGATGCCCGCCGTCGCGGCCGTTCTCTCGTTGAGGCCGGTGGATGCCGCGTTCAGATCAAAAACGCGAATGCAGGACGAGCCGATAAAGCCCTTGTAGGCGCTGTCAATGCCGCACATATGATCCGCCGCCACGCGGGCCTGCCTCTGGGCCGGGCCCGCCAGAGCCAGTCTGCCGGGCAGGCCCGTCTGGGCGTTGAAGGTCTCCACCGCGTCGCCCACGGCGTAGATGTCCGGATCTGAGGTCTGCATCCGCTCGTTGACCTTGATGCCCCGGGTCTGGCCGATCTCCAGTCCGGCGTCTCTGGCCAGCGCCGTCTCCGGTGCCACGCCGATGGCCATGATCACCGCGTCGGCGGCGATGGTAAACTCCTCCCCGTCGTGGGCCGCCGCGATGTGGCCGTCCTCCACAGCCGTCAACGTGCTGTTCAGGCACAGCTGTACACCGTGATCGTAGAGCTCCTTCTCCAGGTATTGGACCATGTCGTAGTCAAAGGGCGCCAAGATTTGACCCATGCCCTCCACGATGGTAACGTTCTTGCCGGTGAGCTTCAGGTTCTCCGCTACTTCCACGCCGATGAAGCCGCCGCCCACCACGACCACATCCTTAACGCCGTCCCGGTCCAGCCAGGTTCTGATCCGCACCACATCGTTGACGTTGCGCACGGAGAACACATTCTCCCGGTCAATACCTTTGATGCTCGCGGGCATGATGGGAGACGCGCCGGGGGACAGCAGAAGCTTGTCATAAGGTTCCCGGAAGGTCTCGCCGGTGACGGTATTTTTCACCGTCACGCACTTGGCAGCGCGGTCAATAGCGATCACTTCATGGTTGACGCACACGTCGATATTGTGTCTTTTCTTGAAACCGCCCGGGGTCATCATGATCAGATTGTCGGCCGATTCCACCAGGCCACCCAGGTAATAGGGCAGCGAGCAGTTGGAATAGGAGACTGCGTCTCCCCGCTCAAATACCCGGATCCGGGCGCTCTCATCCAGTCTTCGCACACGTGCGGCGGCGGAGGCGCCGCCGGCGACTCCTCCTACTACGACCAGTTTCATCCCTTGTGTATCCTCCCTATGCCTTCAAGATTTATCATAATTCTAGTGTAGTATTCCCTTCTCTGTCAACGAACTATTACGAATTTGTCGGTTCTTCTGGCAAAGTCAGCAAAGTATTTAAAAAGGTGAACCATCAGGTCAAAAAGTGTTTTGGATATCCCTGGTATTGTTTTTGTGCCTTCTCCCCTGTCTGCAGGAAACCTTTGTCTTTTTCTTCTTGCCACCGCTTTTCCAATATGATAAATTGATGTATTAGAGGATCCGGAAGCGGCACGCTCTTTTTCTGATTTTCTCCCGGCGTGGAGACTCCATACCGGCAAGCGAGGTTCTGTTATGAATCATCTGAAAATGCAAACGTCCGAAACCTTCCTGCTCAGTGCCATCCTGTCCATGTCCGGCGGGCTCCAGGACTCCTACACCTATTGTCTGCGGGGCAACGTCTTTGCCAATGCACAGACGGGAAATGTGGTACTGATGAGTCAGCACTTTCTGACGGGCCAGTGGCGCGAAGGCCTGCACTATCTGCTGCCGCTGACCGCCTTTGCGCTGGGCATCCTGGCGGCGGAGCAGATCGGCCATAAGTATAAAGAGGCCCGGATCCACTGGCGGCAGCTGATCCTGATGATTGAAGCGCTGATCCTCTTCCTGGTGGGATTCATCCCACCCGCCTATCATATGGCGGCCAACATCCTGGTATCCTTCGTCTGCGCCATGCAGGTTCAGTCCTTCCGAAAGGTCCACGGCTATGGCTACGCCAGCACCATGTGCATCGGCAACCTGCGCAGCGGCACCGAGAGCCTCTCCATCTTCCTCCGGGAGCGGGACAGGGCCTTTTTACACAAGGCGCTGCACTATTACGGGATCATTCTGGTGTTTGCCCTGGGCGCCGGTCTTGGCGGTATCCTCTCCGGTCTCCTGGGCCTGAAGACCATCTGGGTCTCCTGCCTGCTGCTGATCGTCGGCTGTCTTATGATGCAGCGGAGAATGTCGAGTTTTTGAGCTGGCTTCCTGTCATTGTGAAAAAAGAAGAGATCGCGGACATGTGTCCACGATCTCTTTTGCTTTTTCATACTCGGGTCAATTCTCCGGCCAGCCGGGGCAGCTTCGGCGGATATGGTCCGGCACCGCGTCCCGCTCCAGGCCCAGCGCCGCCGACAGTTCGCCGTAGAGCTCGTCCTCCGCCCGCTTCAGATATCGCTCGTCCATCTGGCTGACCTTCTTGCCGCTCCGCAAGGCCCGGGCCCGCTTCCGGCTGACAGCCTTGATCATCGCCGCCAGCCGCCGGCAGTCATAGCTCATCACCAACTGATGATAATAATCCCTGGCCGCGCGGATGCCGCCGGAGGGCATCTTCTCGGGCTCCAGGGCGGACAGGCCGCCGATCAGCTCCTCCGCCTCCTCCCGGCTCATCACCGGGCGGATCAGGATCTTGGTGTCCACCGGGGTCATCACCTGCCCGGAGCGGGCCAGGGGCGAGAGCGTGTAGTATTGCTTCGCCTTGTCCACTCCAGGGATGGCGGGCACGCCGATCCCCTCCACGCGGCAGACACCTTCGCCGCCATACACCACCAGTTGTCCGATCACAAACATAGATTCTCTCCCGCTCAAACCACACAAAAGGCACATGGCCTGAGCCATGTGCACGTTCACTTTATCGCATTATAGCACAATACTGACGAAAAAGTAAGAAAAATTTTTAAGGGGTTCCCCAAAAAACACGGCCGCCGCTTTCCGAAAACGGCTCTGCGACGCTGCCTCTTGCCAAAATTCCGGCAAAAAGCTATAATGAGCGTATCCCTTGCACGAAGGAGGCCATCCCATGCCCGAAGAAGCTTCCCCCTCTCTGTTCGGCGAATTCTTCAGTTCTCTGTCGCTGACCGTTCTGTTCTATTCTCTGCTGACACTGGTGATCTGTGTGATCATCGTGAAGATCGTCATGGCCGTGCTGCGAAAGGTCCTCTCCCGCAGCAAGCTGGAGCAGAATATCGCCGGCTATGTGCTGGCTGCCGTGCGGATCCTGCTGCTGATCGTCACGGCGCTGATCGTAGCGGACCGGCTGGGCATCCCCGTCAACTCGGTGGTAGCCCTTTTGAGCGTGCTGTCCCTGGCGGTGACGCTGGCGGTACAGACGGTGCTGTCCAACGTGGCCGGCGGCCTGGTGATCCTGGCCACCAAGCCCTTCGTTGCCGGTGACTATGTCTCCGCCGCAGGAAGTGACGGCACCGTCCGGGAGGTCACTCTGACCCACACCGCCCTGGATACCCCCGGCGGTCTCCGGGTCCTGATCCCCAACGGCACCCTGTCCGGTGAAAAGATCATCAACTATACCAAGCTGGGCCGCCGCCGGGTAGAGATCACCGTTTCCGCCTCCTATGATGACCCGGCTCAGACCGTCCGCGGGGCTTTGCTGGAGGCTGTCCGCCGCACCGACAAGGTGCTGGACGATCCCGCCCCCGCCGTTCTGGTCAACAGCTACGGCGACAGCAGCATCCAGTATCTGCTCCACTGCTGGTGCCGCTCCGGCGATTATCTGACCGTCTATTTCGCTCTGAACGAGGCAGTCCGCGCCTCCTTCGAGGAGGCCGGCGTGACCATGACCTACAACCATCTCAACGTCCATATCCTGGACAAGTAAAGGAGCGATACCATGCTGATTTCACTTCTTCTCGGCGCCCTGACCGGCTGGCTGGCCGGCAAGCTCATGGGCTCCAAGGGCGGTTTCATCCGCAATGTCGTCCTGGGTCTGGTGGGCTCCGCCGTTGGCAATTATATCGCCAGCTCCCTGGGCATAGGCGCCACCAATTCTGTGGGCTCCATCCTCATCGGTGTGGGAGGCGCCTGCCTGGTGATCCTGGTGGGCCGGTGGCTGTTCGGGAAGTGAGGTGTCTATGAAAACGCCCCAAATCGACCCCACCGTCTTCATCGCCCCCAACGCCACTGTGCTGGGCAACGTGACCATCGGCGTCGACTGCAGCGTGTTCTTCGGCGCGGTGGTCCGGGCTGAGCACGACGCCATCACCATCGGCGGCGGCACCAACATTCAGGATAACTGTGTCCTCCACGTGGACGAGGGCTTCCCCCTGTCGGTGGGACAGAACGTCACCGTGGGCCACGGTGCCATCCTCCACGGCTGCACTGTGGGGGACAACACCCTCATCGGCATGGGCGCCATCGTCCTCAACGGGGCGGTGATCGGCAAAAACTGCGTCATCGGCGCCGGCGCGTTGGTGACCGGACGCACCGTGATTCCGGACGGCTCCCTGGCCGTGGGCAGTCCCGCCAAAGTGCGGCGGGCGGCAACAGCGGAGGAGATCGCCGCCAATGCCGCCAGCGCCGCCGGATACGTGACCGAGGGACGGCATTACAAAGATGAGCTTGAATGAGCAAAAAAAGAGCCAGCCGAAATCGGCTGGCTCTTTTTTCACTGGTTTGCTTTGGCCCGGTCCGCCTGGATCAGCAGCTTCAGCGCCTCCACGCCTGTGGCAATGGCGGAAGACGTATTCTCTGTCATGTTCTGGTCCAGTCCAGCGGCCTCCCGCTCCTGGTTCCAGATCACGTGGAAGCAGGAGCCACAGCGGCAGCCCAGGGCGCTGGCCACCACGAACAACGCCGCGCTCTCCATCTCGCTGGCCTTCACACCCAGCCGCTTCCAGGCCTCCCACTTCTCCAGTAACTCGTAACTGACGGGCATGCGGTTGGGATTATGCTGGCCGTAAAAGGAGTCCTTGCACTGGACCACGCCGGTCTTATAGCTCATCCCCAGGTTTTTGGCGGCGGTGACCAGCGCGGTGACCACCTCAAAATCGGGCACGGCGGGGAACTCGATGGGGGCATATTCCAGGCTGGTGTGCTCATAGCGGATGGCACCGGTCGCAATTACCACGTCGCCGCTGCGCACATCCAGGTCGATGCCGCCGCAGGTACCCACTCGGATAAAGGTATCGACACCCACGTTGTGGAGTTCCTCCATGGCGATGGCCGCCGAGGGACCTCCGATACCGGTGGAGCAGACGCTGACCTTCTCCCCCAGCAGGTAGCCGGTGTAAATGTTGTACTCACGGTTGCTGACAACGAACTTCGCATCGTCAAAATGAGAGGCGATTTGGGGGCAGCGACCGGGATCGCCGGGCAGGATGCAGTAGCGCCCTACGTCGCCCTCCACGCAGTGGATATGAAATTGTTTTTCCAGTTTTTGCATGTCGGCTTCTCCCTTCTATGTAATCTATGTAAAAGCAGGTTTTTCCGCAGATCATTTTGCAGCGTTTTGTGTATACTGTATTATATCGGCAATCGGCCGGAATTGCAACCCAAACAGCAGCTGGCGGTTTTTCCCGCCGCCGCCAGATGTTACAGCGGTTATTCTCCCGTAAACTGCCAAAGCTACCTACGGCGCATCACGCGCCACAGGCAGCTTTTTTATTACACCATATGGGAGGGAAACAGTTATGCGACAGAAATGGACCATTTTTGCCATGGCGGCTCTGATGGTGGTCAGCATGACCGCCTGCGGCAGCGGCAGCAACCGCACCGCAGACGAGTCCTGGCCCAACACCTACGCCGTGCAGCCCAACGGTGAGACCGGCAACTACAGCGGCAATGGCGGCGGCGATGGCACCATCGGCGGCAACGGCGCCTACCGGAGCAACGGCGGCACCGACAACGGCAGCGGTACCAACGGCAGCACCGCCAGCAACAACGGCACCGGGATGAACAACGGTAACGGCATCCTGGGCGACATCGGTGACGGCATCGGCGACGTGGGCGACGGTATCGGCAACGCCCTCAACGACGCCGGAGACGCCATCACCGGAAACGACACCAGCCGCTATCAGGACATGGTGCGCAACGGCCGCGTCCACGACACCGACGGCTATCTGATGGACGGGGAAAACAGCCACAGTTGACTCTTGATCGGCTGCGGCCCCACCTGGGCTGAGGGGTTTTAAGGCATCCCTCAGCCTACATACCCATGAGACGCGCCGCGCCATTGACCAGGATGCACAATACAATTCCCATTATCGTAGGCAGCAGGAAGCCCACCGCCGTCCAGCGCCAGCTGCCGCTCTCTCGCCGGATGGTCAGGCAGGTGGTGCCGCAGGGAAAATGCAGCAGGCACACCAGCATGGCGCACAGAGCGGTGAGTCCCGTCCAGCCGTTGGTCGTCAGGATTTCACGGAGCTGCGGAAGGCCCTCATAAGCCGTGAGGCTGCCGGACTGGAGATAGCCCATCAGCAGCGCCGGCAAAACGATCTCATTGGCGGGAAAACCCAGAAGAAAGGCCAGGAGGATCATACCGTCCAGCCCCATCAGCCGGCCCAGAGGGTCCAACACGCCGCTGAGGTGGGACAACAGTGTGCCGTCTCCCACATGGACGTTGGCCAGCATCCAGATGATCAGTCCCGCCGGGGCTGCCACCGTCAGCGCCCGGCCCAGGACAAACAGCGTCCGGTCCAGCAGGGACCGGACCAGCACCTGGCCGATCCGGGGCATCCGGTAGGGCGGCAGCTCCAGGGAGAAGGAGGATGCCTCCCCCCGCAGCACCGTCCCGGAGAGCAGCCGGGAGGCCAGCCACGTCATGGTCACGGCGAAGACGATCATCAGCAGAAACACAGCCGTGGCGGACAGGGCCCGACTCCAGGTGGTGGCCCCACCGGAGAAGAACAGGGTGATGAGGGCGATCAGCGTGGGGAAGCGCCCGTTGCAGGGTACGAACTGGTTGGTCAGCATGGCCACCAGCCGCTCCCGTGGACTGTCGATGATACGGCAGCCCGTGACGCCGCAGGCGTTGCAGCCGAAGCCCATACACATGGTCAGGCTCTGGCGTCCGTGGGCCCCGGCACTGCGGAAAAAGCGGTCCAGATTGAAGGCCACCCGGGGCAGCAGGCCCGCGTCCTCCAGCAGGGTGAACAGTGGGAAAAAGATGGCCATGGGCGGCAGCATCACCGACACCACCCAGGCTACCGTCCGGTACACACCGTCCACCAGCGCGCCCCGCAGCCACCAGGGCGCGCCGCTCAGCAGCTTTGTCAGCGGCTGCTGGAGACCCATCAGCCAGCGGCTCAGCAGCTCCGAGGGATAGTTGGCGCCCCAGATGGTCAGGTAGAACACCCCCGCCAGCAGGAGGAGCATGGCAGGGATGCCGGTCCTCCGGGAGGTCAGCAACTGATCCAGCCTCCGGTCCCGACGGTCGGCCCGGGCGTTGTCCCGCCGGACGCAGGCGTCAGCGATAGCCTCCGCCCGTCCCATCTGGGCGGCGATGATCTGATCCCGCAAACGCTGTCCATTGCCGTCTTCCCTCTCCATCAGACGCAGCAGCGCCCGGTCCTGGGACAGGGGCGCCATGGCGGCGATGGATTCTTCCACCTCCGGCTCGTAGGTCACATGCCATCGGTCCTCCCGGTCCGGCGCCGCGGCGGTCTTCGCCAAAACGGTGCAAAGCTCCTTGAGCCCCTGTCCGCTGCGGGCGGAGGTGCCCACCGCCGGGACGCCCAGGGCCAGGCCCAACCGCGGGAGGTCCACATGGATTCCCCGCCGCTCCGCCTCGTCCATCAGATTGACGCACAGCACCATCCGGGCCGTCATCTGCCGGACCTGTACCGCCAGGTGGAGACTTCGGCGCAGGCAGGTGGCATCCGCCACCACCAGCGTCACGTCCGCCTCCCCGGAGCGGATAAAATCCCCCGCTACCTGTTCCTCCGGCGAATCGGCCTGGAGGGAGTATGTACCGGGCAGGTCCACCAGGCGCAATCGAAATGAGTCGTCCTGATACACCCCCCGGGCCAACTCCACCGTCTTGCCTGGCCAGTTCCCCGTATGTTGGCGCAGGCCTGTCAGCGCATTGAATACTGTGGACTTGCCCACGTTGGGATTGCCCGCCAACGCCACCGTGTATTCCTCCATATTGCCGCCCCCTTTTCGTGCTGCGCCATCCTATGCCGGCGCCGTGCCGCACGTTCCGGTCGGATGGGGCATACCATGGAGCGAGGTGTTGCACATGACGATCCACGTGGTTTCGACCGGGGAGACGGTGGCGTCCATCGCCGCAAGCTACGGCGTTTCTCCCCGGCTTTTACAGCAGCAAAATCAGCTGCCGGAGTCCGGACAGCTGGCGGTAGGCCAGGCGCTGGTGGTGCTCTTCCCCACCCAGACCCACACCGTGTCCCCCGGCGAATCCCTCTTCGGCATCGCCCGGCGCTACGGCACCACGGTCCAGGCCCTGCTGCGGAACAACTACTTTTTGCTGGGTCAGGCCGCCCTGCAGCCGGGACAGGAGCTGGTGATCTCTCTCGAGCAGGAAAACCGGGGCGCCTTGGCGGTGAACGGCTATGCCTACCCCTTCATCCCCCAGATCGTGCTGGAGCAGCAGCTGCCCTATCTGACCCATCTGACCCCCTTCACCTACGGCATCACAGCCGAAGGCGGTCTGGTCCCTTTGGGTGACGACAAGTTGCTGGCCGCGGCCGCCCAGTACGGAGTGACGCCCTGGATGCATCTGTCCACTCTGACAGGGATGGGCACCTTCAGCAGTCCTCTGGCCCAGGAGCTCCTGTCCGATCCCGAGCGCCAGGCACTTCTGATCCAGAACGTAGAGCAGACCATGCTCCAAAAAGGCTATCGTGGTCTGGACGTGGACTTTGAATTCCTGCCGGGTGCACTGGCCGGGCCCTACGCCGCCTTTGTCGGCGCCTTGGAGCAGCGGCTCAACCAGTACGGTTATCCCGTCATCGTGGCTCTGGCCCCCAAGTCCAGCGGCGACCAGCCCGGCCTGCTGTATGAGGGCCACGACTACCCCGCCCTGGGCCAGGCGGCGGACGCGGTGCTGCTGATGACCTACGAGTGGGGCTATACCTATGGTCCTCCCCTGGCGGTGGCACCCCTGCCCCAGGTGCAGCGGGTGCTGGATTACGCCCTGTCGGTGATTCCCCGGGAGAAGATCCTGCTGGGCGTACCCACCTACGGCTACGACTGGCCCCTGCCCTATGAGCGGGGTGTCACCCGGGCCACTTCTCTCTCCCCCCAGGCGGCCCTGGCTCTGGCCCGGCAATACGGTGCAGAAATCCAGTTTGACCCCGTGTCCCAGGCGCCCTGGTTTCGCTACCGGGAAAACGGCCGGGAACACGAGGTCTGGTTTGAGGACGCCCGCAGCGCCCAAGCCAAGCTGGATCTGGCGGCAGGCAGCGGTCTGGCGGGCATCGGGCTGTGGAATCTGATGCGCCTGTTCCCCCAGCTCTACCTGCTTCTCAACGCCCAATACGCCATCGAGAGTTCCATATAATACAAAAAGCAGACGACTTGCCCTGTCGTCTGCTTTTTGTAAGGAGAGAGTAGAATAAATGGTCATCATTCTTTGTGCTTTTATTATACGACACCCCCCATGTCCCGTCAATAAGTTTGCCAAACAATTCACAATTTGTTTACACCCTCCCATTAATTTCCTCTTGACGCACCGTGGGAGACGTGTTATTATTTAGCGCGCTAACATTTAGCGTGCGAATTATTTTTGGAAAGGAGGTGTCCGCATGGACAAAATCTGTCCCCGCGTGCCGCCCCACTTCGGGCCGCTGATGGGCTACTGCGATCACCAGGCCCAGAAGCTCATGGGCCGGATGCTGCGGCAATACGACGTATCCCCCATGCAGAGCCGGACCCTGATCTATCTCCACAAGCAGACCGGCGAGGTCACCCAGAAGATGCTGGAGCAGTTCCTCATGGTCAAGCCCTCCACAGTGAACGGTATCGTGGACCGGCTGGAGGAAAAGGGTCTCCTTCGGCGCACCACCAGCAAGGTGGACGGACGCTACCGCATCCTGACGCTGACGGAGGAGGGCGTCCACTTTTACGACGACATGATCCGTGTTGCCCACGAGGTGGAGGACCGGATGGAACGGGGCTTCACCCCTGAAGAACTGGACACGCTGAAGAGCTACCTTCTCCGGGTAGCCGATAATCTGAGAGAGGAGGCGGGGGAATGATCAAAAAGCTCCTGCCCTACACCAAAGGCTACCGCCTGTGGATTTTGGGCGGCATTTTGTGCTCCGTTATGGAGGCCGTTCTGGAGCTGATGCTGCCCCGGGCCATGAGCGATGTGGTGGACGTGGGCGTGGCATCCGGCGACCGGAACTATATTCTCCTTGCGGGTTTGAAAATGATTCTGCTGGCACTGGCAGCTCTTCTGGGCGGCGTAGGCGCCGCCGTGTTCGCCGCCCGGGCGGGCATGGGCTTCGGCGCTCAGCTGCGCCAAGCGGAATATGAACAGGTGCAGCGGTTCAGCTTTGCCAACATCGAGCATTTCTCCACCGCCTCCCTGATCACCCGCCTCACCAACGACGTGGCCTCCATGCAGGTGACGCTGATGATGAGCATGCGCATCTTCGTCCGGGCCCCGGTGATGCTGATCACGGCGCTGATCATGGCGCTGCGGATCTCCCTGCCCCTGAGCCAGGTGTTCCTGGTATCCATTCCCCTGCTGCTCATCGGCGTGGCCATGGTGGTCACCCACGTGGGCCCTTTCTTCACCGCCCTGCAAAAGCGCACCGATGACGTGAATCTGGTGGTCCAGGAGGATCTGAACGCCATCCGGGTGGTCAAATCCTTCGTCCGGGAGAGCCGCGAAAAGGAGAAATTCGCCCAACGCAACGAGAACCTGCGGGATACCGCCATGCGGGCCTTCAGCTTCGTCATCACCTTCATGCCCTTCATCATGCTGATCATGGGCGGCACCATCGTAGCCATCATGTGGATCGGCGGTCACTACGTCTACAGCGGCATGATGCTCTCCGGCAAGCTGATCGCCTTCTTCACCTACGCCAGCGAGATCCTCATGAGTCTGATGATGGTCTCCATGGTGCTGATGATGCTGACCCGTTCCATCGCCTGCGCCAAGCGTATCATCGAGGTGTTGGACGAGCAGCCGGAGATCACCGACGCCCAGGCCGATCCGGCGCTGACGGTGGCCGACGGCTCTATCCGCTTCCATCACGTCTACTTCAAATACCATCCCACCGCCGAGGCCTGGAACCTGGACGACGTCAGTCTGGATATCCGCAGCGGCATGACGGTAGGCATCCTCGGCGGCACCGGCAGCGCCAAGACCACCCTGGTAAGTCTGATCCCCCGGCTGTATGAGGCCACGAAGGGCAGCGTGTCCGTGGGCGGCCACAACGTGAAGGAATATACCATGGAGGCTCTCCGAGACGGCTGCGCCATGGTGCTCCAGAAGAACACCCTCTTCTCCGGCACCATCGCCGAAAACCTCCGCTGGGGCCGCGCCGACGCCACTGACGCCGAGCTGCGCGAGGCCTGCGCCATCGCCTGCGCCGATGAATTTATCGACAAGATGCCGGAGGGCTATGACACCCGCATCGAGCAGGGCGGCGCCAATGTCTCCGGCGGACAGAAGCAGCGGCTTTGCATTGCCCGGGCCATTCTCCGCAAGCCCAAGATCCTGATTCTGGATGACAGCACCTCCGCCGTGGACACCGCCACCGACGCCAGGATCCGGGAGGGCCTGCGCACCACCCTGCCCGGCACCACCAAGCTGATCATCGCCCAGCGGATCACCTCCGTCATGGACGCCGACCTCATCATCGTCCTGGACGACGGCAAGATCTCCGGCGTGGGTACCCACGATGAGCTGATGGCCACCAACCAGATCTACCGCGAGGTCTATCAGTCCCAGCAGGAAGGGGTGAGCATCGATGGCTGAGAACAACAACAATTCCCGCCCCAAGGGCGGTCCTCACGGCCGGCAGGGCCACGGCTACCAGCGTCCCCAGGATTTGAAGGGTACCGTGTCCAAGCTGCTCCGCTACGTGGGCAAGTATAAGCTTCAACTGGTGATCGTCATGGTCTGCCTGGTGCTCAGTTCCCTGGGCAGCATTGCCTCCAGCTATATGCTCAAGCCCGTCATCAACGACTATATCATCCCCGGCGACTTTGCCGGCCTGGCCCGTGTGCTGATTCTCATGGGCGTCCTGTTTTTGGGCAGCGCCATCTGTTCCTATGCCTATGCCCGCATCATGGTCCACGTCTCCCAGCAGACGGTGGCCACCTTGCGGCAGGACCTGTTCAACAAGCTGCAGACCCTGCCCCTGAAATACTTTGACAGTCATCAGTCCGGCGACCTGATGAGCCGCTTTACCAACGACATCGACACTGTCAGCGAGCTGATCAACAACTCCCTGGCCAGCATTCTGTCCAACATTCTCACCTTCGTCGGCACCCTCATTATGATGTTCGTGCTGAACTGGGCGCTGACCCTGGTCACCGTATTCTTCCTCCTGATGATGGGCTTCGTGGTGAAGTTTGTGGGCGGCCGCAGCCGCACCAATTTCCAGCGGCAGCAGAGCAGTCTGGGCGCCGTCAACGGTTATATTGAGGAGATGATCGAGGGCCAGAAGGTCATCAAGGTTTTCAACCACGAGAAAAAGGCCATCTCCCACTTCAACGAGCTGAACGTGGCCTATCGCGACGCCGCCACCACGGCCCAGGCCTATGCCGGCTCCATGATGCCCGCCATGGCCAATCTGAGCCGAATCAACTACGCCGTCACCTCCTGTCTGGGCGGTCTGCTGGCTCTGGCCGGCATGCTGGACATCGGCTCCCTGGGTGCCTACCTGGTGTACGTGCGCCAGGTGTCCCAGCCCGTGGCCCAAATCAGCCAGCAGGTCAACGTGATCCTGGCCGCCGTGGCCGGCGCCGAGCGCATCTTTGCCGTCATGGAGGAGGAGCCGGAGGTGGACGAGGGCGGCACCGTCATCGTTCGGGTGGAGAAGAACGGCGACGTCCTCACCGAAACCGACCGCCGCACCGGCTACTGGGCCTGGAAACGGCCTGACGGCACGCTGGTGGAGCTGCGGGGCGACGTCCGGTTCCACGACGTGGACTTCAGCTACGTGGAGGGCAAGCAGGTGCTTCACGACGTGTCCCTGTGGGCCGAGCCGGGCCAGAAGATCGCCTTTGTAGGCTCCACCGGCGCCGGCAAGACCACCATCACCAACCTCATCAACCGCTTCTACGACGTCCAGCACGGCACCATCACCTACGACGGTATCGACGTCAAGGAGATCCGGAAGGAATCCCTCCGCCGGTCCCTGGGCATCGTGCTGCAGGAGACCAGGCTGTTCACCGGCACCGTGGCCGACAACATCCGCTACGGCAAGCTGG
This sequence comes from Oscillospiraceae bacterium, assembly GCA_902782615.1. Classification (GTDB taxonomy): domain Bacteria; phylum Bacillota; class Clostridia; order Oscillospirales; family Oscillospiraceae; genus Vescimonas. Next base: position 5,166 of record CACZNU010000118.1, on the reverse strand, counting down.
ACGCCACCGACGAGGAGGTCCGGGCCGCGGCCCGTCTGGCCAACGCGGACACCTTCATCCGCCACCTGCCCCAAGGCTACGACACCGTTCTCACCGACAACGGCGGCTCATTGAGCCAGGGCGAACGGCAGCTGCTGGCCATCGCCCGGGCGGCGGTGTCCGATCCCCCGGTGCTGATCCTGGATGAGGCCACCTCCTCCATCGACACCCGCACCGAAAAGCTGATCGAGAAGGGCATGGACTCCCTGATGGAGGGCCGCACCGTGTTCGTCATTGCCCACCGGCTCTCCACCGTCCGCAATGCCCAGGCCATTTTGGTGCTGGAGCAGGGCCAGATCATCGAGCGGGGCGACCACCGACACCTGCTGGATCAGCACGGCCGGTACTACCAACTCTACACCGGTCAGGCAGAGTTGGGATAACCCCCTCACTTGACGGATCATAACTTTCCCATTACAATAGAGGGGCGGCGGAATACTCCGCCGCCCTTTTCCCATCTCTTATTGAAGGAGGACTTTTCCATGACCGAAAAGGAGCTGTGCCAGAAAGCCATCGACATGCTGGACATGGCCTATATCCCCTACTCCCACTTCCCGGTAGGCGCCGCTCTGGAGTGCAGCGACGGCACCGTGTTCACCGGCTGCAACATTGAAAACGCCGCCTATGGCGCCACCATGTGCGCCGAGCGCACCGCCATTTTCAAGGCCGTCAGCGAGGGCCATCGGGACTTTGTCCGTATCGCCATCGCCGGCCGGTCCGAGGACTACTGCGTCCCCTGCGGCACCTGCCGCCAGGTGATGATGGAGTTCTCTCCGGAGATCGAGGTCATCTGTCTCAACGGCAAGGGCGAGGCGAAGAAGTTTGCTCTGCGGGAATTACTACCCTACGGCTTCGACCAGAGCTGGCTGTAATTACTCTTTATCCTGTTGCCTCTTTCGTCCCCGTCGCGCCAGCCGATTCCCAGTCCGTTCCGGACTGACAACCGGGGCCCTTCCTCGCTGGGGCCTCGCTCCATCCGCCACCGGCGGCGCTTCGGCCCCCGCCCCTATGGCTTCGACCAGAGCTGGCTGTAACTTCCTTCCCTCCCCACCGCATAGACTGGTGCAGCGGTGAAGGAGGTCGCACACCTATGGCAAGAACATTGGCGCAACTGGGCGTGGGACAGAGCTCCCGCATCACGGCGGTATCCCTGGGCGGCGTCAAGCGCGTCAGGCTGCAGGAGCTGGGCTTTCTCCCCGGCGCCGAGGTCACTGCGCTACAGGAGAGTCCCTTCGGTGATCCGGTGGCCTATGCCGTGCTGGACACCGTGATCGCTCTGCGCCGCAGCGACGCGCAGTATATTGAGATCGCATAAAAGAAAGAGAGCCATTCTCATGGCTCTCTTTTTTGTTGTTTTCAGAAGGAAACGACTTCCTCCTTGGGCTTCTGACAGTAGCCCACCTTGCTGACGTACAGCACAGGGCCCTCCCCCTGATAGGCGGGGGACTGCTCCTTCTTGACGGTGGCGGTGATCTCCACCCAGTCACGGTCCTTGAACTTCTCCATACCCTTGCCCTTGGCAACCAACGCCAGGAACTGCATATCGTTCTCGCAGCAGACCATGGCAAAGCGGCCCGGCACGTCGGTGCCCTTGTATTTCTTGGAGTGACACATCAGGGCCTTGAAGGTGACGGTCACGCCGTCGTAGCGGTCGGGATGGTCCATCAGATCCACATACCAGATGCCGTAGTCCTCGTCGGGCACGTTCAGCGTGCCGCCCGACAGGTCGAAGGGTCTCATGTCCTCGGTGACGTACTCCTCGCTGGTGCCGTCGGTATTCTCCAGGTAGATGTCGGCCCGGCGGTTCACCATGCGGAGGTTACGGGACCGCAGGGCGGCGCGCAGCTCCTCGTTGCAGCGGTTGAAGATCAGCATGTCCGCGTTGGTGATCTTCTCCATCATCAGTTGGCCCATGTTCTTGACGTACATCTCAAAGGTATTGGCGTCCACCAGGGTCATGATCTGATAGAGGATCCAGTTGGCGGGCAGGCCATTGCGGTACAGGGGTTCGATCATCCACATGCCGTTGTACTCGATGATGACCTGCTTGGGACGATACTGCTTCTCCAGCTTTTTGAAGAAGTCCGGCGTCATCTGCTCGGAGTCCTCGATCTTATAGGTGAACACGTTGTCCAGAACCTTGGGATCGTACTCCTCCTCGCCCTCCTCACAGCAGATCAGCAGCGTCCGGTCGTCCGCGGCAAAACCGTCCTGGAGGATGCCGTTGATGAAATTGGTCTTGCCGGCGTCCAGAAATCCGGCGATCAAATAGACAGGAATATCCATGGGGTCTTGTTTCTCTCCTTACAGTCGGAACAGCTCTTTCAGCTTGTCCTCTTTCAGCTCCGAGCCGATGACGCAGATCCGGCCGGTATAATCCGCCGGGCCGAAACGCACCTCGTGTTCCTCGGGCACGTAGTCATAGTGGATCCACTTGCCGTCCTCGGCAGCCACAATGCCCTTGGCGCGGAGGATGGCGCCGTAGTCGCCGCTGTCCAGGGCGGTGAGGATGGCGTTGATGTCGCTCTCGGTGTAGCGCTTCACGGTCTCCACGCCCCAGCTGGTGAACACCTCGTCGGCGTGATGGTGGTGATGGTGATGGCCGTGGTGGCAGGCGCAGTTGGGATCGTCGCACTCCTCACCGTCATGGTGATGATGGTGCTCGTGCTCCTCATCGTGGTCGTGATGATGATGCTCGTGGTCCTCATCGTGGTCGTGATGATGATGCTCGTGCTCCTCATCGTGGTCGTGATGATGCTCATGCTCATCGTCATGGTCATGATGATGGTGCTCATGCTCGTGCTCGGCCTCCTCGGCCTCATGCTCGGCGCGCATCTTGGCCAGCATCTCGTCGGCCAGGGAGATCTTCTCCACGGCGGAGAGGATGGTCTTGCCGTCCAGCTGGTCCCAGGGGGTGGTCAGGATGGCGGCGTCGGGATTCTTCTCCCGGAGCAGGGCCACGGCTGCCTCCAGCTTTTCCTGGCTGATCTTCTGGGTGCGGGAGAGGATGATGGTGCCGGCGGACTCGATCTGGTTGTTGTAGAACTCGCCGAAGTTCTTCATGTAGACCTTCACCTTGCCGGCGTCGGCCACGGTGACGAAACTGTTGAGCTTCATATCCGGCACGTCCTTCACGGTGTCCTCCACCGCCACGATCACATCGCTGAGCTTGCCCACACCGGAGGGCTCAATGAGGATGCGGTCCGGCTGGAACTGAGCCTTCACGTCCTTCAGAGCGGTGGCAAAATCGCCCACCAGAGAGCAGCAGATACACCCGGAGGACATCTCGCTGATCTGCACGCCGGAATCCTTCAGGAAGCCGCCGTCGATGCTGATCTCGCCGAACTCGTTCTCGATAAGCACCAGCTTTTCGCCCTTGTAGGCTTCGGCCAGCATTTTCTTGATGAGGGTGGTCTTGCCGGCTCCCAGGAAACCGGACACGATGTCAATTTTTGTCATACAAATATACCTTCTTTTCCCGTCTGTGCCGGTTTTGGCACGACAAAATGAATTTCTAACTTATTTATTATAAATACTTTTTTGCAAAAAGCAAGAGTCCCTCTGAAAAGCCGTCAAAGTTCACAAATTGGAAAAGCTTTCTCCGAATCCACTTGTTTTTTGCTTCCGCAGTCCATATAATACCCCATCTTTTTGTGCGGGGTCCTGCTGAATCCCCCGCCTATTCTCTCAAGGAGGTATCCCATGGAAACCTTTGTCACCCGGATTGAAACAGCCAACGAATGGCTCAACGGCATCGTCTGGGGCGCGCCGGCCATGATCCTGATCCTGGGAGCCGGTCTGCTGCTGTCCGTTCTGACCCGGTTCCCCCAGTTCACCCACTTCGGCCACGCTTTGAAAAACACCATCGGCCGGGCCTTCCAGAAAAATACAGCCGCCCGGGGCTCCATCTTCCCCTTCAAGGCCATGTGCACCGCCCTGGCCGCCTCCATCGGCACCGGCAACATCGCTGGCGTCTCCGGCGCCATCACCATCGGCGGTTTCCACTCCACCTTCGGTGGCCCCCTCCCCGCCCTGATTGTAGCCGTTTGCCTTAGTATGCTCGCCCTGTCCACCATCCTCAGCTGGGGTTTGTACGGTGTCCGCTGCTGGGAGTTTCTGGCCGGTCCCCGGGTCACCAAAAACTTTCTGGCGGTTTTCGTGGTCTTCGTGGTCATCGGCTCCAGCATCAAGCTGTCTCTGGCCTGGGCCATTGCCGACACGCTGAACGGTCTCATGGCCATCCCCAACCTGATCGCCCTCATGCTGCTCAGTCCCGTGGTGGCGAGGCTGACGCGGGAATACTTTTCTGCCCATCGGAAGCTCTGATCCCCCGGATCGCGTTAAAAGGACCGGCGGTTACCACCGGTCCTTTTCGTATCTTGACCCCGTGTGCCGGGCATGATAAAATAATGGTAATCTCTTTTACAAAGGAGGCGCTTTCATGGACAAGCTCTTCTTCGGCTTTCTGCTGATTTTTATCAATTTCAATCTCACCATCAAGGGTCACACCTTGAACATCCTCCCCGATTGGGCCGGCTACTGCCTTATCTACTCCGGCCTCAACGATCTTTCCGACAAGGGCGAGCACTTTCCTCTGGCCAAGCCCTGGTGCCTGGGCATGGCGGTCTACACCGGCGCCGTATGGCTCCTGGAGATCTTCATGGGCGATACGAAGCTGGGCATCATCAGCTGGGTGCTGAATATTGTTGCCACCCTGGTCTCCTTCTACGTCAGCTATCTGATCCTTCAGGGCATCGCCGACGTGGAGCGCAACCAGGGCGTCTCCCTGGGACAGGAGGGGCTGATGAAGGTCTGGAAGCTGTATGTGATCTGCTCCCTGGCCGCCCATGTGCTGGTTCTGCTGCCACCGCTGGTCATCATCTGCCTGATCGTGGTCTTTGTGGCCGCTGTGGTGTTCCTGGTCCGCTTCAACGCCACCCGCAAGGCCTATAACCTGCAGGTCGGCCCGTAAGGGCAGAATTTTCTGTTGCCAAGGGCAGCAAATTGTAGTACAATGATTTGCACGACAGCTCCTCCGCATGCAGCTGCGGAGCCGGTCTCGCGCAATGGATACCCACGAATCATGTCAGGCGGGGAACCGAGCAGCATTAAGAGGGACCATCCATG
>CACZNU010000117.1 GCA_902782615.1 Oscillospiraceae bacterium | reverse complement strand
TCTGAACCTGATGAGCTCCCCCGGTGCCGGCAAGACCACCACACTGATGAGCACCATCGCCCGGCTGAAGGACCGGATGAAGATCGGCGTCATGGAGGCGGATATCGACTCCGCCGTGGATGCGGAGACCATTGCCGCCACCGGCGTCAGGAGCATCCAGATCCACACCGGCGGCATGTGCCATCTGGACGCCGGCATGACGGAACAGGGCCTGAAGGAGATCGGCACCGAGGATCTGGACCTGGTGGTGCTGGAGAACGTGGGCAACCTGGTGTGCCCGGCGGAGTTCGATACCGGCGCCGTGAAGAACGCCATGATCCTCTCCGTGCCGGAGGGACATGACAAGCCTCTGAAGTATCCCCTGATCTTCACCGTGTGCGACGTACTGCTCATCAACAAGATCGACGTGCTGCCCTACTTCGACTTCGACCTGGAGAAGGTGCAGGAATACGCCCACATGCGCAACCCCAATCTGAAAATCTTCCCCATCTGCGCCAAGACAGGCGAGGGGATGGACGCCTGGTGCCACTGGCTGGAGCAGCAGGTGCATGAATGGAAAGAGGAGGACAAGTAAATGGCACAGCAACTGAGAGAAAAGATCGTCAAGCTCTGTAAGGTGGTGGGCGGCCTCACCGGCATGATCAACAAGATCGACGAGAACGCCCCCGAGTACTATTCCCTGGCCTCCATTCTCACCGATGACGAGGCCGACGTGGCCATTGCGGCGGGCCTGCGCAAGGAGCGTACCGCCGAGTATCTGGCCAAGAAGGTGGGCAAGCCGGTGGAGGAGGTCCAGAAGATCGCCGAGCACCTGGCCTGGATCGGCGTGTTCCGCGTCACCACTGACAAGACCGATGGCAAGGACCGCTTCTACATGCAGATTTTTGCCCCCGGCATCATGGAGATGCTGGTGAACAACCAGACCCTGCTGAAGGAGCACCCGGAGGTGGGCCGCGCCTTTGAGGAGTACACCCGCATCCGCATGGCCAACATGGCACCCATGCTGCCCAATGGCTACGGCCTGATGCGTGTGGTGCCCATTGAAAGCTCTATCAAGGATATCCCCGGCGTCAACGACTACGACAAGCTGTCCTACTATCTGAACAAGTACGACACCTTCTCCGTGTCCCCCTGTTCCTGCCGCGCTGCCCGCCGCAGCATCGGCGACGGCTGCGGCCATCTGGAGGAGGACATGTGCATCCAGATGGGCAAGGGTGCCGAGCACTATATCCGCACCGGCCGCGCCCGTCAGGTGAGCCGGGAGGAGGTCCTGGAGATTCTGAAGCGGGCCGAGGACAACGGCCTCATGCACGATATGCCTAACATTGAGGAGGCCGGCGAAAGCTCCGCCATCTGCAACTGCTGCTCCTGCGCCTGCTTCGGCCTGCGCGTGGGTCTGATGTTCGGCGCCCGTGACGTGATCCGCTCCAACTTCGCCGCGGAGATCGACGAGACCAAGTGCGTGGCCTGCGGCCAGTGCGTGGAGAACTGCCCCGCCAACGCCCTGAAGCTGGGCCAGAAGCTGTGCACCAAGGAGCCCCTGCCCCAGGAGCACTATAAGAAGATGTCCGACTCCCTGTGGAGTAGCCGGGACTGGAACGTGGACTACCGTGAGAACCGGGAGGACACCGTGGCCACCGGCACCGCCCCCTGCAAGACCGCCTGCCCGGCCCATATCGCCGTCCAGGGTTATCTGCGTCTGGCCGCCCAGGGCAGATACACCGAGGCTCTGCAGCTGATCAAGAAGGAGAATCCCTTCCCCGCCGTCTGCGGCCGCATCTGCAACCACGCCTGCGAGACCGAGTGCACTCGCGGCACCCTGGATCAGGCTGTAGCCATCGACGAGGTCAAGCGCTTCATCGCCGACCACGACCTGCACGCCGAGACCCGCTACATCCCGCCCATGCTGAACCAGACCGGCAAGCCCTATCCCGAGAAGATCGCCATCATCGGCGCCGGCCCTGCCGGCATGACCTGCGCCTACTTCCTGGCCGAGAAGGGCTACAGCCCCGTGGTGTTCGACAAAGCGTCCCGCCCCGGCGGCATGCTGATGAACGGTATCCCCGGCTTCCGCCTGGAGAAGGACGTGGTGGAGGCCGAGATCGACATTCTCAAGGAGATGGGCGTGGAATTCCGCTGCGGCGTGGAGGTCGGCAAGGACGTGACCATCCAGCAGCTCCGTGACCAGGGCTTTAAGGGCTTCTTCGTGGCTGTCGGCCTCCAGTCCGGCGGCAAGCTGAACGTGCCCGGTGACGACGCCCAGGGCGTCATTCCCGGTATCGACTTCATCAAGAAGGTCAACATCGACGGGCCCCAGAAGCTGGAGGGCAGGGTGGTGGTCATCGGCGGCGGCAACATCGGCGCCGACGTGGCCCGCACCGCCGTCCGCTGCGGCGCTGAGAGTGTGGACCTGTACTGCCTGGAGTCCTACGACGAGATGCCCATGGGCGTGGAAGACCGCAGCGAGTGCGAGAAGGATGGCATCACCATCCACGCCGGCTGGGGCCAGACCGAGATCGTCACCGAGGGCGGCAAGTGCGCCGGCATCAAGTTCCGCAAGTGCCTG
>CACZNU010000116.1 GCA_902782615.1 Oscillospiraceae bacterium | reverse complement strand
CCCGGCTTCAAAAGGTTCTCACCCGTATCCGTGGAGAGGGACCAGTTGTCGTGCTTGCCGCTGCCGTTAACGCCGGCAAAGGGTTTCTCATGGAGCAGACAGACCAGATCATGACGGGCCGCCACTTTTTTCAGCAGCTCCATGGTCAGTTGGTTATAGTCGCAGGCGGAGTTGGCGTCGGAGTAAACCGGTGCCAGCTCATGCTGTGCGGGTGCTACCTCGTTGTGCTCCGTTTTGGCTGGGACACCCAGCTTCCACAGCTCGGTGTCCAGTTCATGCATGAAGGCCGCCACACGGGGTTTGATGGCACCGTAATAGTGGTCATCCAGCTCCTGGCCCTTGGGGGGCTTGGCACCGAAAAGAGTTCTGCCGCAAAGCTTCAGGTCCTCGCGCCGCTCATACATCTCCCGGTCGATCAGGAAGTATTCCTGCTCCGGCCCTACCTGGGGCGTGACATGGCGGACCTCCGTGTTGCCGAACAGTCGCAGGATACGGACACACTGGCGATCCAGCTCCCGCATGGAGCGCAGCAAGGGGGTCTTCTTGTCCAGCGTTTCACCGCTGTAGGAGCAGAAGATCGTGGGGATATAGAGAGTGCTGTCCTTAATGAAAGCGTAGGAGGTGGGATCCCAGGCGGTGTAGCCGCGTGCCTCAAAGGTGGCGCGCAGTCCGCCGGAGGGGAAGCTGGAGGCGTCTGTTTCGCCCCGGGACAGCTCCTTGCCGCTCAACTCCATGATGACCTTGCCGTCGCCGGTGGGAGAGATAAAGCTGTCATGCTTCTCGGCGGTATAGCCGGTCATGGGCTGGAACCAGTGCGTATAGTGGGTGGCTCCCTTTTCAATGGCCCAATCCTTCATGGCACAGGCGATTTCGTTGGCAATGGAGCGGTCGAGGGGGGATCCCTGACGGATGCAACGCTTCCAGGCTACATAGATCTCCGGGCCAAGACGCTGCTGCATCTGTTCCTCGCTGAAGACCATGCTGCCGAAGATTTCGGGGATGTTGACGGAGTTGGTTTGCATGGGTATCATTCCTTTCTTAGGGCTGAATGAGTTACTGCAGGATTTGCAAAATGGCGCCGGTGACGTAGGCTTCGATCAGCGCCGCCAGAAACAGAAGCGGCAGGATATGAAACAATATCAGACGCAAAATCCGGGAGATGGCCTGCTTTACGATCTGCCGTTCACCTGTGCGGATCCGGCGCACCAGACAGGCACACAAATAGAGCCCGCAGGCCATGACCAGCACAAGGGCAGGGATTTCAAAGATCCCGTGAGGCACGATGGCGGCCAGATACAGCAGGATCGGCCGGCCGCTGTTGACGTAGTGCGCGCCAACGAAACCGAGGATCATGGAGTTGGTCCCCAATACGACAGCCGGCAAAAAGAGATAGGGAACAAAACCGTATAGAACAGCCGTCATGGCAGCCCGCACGTTGTGGATGAATATAGAAATGGCGCGGAGCGGGCCGCTCTCATCGGCAATGCCGGAATCTGCCACCATATTGGTGAACTGTTCGGCCACATTAGCGGAAAGAGTGGGAGACAACCGACCCAGCACATAGGAGGCGATCATAATGACAGAAAAAGCGACCGCTGTGTCCCGCAGATACCGGGAAAAGTCATCTGACCGGTAAATCGCCAGCAGCTGGGCCCATTGATTCCGAAGCCAATTTATTACGCCTCCAGTTTGGCAAGACCTGCGCGCAGTCGGCGAAGGGTCTCTTCGCGGCCAAGGATCTGGCAGATCTCCACGGCGCCGCCGGGGGTTACCAGCTTGCCGGCAGCGGCGATGCGCACCGGCCACATCAACGTGGCGTTCTTGACCTCCAGTCTGGCGGCCAGGTCGATCAGCGCGTCGTGGATGGATTCGCTGGTCCACTGGGGAAGCGTCTCCAGAACGGGAATAGCGGCCTGGAGCATGGCGCGGCACACGTCTGGGTTGGTCTTGGACTTCTTGTTGGTGAAGAAGTCGATATCATATTCCGGAAGCTGATCGAAGAAGTCCAGCTTTTCGGGAATGTCGGTCAGCTTTTCGCAGCGGGCCTGGAGCAGGGCAGCGATGGAAGCCGTGTCAAACTGTTCGCCCTTGACGGCCTGTCGGATGTAGGGCAGAGCCACCTTGTGAAAACCCTCGGGAGAGAGATTGCGCAGGTATACAGCATTGAAATGATCCAGCTTGGCCCGGTCAAAGATGGCTGGGGACTTGGAAATGCCTGTCATGTCAAATGCCTTTACAAGCTCCGGGAGGGAAAAGATCTCCTGCTCTGCCAGATTACCCTTGGGGCTCCAGCCCAACAGAGCCACGTAGTTGAGAATGGCCTCGGTCAGATAGCCCTCCGCCTTCAGATCCTCATAGCTGGGATCGCCGTGGCGCTTGGACATCTTGTTCTGGGCGTCACGCATGACGGGGGAGCAGTGGACGTAGGTGGGAACCTCCCAGCCGAAGGCCTCGTAAAGCAGATTATACTTGGGTGCGGAGGCCAGATACTCACTGCCCCGGACCACATGGGTAATGCCCATCAGGTGGTCGTCGATCACGTTGGCAAAGTTGTAGGTGGGCAGGCCATCGCGCTTCAGCAGCACCTGGTCGTCCAGCGTACTGTTCTCTACTGTGATATCGCCAAAGATGGCATCATGGAAGGTGGTGGTGCCCTGGCTGGGGATCTTTTGACGGATCACATAGGGCATGCCGGTATCCAACTTGGCCTGCACCTCCTCGGGGGACAGATTGCGGCAGGGATCGGCGGCACGGCCGAACTCGCCGCTGTCCTCTTCGGACTCCGTCTTCTCGCAGAAGCAGTAGTATGCGTGGCCCTTTTCCACCAGCAGATGGGCGTAGCGGCCATAGGTGTCCCGCCGCTGGGACTGAATGTAGGGAGCCACGGGTCCGCCCACGTCCGGACCCTCATCGTGGGTCAGACCGCACTCGGCCATGGTGCGGTAGATCACGTCCACCGCACCGTCCACCAGACGGCCCTGGTCAGTGTCCTCAATGCGAAGGATGAAGGTGCCGTCATTGCTCCGGGCGATGAGCCAGGTGTAGAGGGCGGTGCGCAGATTGCCCACATGCATGTAGCCGGTAGGAGAGGGGGCGAAGCGGGTCCGCACCTTTCCGTGGGGGATTTTGGCCTCCATTTCAGCAAAATAGCTATGATCAACCGTCATGGGATTACCTCCTGTGTATAAGCAAAAAAATCACTCATATATTATATTTTATCCGGAGAAAAAGTCAACAATGAATCAACCATTTCTTGCATTGCGACATGTTGCGTGGTAAAATAAATCATTATTTGTATGAACCGGAAAAGGAGCGTGAAGAATATGGAGGAGAGAAAGAAACGGATCTTCAGCGGCATTCAGCCCTCCGGTGAATTGACGCTGGGCTCCTATATGGGGGCCATTCGCAACTGGGTTGCCCTTCAGCATGAATATGACTGCCTGTTCTGTATTGTGGACGAGCATGCCATTACCGTTCGCCAGGATCCGGCCACACTGCGTAAGCGTTCCGTAGCCCAACTGGCACAGTACATCGCCTGCGGCCTGGATCCAGAGAAGAATATCATGTTTATCCAGAGCCATGTGCCCCAGCACGCGGAGATGGCGTGGATTCTGGGCTGCTATACCCAGTTCGGTGAGCTGAGCCGCATGACCCAGTTCAAGGCCAAATCCCAGCAGCATGCCGACAACATCACAGCGGGTCTTTTCACCTACCCTGTGCTGATGGCGGCAGATATCTTGCTCTACCAGACGGATCTTGTGCCTGTTGGCGCAGACCAGAAGCAGCACGTGGAGTTGACCCGTGACATCGCCGTTCGATTCAACGGCCTATACAGTGATACCTTTGTTCTGCCGGAGCCGTTTATCCCCAAGATGGGGGCTCGCATCATGTCTCTTGATGATCCAGCCACGAAGATGAGCAAATCCATGCCCGAAGGCTGCGTGAACCTGATGGATCCGCCGGAGGTCATCATGAAGAAGTTCAAGCGCGCTGTCACGGACTGTGAGACGGCGGTGAAGTTCGACAAGTTGAACAAGCCGGGAATTTCCAACCTGCTGACCATCTACTGTGCCGCCACCGGCAAAACAATGCAGGAGGCCGAAGCGGCGTTTGCCGGCCAGGGATACGGCGTGTTCAAGCCGGCTGTCGGCGAGGCTGTGGTGGAGCTGTTCCGCCCGATCAGGGAGGAGTCGGAACGCATCATGGCGGATAAGGCATACTTGGAGAACGTCTATAAAACCGGCGCCCAGCGGGCTCAGTATCTGGCCAATAAAACGCTCAGCAAGGTCCAGCGCAAGATTGGTTTTGTGGCCCGGTAAGAGAATCGCTGCGGATTCTTGCAATCGACTGCGCCATTTGATATAATCAACAAAGCAATTTCATGATTAATATCGATAGAAAGGAACATCGTCATTATGATCTACACGACCGAAGTTCAGCACATGTGTCCTGTGGCTAAGGGCGCGTATCACGGCCCGGCTCCCATCCCCGAGGAGGGCAAGTGGGTCCAGGCCAAGGATATCAGCGACATTTCCGGCTTTACTCACGGCATTGGCTGGTGCGCACCCCAGCAGGGCGCCTGCAAGCTGACGCTGAACGTGAAGAACGGCATCATTGAGGAGGCCCTTGTTGAGGTTCTCGGCTGCTCCGGCATGACCCACAGCGCCGCCATGGCCTCCGAGATCCTCATCGGCAAGACCATCCTGGAGGCGCTGAACACCGACCTGGTGTGCGACGCCATCAACACCGCCATGCGTGAGCTGTTCCTGCAGATTGTCTATGGCCGTACACAGTCTGCCTTCGCCGAGGACGGCCTGGCCGTGGGCGCCTCCCTGGAGGATCTGGGCAAGGGTCTGCGTTCTCAGGTGGGCACCATGTTCGGTACCCGTGAGAAAGGCCCCCGCTATCTGGAGATGGCCGAGGGTTACTGCTCCAAGATGGCTCTGAATGCGGACAACGAAGTGATCGGCTATGAATTCATCAATCTGGGCAAGATGATGGATTTCATCAAGAAGGGCGAGGATGCCAACATCGCCCTGCAGAAGGCTACCGGCCACTATGGCCAGTGGGACGCCGCTGTCAAGTACATTGACCCGCGTCAGGAATAAGGGAGGAGGACGAGAGAATGGCTCTGTTTGAAAGTTACGAGAGAAGAATCGACAAGATTAACGGCGTCCTCGCCCAGTACGGCATCGGCTCCGTGGAGGAGTGCCGCGAGATCTGCCAGTCCAAGGGCTTTGACCCCTATGAGATCGTCAAGGGCATTCAGCCCATCTGCTTTGAGAACGCCTGCTGGGCTTACACCGTGGGCGCTGCTATCGCCATCAAGTCCGGCGTCAAGACGGCTGCCGAGGCTGCCAAGATGATCGGTGTGGGCCTCCAGGCCTTCTGCATCGACGGCTCCGTAGCCGAAGACCGCAAGGTAGGTCTGGGCCACGGCAACCTGGGTGCCATGCTGCTGAGCGACGAATCCAAGTGCTTTGCTTTCCTGGCCGGCCACGAGTCCTTCGCCGCCGCTGAAGGCGCCATCGGCATCGTGAAGAACGCCAACAAGGCTCGTAAGGAGCCCCTGCGCGTGATCCTGAACGGCTTGGGCAAGGACGCCGCCCAGATCATCAGCCGCATCAACGGCTTCACCTATGTGCAGACCCAGTTCGACTACT
>CACZNU010000115.1 GCA_902782615.1 Oscillospiraceae bacterium | reverse complement strand
CTGGTGGAGGGCACCGACTGCGGCATCACCCTCCGGGAGCTTCGGCCCGGCACCGTCAAGATCTCCGTCCGCTCCGGTCCCCGGGTGGACGCCTGCGCCGTCTGCGCCAAGCTGGGCGGCGGCGGGCACCGTGCCGCTGCCGGCGCCACAGTGGACGGCACCATGGCCGATGTGAAGGCCGCTGTCCTGCGGGCTTTGGCGGACGTAACGGAGGCGTAAATGGCGAACGGTATCCTCATCATCGACAAGAGCGCCGGCTGGACGTCCATGGACGTGTGCGCCAAGCTGCGGGGCATTCTGAAAACGAAAAAAGTGGGCCACGCCGGAACGCTGGACCCCATGGCCACCGGTGTTCTTCCCGTCTTTGTGGGACAGGCCACCCGGGCCGTCAGCTTTGCTGAGAGCGGTGAGAAGGAGTATGTGGCCGGCCTGCACCTGGGGCTGGTCACCGACACCCAGGACACCACCGGCACCACACTGGAGGCGCGCCCTGTGTCCGTCACGGCGGATCAGCTCCGGGCTATTCTGCCGGATTTCACCGGTCCCATCTGTCAAGTGCCGCCCATGTACAGTGCCATCAAGATCGGCGGTCAGAAGCTCTACGATCTGGCCCGTCAGGGCAAGGAGGTGGACCGCAAGCCACGGCCCGTCACCATCTATGAGCTGGAACTGGTGGAGCAGATCTCTTCCGCCGATTTTACCCTGCGGATCCGCTGCTCCAAGGGCACCTATGTCCGTACCCTGTGCCACGACATCGGCACGGCCCTGGGCTGTGGCGGCTGCATGTCCTCCCTTCGGCGGACGATGGCCGCCGGGTTTACGTTGGCTGAGAGCCACACGCTGGCCCAGGTCCAGGAGCAGGGGGAATCCCTCCTGCGGCCCACCGACTCCCTGTTCCGCCAATACCCCGCCTACCACATCGACCACCCCCGGGTGGATTTTCTCTGCCGCAACGGCAATCCCTTCTACGTGAAGGATGGACTGCCGGACGGTACCTACCGAGTCTATGGCACGGACGGTTCGTTCCTGTGTCTGAGCCGCCTGGAGGATGGTACTATGACCTCCATCAAAAACTTTTTCGGAGCGTGAAATCCCTTGAATCAACAACCAACTGTCATCGCCCTGGGCTTTTTTGACGGCGTCCATCGGGGCCACGGCGCCCTGCTGCGCCGGGCCGTGGAGCGAGCCGCCCAACTGGGCGTCACCCCTGCCGTCTTTACCTTTGACCGTCCCCCCAAGGAGGTGGTCACCGGCAAGCCGGTGTTTCTCATCAACTCCCCGGAGGACCGCCGGGACCTGATGGCGCGCATCTACGGCATCTGCCAGGTCATTATGGCGCCATTTGACCGGGCCATGATGACCATGGGCTGGCAGGACTTCATCACGGAGCTGCTGGTGAAGAAATACGGCGCCGTCCATCTGGTGGCGGGCCACGACTATCACTTCGGCTATAAAAACGAGGGCGACCCGGAGAAGCTGCAGGCCAAATGCGCTGAGCTGGGCCTGGGCTGCGACATCATCCCCAAGGTGGAGCACGACGGCATCACCGTCAGTTCCACCTATATCCGCACGTTGGTGGAACGGGGCGATGTGGAGCGGGCCGCGGAGTTTCTGGGCCACCGCCACTGTCTGAGTCAGACCGTTACCCACGGCCGCCGGATCGGCCGAACCATCGGCATTCCCACCATCAATTTCTCCGTGCCCGGCCATGTGTCTGTGCCGGGCCATGGGGTCTACATCTCCCGGGTCCATTTGCCGGATGGCCGCAGCTGCGCCGGTGTCACCAACGTGGGCACCCGGCCCACCGTCAGCAGCGACGGTACCGTGTCGGTGGAGACCTTTCTGCTGGACTTCGATGGCGACCTGTACGGACAGCGGATCCGGGTGGACTTCTGCCGCCGACTCCGGGACGAGCACCAGTTTGCCTCGCTGGCGGAGCTGAAGGAGCAGATCCAGCGGGACATCTCCCAGGCCCGGGCATATTTCTCCGAAAACTGAATAGATTTGCTCATAGGGGCCGGAATTTGAAAAAATTCCGGCCCCCTCTTTTTTCTCCCATTCCCCGACAGGTTTTGCTTCGGCACGGCGCTACAATGGGGCAAAAAGGAGGGCTGTCCATGAAAAAGATCCCGTCGCCGCTATTCCTGCGGCGGCTGAAACCCCTTGCTGTCCCGGCGGCGCAGCTGGTCCTGCCGTTTTTGCTGACCGCCGGACGTCTCTCCGGTGGCTACGCCCCTTTTTCCCTGGCCCTGGTGGCTGCCGCCGGCACAAGATTGCCGGGTCTGCTGTGTCTGGTGGGTGCCGGATGCGGCGCACTGGTATTCCTGGACTTTCCATCCGGCCTGCGGCACTTTGCCGGGGCCATTCTCATCTTTGCCGCCAACACCGCCTTCTGCGACACCAAATTCTACCGTCGCGCCTCCTTCCGCCCTTTTGCGGCCTGCTTCATGATGTTTCTGGTCCAATCCATCTATCTGCTGGATCGAAGCGCTGAACAGTGGATGTGGTGCCTGGCCTCCCTGGCTGTCCTGGCCGGATCGATCTGGTGCTGGCGGGATCTGTGGCGTCAGCCTGGGAACGAGGCCCTTATCGTTCTGGCGGCAGGGTTGGCCGCCGCTGCCCAGCCGGTGGTTCTGCTGGGTCCCGTCTCCCTGGGCCGGATCCTGGCCGCCGCCCTGACGCTGTGGATCTCTCTGCACCTGCAGCCGGCCCAGGCGGTGGCCGCCGCCTCCTGTCTGGGGCTTCTGCTGGATCTGGCTCCAAACGGCCCCCGCCTCCTGCTGGGCGCGGTCTACGGCTGCTCCGCCGCCGTGGCTGTACTGTGCCGCAACCAGCTGCGAGGTCTGACCATTTCAGCATATTGTCTCGCTGCCGGCGCCTCGGCGATCCTCTTTCGGGCGGACGTCCCCGGCGCCGCCCTCTATGAGGCCGTTCTGGGGACCTTCCTGGCTCTCCCCCTGCTGCGCCGGATGCCCCGGCCCGCCCGGCTGAAGGCCCCTGGTACGGCACCCACACCGGCCCTGGAATCCCCCCTGCTGCGCCAGTCTGCCGCCGCACTGCGGGAGCTGTACGACAGCTTTTTCCGGGGAGCAGCCGCCCCGCCCCCGGAGAATCCCTCGGTTCTCTTTGATCGGGCCGCCGAGCAGGTCTGCCGGGGCTGCGTGCTGTGCAGCAGCTGCTGGCATCAGAACTACAACAGTACATACAATGCCTTTAATGACGCCTGTCCCAAGCTGCTCCGGCGGGGACAGGCCCTGGCCCAGGATTTTCCCCTCTATTTTTCCTCCCGCTGCGTCCACTTCACCGATTTTCTCACGGCGGTGAACGGGGAGCTGAAAACCTTCCTGCTGCGCCGCCAGTACCGCCAGCGTCTGCTGGAGGTGCGCCAGCAGGCCCAGGATCAGTATCAGCAGTTGGGCGAGGCCCTGGCCAGCTCCGCCGTCCACGCCGTGTCCAATGTCGCTGCCCCCATGGGCTACCGCATCGGCTCGGCCCTGCGGCCCAAGGAGGGCCAGCGGCTCTGTGGCGATCATCTGGCCACCTTTGAGGTGGGCTCCACGGTATACCTCCTCCTGTCTGACGGAATGGGCAGCGGGGAGAGCGCCCATCGGGAATCCGCCATGACGGCCCGTCTCCTTCAGCAGTTCCTCGCCGCCGGCATCGAGCCCGGCCCGGCTCTGAAGACCCTCAACGGCGCCATGCGGCTGCGGGGCGAGGACGGCGGCGGCTTCACCACCATTGATCTGTTGGCCCTCCAGCGCAGCAGCGGCACCGCCACCGTGTATAAATATGGCGCCGCCCCCTCCTACGTCAAGCGCACCGGCTCGGTGAGCCGCATCACCGGCCAGAACCTGCCGGCCGGTCTCCAAGGTGATCCGCCGGAGGTAACCCGTCTCCACCTGCCGGCGGGCAGTTTCTTTGTCATGATCTCCGACGGTATCGCCGACGAGACCAACGACGAGTGGCTGCAGAACCTGTTGGCCGGTTGGCAGGGTCGGGATGTCAACGCGCTGGTATCCCTGATCCTCAGTGAGTCCCGCAGCCGCAAGGGCCTCAGCGACGACTGCGCCGTGCTGGTCCTGCAGCTGCCAATGCCGGGAGAAAATGAGAAAACCCAGGTATAACTGCCGGGCCGGTGAGCCATACTTCAGATAAGAAATTGCAAAGGAGGACAGACTCTTGGTAAAAGGTATTTCCCGGCGGGTGATCGTGGTGGACTCCCCCGACCCCCACGTTTTTGAGCAGGCAATTTTCATCATTCGCAACGACTCGGCGGATAGCGGCGTCAGCTCCCAGCAGCTGGTGGACCAGGCCGTGCAGATCGCCAAGAGTTATACCCGCTATCACACGGTGCCCCGCCGTCGGTTTCATATGACGCCCCTGATAGCCGGGCTCTGCGGCGCAGCCGCCATCGCCGCCATCTGGCTGGTGGTGTCGTTTCTATAATGGTCCCGCCTTGGTGGAGCAGGTTTCCTGCTCCACCCCTTTTTTTATTCTCCGGTCTGTGTTATAATTCGTTATTATTTACCGAAAGGAGGTCCCCTATGAAAATCGGCAATGTGGATATTGCGTCCCGCCTGGCTCTGGCGCCCATGGCCGGTGTCACCGACCTGGCCTTCCGTCAGATCTGCTGCGAGCTGGGCGCTGGCATGACCACCACGGAGCTGGTCAGCTCCAAGGCTCTGTGCTACCAGGATCAGAAGAGCCGGGGCCTTCTGAAGCTCTTTCCCGGTGAGCATCCCGCCAGCGCCCAGATCTTCGGCAGCGACCCGGTCTGCATGGCCGAGGCCGCCCAGATTGCCGCGGAGATCTCCGGGGCGGATTTCATCGACATCAACATGGGCTGTCCCGTGGGAAAGGTGGTGGCCAACGGGGACGGCTGCGCCCTGATGCGCGACCCGGAGAAGGCCGCCCGGGTGGCCGAGGCGGTGGTGAAGGCCTCCCCCGTCCCCGTCACGGTAAAGATGCGCCGGGGATGGGACAAGGGCAGCATCAACGCCGTGGAGCTGTCAAAAATGCTGGAGCAGGTGGGCGTGGCGGCCATCGCCGTCCATGGCCGGACCCGCACCCAGATGTACGCCGGGCAGGCTGACTGGACCACCATCCGGGAGGTAAAGGAGGCGGTCTCCATCCCCGTCATTGCCAATGGCGACGTGTTCTCCGGCGAAGACGCGGTGCGGATCCTGAACTTCACCGGGGCTGACATGGCCATGATCGGCCGGGGCAGCTTCGGCAATCCCTGGATCTTCCAGCAGGCCCGGGCCGCCCTGGAGGGCCGGCCCATCCCGCCCCTGCCGCCGCTCCGGGAGCGGTTCGACACGGCCGTGCGCCAGGTGGAACTGGCGGCGGCGGACAAGGGGGAGCACATCGCCGTGTTGGAGGCCCGGAAGCAGTTGTGCTGGTACTTAAAGGGCGTGGCTTACGCCAACTACTACAAGGAACAGATCGTGGCCATGAACACGCTGGCCGACGTCCACCGCATCGCCGAGGGCGTGAAACGGGATCTGAAATGAGTGAAAACAGGGGTGGTTTTTCAGAAAACCGCCCCTATTTTTCCGAAATAGCCCGGTTTTGTTCAAAATATGCTTGACTTTTTCCGGCGATCCGGTATAATAAATAGGCTCGCGTATCAGCGGGTAAATCCTTGCTCTCACCAAAGAGTGAGGGCCATTTGTCCAAAAGGAGGTGCAAAAGAGTATGGCTAAGATTTCTGCCAACTATGAGGTCGTTTATATCATCGACCCTGCACAGGGTGAGGAGGCTATTGCCGCTACCGTGGCAAAGTTCCAGGCTCTGGCTGAGCAGAATGGTACCAACGTGGTCGTAGACGAGTGGGGCACGCGTAAGCTGGCCTACGCCATCGACTACAAGACGGAAGGTCACTATGTCCTGATGTCCTTCACCAGCGGTCCCGAGTTCCCCCGGGAGCTGGACCGTATCCTCGGCATTACCGAGGGCATTATGCGTTCCATGATCGTCTGCAGAGGCGAGTAAGGGAGGCAACAACATGCTGAACAAGATTTTTATCATGGGTCGTCTGACCCGGGATCCCGAACTGCGCCGCACCCAGAGCGGCACAGCCGTGACCAGCTTCTCCCTGGCCGTTGACCGGGACTTCAAGTCCCAGAGCGGCGAGAAGGAGACCGATTTCATCGACGTGGTCGCCTGGCGCGCCACCGCTGAATTCGTGGCCAAGTACTTCGCCAAGGGCCGTATGGCCGTGGTGGAGGGCCGGCTGCAGATGCGCGACTGGACGGATCGGGACGGCAACAAGCGCCGCAGCGCGGAGGTCGTTGCCGACAACATCTATTTCGGCGACAGCCGGCGCGACGGCGCTGACCGGGGCGAAAGCTTCGGCGGCGGCTACAGCGCTCCGGCCTACGGCGCTCCTTCCGGCGGCTACAGCGCTCCGGTAGGCGGCACGTCCGACTTTGCCGAGATCGATGAGGAGGACGGCGAGCTGCCGTTCTGATGTGTGCTGGACACACGACAAAATCTTTTAAGGAGGAAACTTCCATGGCTATGGAACGCGAAAATAGAGCGCCTCGCGGTAATATCCGCAAGCGCAAAAAGGTCTGCCAGTTCTGCGTTGACAAGGTCGAGTGGATCGACTACAAGGATGCTGCCAAGCTGCGTCGCTTCATCAGCGAGCGCTCCAAGATCCTGCCCCGCCGCACCACCGGTACCTGCGCCATGCATCAGCGTCAGCTGACCGAGGCCATCAAGCGGGCCCGTCAGATCGCTCTGCTGCCCTTCGTGACCGAGTAAGTAAGGTGAATAAACAGCTCCCGCTGCCTGTTGGCAGCGGGAGCTGTTTTTATCCTGCTCTGCGCCCTTATTGACGGTGCGGGCTCTTTTTGCTATACTTTTTGTAGAGAAACGGCGAATTATTGCGCCGTCACTACAAGCTTACGATGAGAAAAGAGGAGAACCGAAATGCTGAAAAAAGCCGTTGCCCTGCTGCTGGCTCTGGTGCTGGCCCTAAGTCTGGCGGCCTGCGGCGGAAAGAGTGCCCCCGTTGAGGACAAAACGCCCACCCAGAGCGGCGAAAGCACCGAGAACACCGGCAACAGTCAGGAGACTCAGACTCCAAACGACGCTCAGAGCAGCGAAGACGCTCAGGATCCGGAATTCCACCGGGGCACGGTGGAGGGCAGCACCTACACCAGCGATTTCTTTGGTCTTATGCTGACGCTGGATGACAACTGGATCATCGCCAACGATGAGCAGCTGGCCCAGTTGGGTGGTCTGGTAGCGGATACCTTTGACGACGAGACGTTCAAAAAGCAGATGGAGGGCGGCTCCACGGTATATGACCTCTACTGCCTCAACCAGACAGATAATTCCTCCATCAACATCACGGTGCAGGATCTGGGCAGTCTGGGCGGCATTATGATGAACGAGGAGGCCTATGCCGATGCCAGTCTCAAAGGTCTGCCCGAGGTGCTGGCTTCCGCCGGCATCAACGTCGCCAACCTGGAGAAGACCACCCTGGATTTTGCCGGCAGCAGCCGTACCGCTCTAAAGCTGGACGGTACAACGGGTGACGTTTCCCTGTATGAGACCATGGTCTTTGTGAAGAACGGCTCTTATATCGCCTGCATCACCGCCGCCTCTTACGATGAGGCCGTCTCCCCGGCGGACCTGCTGGCCCTGTTCCGGGCGCTGTAAACCGGAAACACGCAACAAAAACCCCACCGCTTTTGGCGGTGGGGTTTTGTCATTCAGTTCTGTATGGGGTCGGGCAGGTCGTCCTGGGCCACCCAGTCCTGCACATCCACCACCTCAAACTCGGTGGGGGTGCGGCGGATCACCACCCGGGCGATGCCGGCGTTGATGACCGTGCGGCGGCACATGGAGCAGGAGGTGGCGTCCCCCAGCAGCTCCTTGGTCTGGGCGTTGCGGCCTACCAGATACAGCGTGGCGCCCACCATGTCCCGCCGGGCAGCTGAGATGATGGCATTGGCCTCAGCGTGGACGCTGCGGCACAGCTCATACCGCTCGCCCCGGGGCACCATCAACGCCTCCCGGGTGCAGTAGCCCATGTCCACGCAGTTGCGGCGGCCGCGGGGCGCGCCGTTATAGCCGGTGGAGATGATCTCGTCGTTCTTCACGATGATGGCGCCGTAGACCCGGCGCAGGCAGGTGGCCCGTTCCAGCACCGTCTCGGCAATGTCCAGATAGTAATTCTCCTTGCTGATGCGCTCCATGGTGGCCCTCCTTGCGATTTTTTCTCATTATACAGGGGAAATCCCCCCGATGCAAGGGTTATTGTCCATCGTTCAGTTTGAAAAGGTTGCTGTCGGCGGCAAAATTGCTCAGCTCGTAGAGAATCAGCACGTCAGTGGTGCCCTGCTCGGCCATCAACTCCTCCACCGGATCGTTGAAATAGCGCAGGTCCAGCATGGTGATGGTCTCGTAGTCCTCCGTCAGAAAGGGCACAAAGCAGTTGGCGAAGGAGTCCTTCACCAGCAGCAGATGCCGGCCGTTCTTTACGCCGGTCTCGATGGTGACCTTGGCCCAGTTGCCGCCCTGGAACAGGGTGTACTGGTCCTTCTCCATCAGTTTTGTCATGTCATAGAGGCTGTCCGTCACCGTGCCGTCACAATCCACGGAGCGGACGGTCACGTCCCGGTCCATGGAAATAACGTCATAGGCGGCGTCGGGCAGCAGCACCTTGGAGTACAGGGTGCCCCGGAAATCGGCCGTGGCGGTGGAGGGCGTCCAGGAACGGGCCTCGCGGCCGGTGGCCTCGCACCAGACGCCATAGGCGGCGTAGGCACCCTCGGTGGTCCAATGGTGGTCGGTGCGGTAGTAGGGTTGGGGCACAGTCGTCAGCGCCCGGCGCACGTCGATCACCCGGTCCTCCCCTACCGTCTCTGCCAACTGTTCATGGCGCAGAGCTGCGTCATACATGGGGGCGTTGGCCGGGAGCAGTTCCGGGAGTACATAGGCCGGAGACGGGGCCAGCAGGATCCGGCAGTCCAGGTCGCCGTGGACGGTGAAAAAGCTCGCCACGGCCTGGAGATTTTTCTCATACCGGCTCTGGTCGAAATCGTCCTCCGTCAGCTTGGCAAAGAGGTACCCGTCCCTCCCCAGATAGACCCCGCCAATGTCATCCTTGCCCGCCAGACGCTGCAGCCAAGAGGCGGTGCCCATCCAGAAGTCCCGGAAGGCCATCTGGTCGCTCTCGTATTTTTCCGCCTCTTCGGAAAACCTTCCGGACAGGACCCGATCCGCCGTCAGGCGGGGGACCTGCTGAAGATAGCGGTTCTCATTGGCGGAAAAAGTCCGGTCCGGCAGCAGCAGTGACGCCAAGGAAAGTCCCAGCAGGATCACCGTGATGGCGATCAGGGGCGGCAATTCTCTTCTTTTCATCTCGCCCCTCCTCTCAGAACCGGAAATACAGGAACGGGTTGTAGCTGTCCCCCACCAGGAAAGCAATACTCACCAGCAGGACAGCTGTCACGCCCACTGTCCGCGCTGCCACAGCGGTGGGCTCAGGCAACTTCCCTTCCAGCCGCTGCCAGACTTTGGCCGGCAGCATGGTGCAGCCCACGGCGGCCAGGATCAGCAGCACCGCGTTGGACCGCAGCAGATACGCAAAGGTGCCATCGGCCGGAGGTGCGGTGAACATAGCAGCCACATAACGGCCCAGCTGGCCGAAATCAGTGATGGCGAACAGCACCCAGCCCATGACGAAGCAGAAGCAGGTGTAGATGTGGCCCACGAACCGGGGCAGACGGTCCAGCACGCGGAGCAGCACCGTCTTCTCCAGGATCAGCAGCACCGCATAGTAGAGGCCCCACAGCACGAAGTTCCAGCTGGCCCCGTGCCACAGGCCCGTCAAAAACCAGACCACGGCCAGGTTGATGAGCTGGCGGCCCAGCCCGCGGCGGTTGCCGCCCAGGGGAATATAGACATACTCCCGGAACCAGGTGCCCAGGCTGATGTGCCAGCGGCGCCAGAATTCGGTGACGCTGCGGGACTCATAGGGATAGCGGAAGTTCTCCAGGAAAGTAAAGCCGAACAGATGACCCAAGCCGATGGCCATGTCGGAATAGCCGGAGAAGTCGAAATAGATCTGGAAGGTAAAGGCCAGGGCGCCCAGCCAGGCCGTCAGGGCCGAGGGATGCTCCATGGCGGAGACGGTCTCCCACAACGCGCCCACCTGGTTGGCGATGAGCACCTTCTTGCCCAGACCGATAACGAACCGCTGCAGGCCCCGGCTGGCCTCCAGCCAGTTCTCCCGCCGAAGATGCAGGTCCTTTTCCACCGTCTTGTACTGGACGATGGGCCCGGCAATCAGCTGGGGGAACAGCGTCACGTAGGCGGCAAAATCCAGAATGTTCCTCTGTGGCGCCACCTGCCCCCGATAGACATCGATGGTGTAGGACATGGTCTGGAAGGTATAGAAGGAGATACCGATGGGCAGAGCCAATCCCAGGGCCGGCAGGCCCAGATGCAACAGGCTGTTGACATTGGCGATGGCAAAATCCGTGTACTTGAAAAAGCACATGATGGACAAATTGCCCACCACCGACAAAACCAGCACCGCTTTGGCGGCCTTCTCTTTTCCCCGCCTCCGGAGACGGGCAATGCCCAGACCGTTGCAATAATCAAACACAGTGGAAAAGAGCATAATGAGGATATATTTGGGCTCGCCCCAGCCGTAGAACAGCAGGCTGGCGATCAGCAGCACCGCGTTGCGGCCCCGGCGCGGGCAGAGATAGTATAATATCGCCACCAACGGCAGAAACAGCAGCAGAAAAACGGTGCTGGAGAAAACCATGGCCTCTGATCCTTTCCTCTGAAATCACATAGAAGTGGGGCAGAGCAGCTGCTCTGCCCCACTTCTATTTTTTTAAACGATGCCCTGCAGCTTGCCCATCAGATAGGTGCTGCGGATGGCGGACAGGTTGTTGATGAAGATCACATCTTGCACGCCGTTTGCTTTGATGAAATCCGTCAGATTTCCCTCCCAGTAGCGGTAGTCGATGACGTGGACCGTCTGGTAGTGGTCCACCAGGTAGGGGACAAAGGCGTTGCCGAAGGACTCCTTGATGACCACACAGGAGGAGTTGTCCGTCAGATCCGGGTTGCGGATGACGGTATAGGAATGGTCGCTGCCGATGAAACAGCTGTACTTCAGATCGGCGGGATAGTCCGTCACGTCATAGATGACCTGCCAGCGCTGGACGTTGCCGCCCTCGTCGGTATAGTCCAGCTCGGCGTTCTGGCTGACGGGGTGGTAGGCCTCCACCACGTCAGGGTGGGCGGCCATCTCCTTGCTCTCACCGCTGTCCCGGTAGAAGGAGCCTAGGAAGCCGGGATACTCATCCTTCCCATAGTCGGCCAGGGCATGGGGTGTGACGCCCTTGGCCTGGCAGAACTGGCAGTAGGCATAGTAGGCACCCAGGGCTGTCCAGTGGTGGTCGGTGCGGAAATAGATGTACTCACTGCGGTGCTGCATCAGCGCCTCATAGAGCGGGATCGGGTGGATATTCGCCCCCATCAGGGCGTCCACGCTCTCCTCGGCGGCCTTCTGGTCTCCGAAGACGTCCTGTCCCGCCATATCATCCGGCAGTCCCACAGAGGAGGACAGGGGGATGGTGATGGCATAGACCGCCGCTGAGCCGTTCAGGTCATTTGCCGTCTTGTTGACGGCGTCGGCGTATTTCTGACCCACCTCAGGCAGGTAGGTAAAGTATTCAAAGCCTGTGTCACCCACTCGAAAGAGGGTGTCATAGCGCTGCTTCTCGCCGCTGATCTCAATGGTGGCGTAGCCGGTCTCCACGACGGGATCCGGATCCGGTTGTGGGTTGGGGATGGGGGCGGGGTCAGGTTGGGTATCCGGGGCCGGCGTTGGGTCCGGTGCGGGATCCACGTCCTCCACCGGCTGGCGGTGGGGCAGCAGATCCGAAAGCCGGTCAAAGGCGCCTCCGAAATACAGGGCAGCCACCGCGCCCAGTACCAGGATCACCGCCGCCACTATGGGCACGGCATTGCGCCGCCAGGGATTGCGGCCCCGGTAGCCCTTATATGCGCTTTTGTAGCGTTTCTTCATCCCAGGTACTCCTTAATAATGCTCTCGGCCGTGTCCGTATCGGCGGTGACGCACAGCACCACGCAGCTGCCTTTCTGGGCCAGGACGGCGTTCTCCAGCCGGGCTACCTCCTCCGGCAGATAGCGTTCCATCTCGGCCCGCTGGTCGGCCAGAAAACTCTCGATCGCCGATTTTACCGCGGCAGCCTCGCTGCTGTCGGCGCACTGGACCGCCATGACCTCCTCGGCGGTGGTGCCGTTGCTCATGTAGGCCGCCGCCTTGGCGCCCTCCGGCAGGGTCAGATAGTTGCTCAGCTGCTCCGCCGTCAGCTCCTTCATGGGAGCCTCAAACTCCACCTGCTGGGCCAAGGCAGAGGCCAGGGCGGACACATCCACCTCCTGCTGGCCGTTTTCGCCGCAGCCGGCGGCAAAAACCGTCAGAAGCACGACCAATATCAGAGCAAAAAATCGTTTCATATCGATATCATCCTTCTATTTCAGAAAACAGTCCGTCCTGAGACGGTCAGTGCTGAACATTATATTACAAAACGCTCCGAAAAGGAAGTACCATTCGGTGGCAAATTCGCCAATATTTTACCCTTTTTGCCCGTTTTTTTATCGCTGGACAAACCAATCCACAATGGCCTCCAGCACCCGGACAGCTTTGTCCATCTGCTGAACGGAGATGTGCTCATAGGGGCCGTGGAAGCTGTAGCCGCCGGTGCCCAGGTTGGGGCAGGGCAGGCCGCGGAAGGAAAGCTGGGCGCCATCGGTACCGCCGCGGATGGGATTGCTCACCGGCTCCATACCCACACTGCGGATGGCATCCCGGGCCGCCTCCACCACCTCGGGATGCTCCTCGATGACCTGGCGCATATTCCGGTACTGGTCGGTAATGGTCACCTTGGCCACGTCAGCGCCATAGCGGGCGTTGATGGTCTTCTCCACACCGCGCATGACCTCCTTGCGCGCCTCAAAGCGGGCGCTGTCATGGTCGCGGATGATGTACTGCACCCTGGCATGGCTCACATCGCCGGCCATGTCGGTCAGGTGATAGAAGCCCTGGTAGCCCTCGGTGTCCCGGGGACGCTCATCGCCCGGCAGCAGCTGGTCGATCTCGGCGGCCACGTGGGCGGCGTTGATCATCACGTCCTTGGCGCTGCCGGGATGGACGGACACGCCCTGGATCTCCCACTTGGCAGCGGCGGCGTTGAAGGTTTCATACTCGATCTCACCCACGGCGGAGCCATCGGCGGTATAGGCCAGCTCCGCGCCGAACCGTTCCAGATCCAGTAGAGCGGCGCCGTGGCCGATCTCCTCATCAGGGGTAAAGCAGACGCTGATGGCGCCGTGGGGCCGGCCGTCCGCCAGCAGATGCTCGCACATGGTCAGGATCTCGGCGATACCGGCCTTGTCGTCGGCGCCCAGGACCATGGTGCCGTCGGTGGTGATCAGGGTCTCACCCACCATGTTCTTCAGGTGGGGAAAGGTCTCCGGATCCAGATGGAGGTCACTGTCGCCCAGGGCAACAGTACCGCCGTCATAGTCAGGCACCAAACGATACTGGGCAGGACCGTTCTTGCCGGTGGTGACGGTGTCCAGATGGGCGATAAAGCCGATCTTCGTCACGTTCTCCATGCCGGCGGTGGCGGGGATCTTTCCGTAGACATAGGCGTGATCGTCCATGTACACATCCTGCAGGCCCATCTCCCGCATCTCCTTCTCCAGCGCCCTGGCCAGATCGAACTGGCAGGGGGTGGACGGAGTGGTCTCGCTCTCCTCGTCGCTGACGGTATCAAAACCGATGTAGCGGATCAGTCTCTCATAAGCTTCCATAGTGCCCTCCTTGATCTATGATCATTATATTATCAGTATTTCCGAAGATGATTATAGCCCCGTATCCCCCAAAGGTCAAGGGATACGGGGCCCTCAAGCCGTTTTACAGTCCGGCCGCCAGTTCGTCCAGCGTCCGGGGCGTATAGGCCACCCAGGGCGTCATGGCGCCTGCATTGACCATGCAGCATACGTCCTGCCGGACATAGAGGTTCCGCAGCAGTCGCCGGGCATTCTCGGCGATATTCCACTCGAAGGACGTGTGGACGTGGCCATACAGGTGGTACCAGCCGAAATAGTGATCCCGGAAGGACGGAATGGGGTAGTGGCACAGCACCACGTGGCGGTCGCCGTCCACGATCTCCCGGTACGCTGCCACGTCTTCAAAAAGATGGGCTGTGGCCTCCACCGCGGCGGAATCGTCGTGGTTGCCGGTGATGAGACATTTGCGTCCGTTGAGCCGGCTAAGGATCTCCATCCAGCGGTCGGCGCCGCCTGCGCAGAAGTCGCCCAGGATCCAGGTCACGTCCTCCGGACCCACCACGGCGTTCCAGTTGGCGATCAGCGCCTCGTTCATCTCCGCCACCGTGTTGAAGGGGCGGTTGTCATAGGCGATGATGTCAGCGTGGTCAAAGTGCATATCCGCGATGTAGCGAATGGTCACGGCGGTCTCCTTTCTCACTCGGCGGCGGCCAGCAGCTTCTTGGTGTACTCCTCCTTGGGGTGGTTGAACACCTGATCGATGGTACCCTGCTCTACGATGCGGCCCTGCTTCATGACCAGCACACGGTCGCAGAGCTGATAGACCACGTTCAGATCGTGGGAGATGAAGAGATAGCTCAGGTCCAGTTCCTCCCGCAGGTTCCGCATCAGACGCAGGATCTGGGCCTGGATGGTCACATCCAGCGCGGAGACCGGCTCGTCAGCGATGAGAAAGCGGGGGCGGCGGATCAGGGCCGCGGCAATGCTGACGCGCTGGCGCTGACCGCCGGAGAGCTCGTCTGGCTTGGCCTTCAGGCACTCCTCCGGCAGCTCCACACGCTCCAGCATCTCCCGGACACGGCGCTTGCGCTCGGCGGCGTCATACTTGCCATAGATCCGCAGCGGCTCCTCGATGGACCACTCCACCGTGTAGGCGGGGTTGAGGGAGCTGTAGGGATCCTGAAAGATGATCTGGGGACGGGGGGTGTGGTGGATCACCTGTCCCTTCTCCGGCTGTACCAGGCCCAGGATGATGCGGGCCAGGGTGGATTTTCCCGTGCCGCTCTCCCCCACCAGGCCCAGGATCTCCCCGTGGCGGACCACGAAGTCCACATCGTGGAGGACTTCCTTATAGCTGCTTTTGCCCCGACCGAAGAGGGACGGCGTGCAGTAGCCGCCGCTGACGTGCCGGACTTCCAGCACAAGATCTTGCTCGCTCATACCGTCTCCTTTCCGTGGCGGGTGGGGATGGCCTCAATAAGGCGCCTGGTATAAGGGTGCTGGGGGTGGAAGAACACGTCTTTGGTATCGCCCGACTCCACCAGTAGGCCCCGTTGCATCACTGCCACGCGCTTGCACAGCTTTCTTACCACGTTCAGGTTGTGGGAGATAAAGAGCATGGAGATGCCCTTTTCTGCGTTCAGCTTTTTCAAAAGTTCCAGGATCTGGGCCTGGATGGTCACATCCAGAGCTGTGGTGGGCTCATCCAGCAGCAGCAGGCTGGGCTGGATCACAATGGCCGCGGCGATCATGGCCCGCTGCAGCATACCGCCGGAGAGCTCGTGGGGGTACTTGTTGTAGACACCCTCCGGGTCCGCCAGTTCCACCGCCGAGAGCACCTCCAGCACCTTTTTCTTCCGCTGGGCAGGCGTCAGCCCGGTGTGGATGCGCAGCACCTCGCCCACCTGCTCGCCTACCCGCATCAGCGGGTCCATGGCGCTCATGGGCTCCTGGAACACCACGCCGATCCGCCGGCCGTGGATCTGCCGCAGAGCGCTGCGGGGCGCGTGGAGCAGATCCTCTCCGTCCAGCAGGATGTCGCCGGACAGGTCGCACTGTTTCCGGGGCAGCAGACCGGCAATGCTCATGGCGGTGACGCTCTTTCCGCTACCGCTTTCCCCCACCAGACCAACGATCTCTCCGTCGTCAATGGTCAGGGAGATACCGGCCACCGCTTCCCGGTCCCGGTTATGGAATTTCACATGCAGATCGCGGATCTCCAGCATCACGCCACCTCCCTGTCCATCTTCTGCAAGCCCTCGCCGATCAGGCCGGCGCCGAACACCAGCGCCGCGATGACGCCGCCGGTGCAGAGGGCATACCAGGGTGCCCGGGCGAACATGCTCTGGGCCTCCGAGAGCATATAGCCCAAGGAGGCGTCCGGCGGGGTGACGCCGATACCCAGGAAGCTCATGCTGGCCTCCGCCAGCACGGCGTTGTTGAAGCCGATGGTGATGGCGGGCAGCAGGACGCGCATGGTGTTGGGCAGCATGTGCACCGCCAGGATGCGGAGGTTGGAGGCGCCCATCAGCCGGGCGCTGGTGATGTAATTCACGTCCCGCAGCCCGGCGAAAGCCGTGCGGGTGACCCGGGCGAAGCTGGGAATGAACACCAGTCCCAGAGCCAGCACCACATTGTACTTGCCCGGCCCCACGAGGCTGATCACCAGCAGGGCCAGCAGGATGCTGGGAAAGGCGGTGAGTGCGTCGTTGAGCCGCATCAGCGTGTCGTCCACGATACCGCCGAAATAGCCTGTCAAGGCACCGATCAGCGTACCGAACACAGCGCCGATGGCCACCGTGGCCAGGGCAATGGCCAGGGTGGTGCCGCTGCCCTTCAGGACGCGGCTGAAGATGTCCCGGCCGAAATTGTCCGTGCCGAAGATATGCGACCCTCCGGGATGCTGGAATTTGGCCAGCGAATCCATGGCGTTGGGATCATAGGGGGTGTGGAAGGCGCCGATCAGCGTCATCAGCAGGAGCAGGCCCGTGATGATAAGGCCCGCCAGCAGATATGCGTTGAGCTTTTTCTTCATCACGCGTCACCTCCCAGCCGCAGCCGCGGGTCGATCCGCTGGTTGACAAGATCCGCGACAGTACCCGCCAGCACCACCCAGAAGGCCAGGATGACCACCACCGTCTGCACCACCGGGTAGTCCCGTGTGGAGATGGAGGCCACCAGCAGCCGGCCCAGGCCGGGGATGCCGAACACCTGCTCCACCACCACGCTGCCGCCGATCAACTCGGCCATGGTCTGGCCCAGGAAGGTAACAGCGGAGGTGAGGGAGTTCTTCAGCACGTGGCGGTTCAGCACAGCTCGCCGGTCGTTGCCGCGGGAGATCGCCGTGCGGACATAGGCCTTCTGCATCTCGCCGATGACTGTGCTGCGCATCATGCGGACGGTCATGGCGGTGCGCGGGATACAGAGACAGATGGCAGCAAAGAACAGATGGCCCAGCGCCGCGCCGAAATCGGTGTGCAGATCCGGGAAGTCCCCCGGCACAAACAGCCGCAGCACGATGCCGAACAGCCAGGAGATCAGGATGCCGGTAAAGAAGGGCGGCACCGCCATGCACAGCTGGTTGAAGGCGGTGCGGATCCAGTCAAAGGGTCCGCCCACAAAGCGGTAGGACCAGATGGCCAGGGGTACGGATATCACCGCGATGATGATGAAGCTCACCAGGCACATGCACAGGGTGATCTCCAGCTTGGGGCCGATCAGCTCCCACACCGGCTGGTGATAGCGGTAAGAGATGCCAAGGTTTCCGGAGAAGAAACCGGTCAGCCAGCCGATATACCGGGTCAGGAAGGGGCGATCCAGTCCCATCTCATGGCGCAGAGCGGCCAGACGCTCCGGCGTGGCCTCGGTGCCCAGGATCGCCTCCGCCGGGTCGCCGGAGATCACCTCGAAGGCCGCGTAGGTGAGGAACGATACCAGCAGCATCGTTACCAGCAGCGTCAGAATTCGTTTGAGCGCGTATTTCACGGGCGCTTTCCTCCAAATACCGCAAGGGCAGAGGGGACAAGCCCCCTGCCCTCGCGCAGTTACTCTTTACTTATCCCAGTACAGGGTGGATACATCCAGCACGTACAGCGGATAGAAGGTCAAGCCCTCCACCCCGGTGCGGACGGCCACCAGATCGGCCATATCCTGGATATAGACGTTGGCGGCGTTCTCGGTCAGATTCCGCTCCATCTGGCGGTAGATCTCCACCTGCTCGGCATCGCTGGCGGCGGAGACGGCCTTGGCAAACAGCTCGTCATAGGCCGGATCGTCATATTTGGTAAAGTTGTTGCCGGCCTGGGTGTTGAAGCGCTCCAGCAGCTTCCGGGCCGTCATGTTGTCGCTGGTAAGGCCGGTGATGGTGCTCTGGAACTCGCTCTTGCCGTATACGTCGCTGAGCCAGCTGTTCCACTCCACAGGCAGGATGGTGGCGGTGATGCCCACTTCCTTGAGCTGCTCCACGATGACCTGTGCGGTGTCCACGTGGGGCTGATAGTTGGCGGGCACGGTGATGGTCATCTCAAAGCCGTCAGGATAGCCGGCCTGGGTCAGCAGTTCCTTGGCCTTGGCCGTGTCGTGGGGATAGTAGTCGGTCAGGCTCTCGTCATAGTACTTGCCGAAGGAGGGGAACATAGAGGTGCCCAGGGGGATGCCATAGCCGTCGAAGGCCATGTCGATGATACCCCGCTTGTCGACGGCGTAGCACAGGGCCTGGCGGACCCGCACGTCGTCAAAGGGCTTGACGGAATTGTTCAGATACAGGGCCTGCACCAGGTTCATGCTGCCCTCCTCCACGTGGAAGGCGTCCTTTTTCAGCTGCTTGGTCTGGGTGGTGGTCATGTGGGACACCAGGTCCAGCGCACCGCTCTGAAGACCGCGGACCAGGCCGTCGGCCTTCTCGATGATTTTGAAGGTCACCTTATCCAGCTTGGCGGGGGTGCCCCAGTAGTCCTCGAAGCGCTCCAGAACGATGCTGTCCTGAGCCACGCGGGAGACGAACTTAAAGGGACCCGTGCCCACGGGCTGGGTGTCCTGCTGGTCGTAGTCTGCCGGCAGGATGGCCAGAGTCATATAGGCCAGGAACTCCAGGTTGGGCTCCTTCAGGGTGATGGTGAGGGTGTCGCCCTCGCCCTCCATGGCATCAATGGCGGCCAGGGCCGGGATCAGCGGATCGGACCCATCAAGACCGGCGCAGCGGCCCACAGAAAACAAAACGTCCTGCATATCCACCGTGTCGCCGTTGTGGAATTTCACGCCCTGACGCAGGGTAAAGATATACGTCAGGCCGCCGTTCTCCACACGGACGTCGGATGCGACAGCAGGAACGAGTTCTCCCTCGGAAGTGGGCTTGACAAGCCCTTCAAAAACGTTGAACATGACTTCTTTGGTTCCTGCCGCCACCGCTTTGTGGGGGTCAAGACTGTCGTCAAGGTCCTGGGCAATGCCGACGGTGATCGCGTTGGCTTCCGCCCGTTTTTCCGGGGTCTCCGCCGACTTGCCGCCGCAGCCGGCCAGCAGGGTCAGCAGCATCCCCAGAACAAGGAAAATGGCCAAAATTCTCTTTTTCATGTTGTTCTCCTTTCATCACTGCCCCTGACGGGGTCAATGTGCGGTGCCGGGAGGCACCAAGTTTCGCAAGAAAACTTTGGTTGCGATATTCAGTTTTCAAGCCGGACGAAATTATACTATA
Organism: Oscillospiraceae bacterium; assembly: GCA_902782615.1. Classification (GTDB taxonomy): domain Bacteria; phylum Bacillota; class Clostridia; order Oscillospirales; family Oscillospiraceae; genus Vescimonas. The sequence goes on along the minus strand of CACZNU010000115.1, from coordinate 32,160 downwards.
CCTTTCAGGAAAACGCAAGAAAAAAGTCACTCAAAACGGATACAATTTGGTAGTAGCCCCTCCCCCCCCCCGCGCCGATTGACAGTGCCCGCCGGGAGGGGTAGAATGGTCCCACATCAACAGGGGAGGGTTGGCAACATGAATGAGATCGATCTGGCAAAAATCACCGCTCTGCGCCACCAGCTGCACCGACATCCGGAGCTGTCCGGCCGGGAGCAGGGCACCATGGCGCGGCTCAAGGCCTTTCTGCGGGAGAACACCTCCCTGACCGTCGTGGACCGGGATGGCTGGTTTTACGCGATGAAGGAGGCACCCTCCCCCGCCGAAGCCCCCATTGCCTTCCGGGCGGACACGGACGCCCTGCCCATCGACGAGGGCATCCCCCTGCCCCATGGTTCCCTCTGCCCCGGCATCGCCCACAAGTGCGGCCACGATGGTCACAGCGCCGCGCTGTGCGGTCTGGCGCTGGAGCTGGACAAGCTGACCCTTTCCCGCACCGTGTATCTCATCTTCCAGCCGGCGGAGGAGATTGGCCAGGGCGCCCGGCGATGTGCGGAGCTGCTCCGGGAAAAGAGCATCGGCGAAATCTACGCCTTCCACAATCTGGGCGGCTACCCGGAGGGGACGGTGATCTACCGCCGCGGCCTGACCCAACCCGCCTCGGAAGGCCTGTCCATCACCCTCCGCGGCCGTCAGTCCCACGCCAGCGCCCCGGAGTTGGGCATTAACCCGGCAGAGGCCGCCTCCCGATTGGTTCTGCGCGCCGGGGAACTGGCCGCTGCCCCACACCGGGGCATGGTACTGTGTACCGTAACAGGGGTCCGGGTGGGTACAGGAGATTTCGGCATCTCCGCCGGGGACGGAGAGGTACGGATGACCCTCCGGGCCGAGGAGGAGTCTGAACTGGAGAATCTGGAGTCTATCCTGCTGCAATATGCCGACGCCCTGGCGGAGGAGACCGGTCTGACCGCGGCACACCAGATCACCGACCGTTTCCCCGAAACCCGGAATCACGACTTCTGCCTGGACCGGGTCATCCGCGCCGCGCAAAAGCTGAACATCCCGACGCTGGCCATGACGAAGCTGTGGCGGGCCTCCGAAGACTTTGGGTATTACACCAAGATCTGTCCCGGCGCCATCTTCTATCTGGGCAGCGGAGAGAGCTATTCTCCGCTCCACACCCGGGAATACGACTTCAACGACCGCCTGCTGCCGACGGCAGTGGATCTGTTCAAGGTCCTGGCCACTGAATAAAGAAAAAAGAACCGGAGCTCATCAGAGCTCCGGTTCTTTTTGTCCATTTGCTCCCATCGGGATCACTTGCTTCCCTTCAGAGCGTCCTTGTAGGTCAGGTATGCGATCACCAGATAGGCGAAGTTGAAGGCCAAACCGGCCAGCATGCTGAGGAAATTGCCGAAGCCCCGGCCGCCAAACAGGAGGCCCAGAGCCATCTCCACGACCAGTCCGCCCACCAGCAGCACAGCCGCCTTCCGACGCTCCGGCATCCGGCCCAGCACCACCAGCCACAGCACCACCGCAATGGCGATGCCCAGCAGGGCGGGCAGGAAGAACAGGATAGACGGTCTCCACCATCGCAGGATGCTGATGAGAGACAGGAGACCCATGACCGCCGTGATCGTCTTGGGCACCGCCATGACGACACTGCCCTTCTCCAGATCCTTGCCCTTCAGGATCAGATAGGCCAGCAGGGCGGCGGCGAGGGCCAGAAACAGGTGGGAAAAGTTGGCAAAGGTCCGAAGCAGATACACCACAGTGGCGCCGGCTGCCGCCAGGAAGGCCACCTTCCGGGCCAGGGGCAGAGCATTGACCTGACCGGTCACCTTGGAGGAAACGGTGGCGGCCCCCGTCTTGACTCCGCCGGTGCTGCGGGTGCTCTCCTGGGGAGCTGCCGCCTCGCTCTTGACCGGGGTGGGGATGCCGTAGGTGCGGTTGATCCAGCCGTCAAAGTCGCAGATGATCGCCAGCTGGGCCCAGAGGAGCATGGCGTCGTCATTCTTTATGCCCTTGCTCTCGTTCACCAGCACCTGATACAGACGCCGGTTCACCGACTCCCTGTCGCCCCGCAGCTCTTCAAACTGGCCCAACGTCACCTGGGCCAGGCTGTCCTCCGGGTGGGCGGCGCACCACTTGGTCATCTCATCCACCGCACGGGTAACGGCGGGCACCGGATCGGGGAACATGTTGGTGTATAGGGCATAGTTGTTGTAGCCGGGGGTGCCCTCCTCCTCGATGCCGCCCCGGATATACATCAGCTCGTTAAAAGCCGGGAAATCCGGATGGGCCTTGGCGAACTTTTCGCAGTCCACGCTGGCCAGGCTCTGGGCCACGTTGCTCAGCTGCTCGTAGGAAAAGCCCTCGGTGGCGCTGCGCATCACATCAATGCGGGAATAGAGAAAGCTCTTTTTCAGATCCACGCCGTCAGGCGTGACGGTGCCATTGCTCACAGGCTTCGCGGGGCCGTTGAGAAAGCTGTTTACTGCAGGATCCAGGTGTTCCATTTTCTCGTCTCCTTTTTCCCTTTCATCGGGGATCGGCATGTGCCTTGTCAGCACCCCCCTCTCCCCGGGTCCGGTATGGTTCATGACCATATTATAGGGCAGACTACCGCTAAAATCAACAAAAAACCGCCCCGCAAAGGCCTCTTTTTGCGGGGCGGTCTGGGTTTTCGCAGCACTCCTGTTCGGTCAGCGGCGGTAGGGAATGAAGCGGCCCAGGCGGTCGTTGACGACCTTCTTGTGGTCCATGGCCACCTGTCCGGCCAGAAGCACGTAGTCGATGCCCTCCGGCTGGATCTTCGGGTCGGTCCAGGTGGCGCCGTCGATCACCGTTTTCGGATCGAATATGGTGATGTCGGCGTCGGCGCCCGATTCAATACGGCCTTTCCGGTCCAGATCCAGCCTTTTTGCCGGCTCCAGGGTGATCTTCCGCAGGGCGTCGATCAGAGGCAGGGCCCCCTCCTCCCGGACGTATTTGCCCAGCAGCCGGGGGAAGGTGCCGCCGGCACGGGGATGGCCCTTGCCGCCCGACAGAATGCCGTCGCTGGCCACCATGCCGTGGCGGTTGACGATGGACTTGCGGATCTCGTCCTCATCCATGGCGAAGGCCACCGTCAGCATGTCGGGATAGTTGGCCCGGGCGTCGTCGAAAATCTCCTTCGTGCAGCGAACGCCCTCATAGGGCGGCTGGGTCAGCAGAATATCACCGTAATCCTTGCCCCAGGTCTCCAGGCAGCCGGGTTCAAACACGGTAGTACCGATCCGGGTGGAGAAGGCGTTGTAGGGATAGGTGTCGTAGTCCAGACGGGGATTGCGGTCGATGGCCTCATTGATGACGGCCAGGGCCTCGTCCATCTGTCCCATGGCCGAGCAGCTGGACAGGTGGGAGATCTGGAACTTCTGGGGGATGCTGTCGGCGATGAGAATCATCTCCCGGATGGCCTCGATGGCCCGGGTGGAATCGTGGCGGTAGTGGGCGGACACGTACAGGCCCGGGTCCTCCAGACAGGTCAGGGCCGACAGGATCTCCTCGGTGGCCATGCCGGGGGCATATTCGATACCGAAGGACAGACCGATGGCCCCGGCCGCCAGATCTGCCCGGATCTTCTCCTTAATCTGCCGGATCTGCTCCGCCGTGGCCGCCTCGTGCCAGCCGATGCCCAGGGCCTGGCGGTAGATGTTATAGCCGGACTGGAGCAGATAGTTGATGGGGGCGCCGCCCAGATTCTCCACCGTGCGGCGGAAGTAGTCCACCTCCTGAAAGAGATCGCCGCAGTTGCCGCCCAGGCCGGTGGTCACGCCCATGGCCAGCATCAGATTGGCGATACAGTAGTGATCGCCCTCCTTTCGGAACTTCTCCTCATGCATGTGGATGTCGATGAAGCCGGGGGATACCACCTTCCCGGCCGCGTCGATCACGCGCCGCGCCGCCGGCTCACCGCCGCCCAGATAGGTGATGGTGCCGTTCTCGATGCCCACGTTTCCGCACTCCATGGTATTCCGGGGAAAAACCGGATATGTGCCGTTTTTGATCAGAATATCCAGCATGGATCCAGCCTCCTTCCAGATTGTATTTTTCTTTTTATCATACCAGATTTTTCCTCTGTGGGCAACGGGGCAATGCCCCCGGGGAAAGGCCGGCTCCCGCTGCCCGTTTTCATGAGGTCACAGAGTATCTTTACCTGGACGCCTGCAGCAAAAAAAGCCGGTGCGGGCACATACCCGCTCCGGCTTTTTATTTTCACTCATCCGCACAGGTCCACGATGGCCTGGGCAAACATCTGGGCGCTGAGGATCAGATCGTCCACCACGGCGAACTCATCCGCCCCGTGCATCCGGTTGTCCACCCCGGGCATGGCGCAGCCGAAGGCCACGCCGTTCTTCAGGTGGTGGACGTAGGTGCCGCCGCCGATGGCCAGGGGCTCGCCTTTTTTGCCGGTGTACTCCTCATAGCATTTCAGCAGCTCCCGGACAATGGGCGCATCCGCCGGCACATAGTGCTCCGGCCGGCAGCGGCAGTCCAGGGTGATACCCCGCTCCGCCATTTTTGCCGTCAGAACGTCGGCGGTGTTCTCCCGGGTGGCCCCGATGGCGGTGCGGCCGTCGAACTGGCCGTTCAGTTCGGTTCCCTCCAGGTGGAGCACCGTGCAGGCCAGGGTGGTGGGGCCGGACTCGGCGTGATCCCTGGCGATGCCCGCCGCCGCGCCCCGGCTGTCCCCGTGGGGGAAGATCCCCGCCAACGCGCGGATGCGGGCGGTGGCGCCGTCCTCCGCCAGAGGCAGATGACACAGCAGGGTCATGAGGCCCGTCAGGGCGTTGTTGCCGTGCATGGGCTCGGAGGCGTGAGAGCTCTCACCTGCAGCGTGGATGGCGGTGCCATCTTCGGTTTCGGCCAGTTCAAAGCTGACGCCGATCTCATCGGTGACCGCCTTCGCCGCGGAGCGGATCTCATCGGCGGGCAGGCCCGCCACCACCGCGTCCGCCACGCCGGGCACCACGTTGGCCCGGGTACCGGCGTGGAAACTCACCAGACGGGGCAGAGCGGAGCTTTCCTCCCAGTGGGCGGTAAAGTTGCCCTGGGCACGGCCCTTTTCGATATTGATGACGGGATAATCCGCATCCGGGGAGAAGGTCATGGGCGCCTCCGCCTCTGTAGCATAATAGTGGGCGATGTCGGCGCTGCCGCTCTCCTCGTCGGTGCCCAGAATCAGGCGGGCACTTCTCTGCAGGGGGATACCCAGATCCTTTACGGCTCGGAGGGCGTACAGGGCGGCCACCGCCGGGCCCTTGTCGTCCGCCGTGCCGCGGCCGTAGAGCAGGCCGTCCTTCTCCACCGGGGCGAAAGGCGTTGTCACCGTCCAGTCGTTGCCCACAGGCACCACGTCCAAATGGGCCAGCATGTCCAGCTGACGGGGGCCAGGTCCGTAATCTACGGTGCCCACGTAGCCGTCCCAGTTTCGGGTGGCAAAACCCATGCTCCGGGCCATGTCCATGGCGGCATCCAGCGCCGCGGCGGGGCCGGGGCCGAAGGGCTGACCGGGCCGGGCCTCCCCCTTCACGCTGTCGATCCGCACCAGGCGGCAGATATCCTCCACCATCTCCTGCCGGTGCCGGGCAAAATATTCCTCCAAACGCTCTTTCAGCATCTTTGCGCCTCCTCAGCTTCGTTGTGTTTCGTCTATTACTATACATCCGCCGGCGCCTTTCGTCAACGGAAAGGCGCCGCCATTGACTTCACCCGTCGAATGTGCAAAAATAGTTCCATGAAATGCGAGGAGGGATCCCCATGAAAATCGTCGTTCTGGACGGCAGCATCGAAAATCCCGGTGATCTCAGCTGGGAGGGTCTGGCTCAATACGGAGAGCTCACCGTCTACGACCGCACCACCGATGATCCGGAGGAGATCATCCGGCGCATCGCCGATGCGGAGGTGGTCTTCACCAACAAGTGTCCCATTGACAGGGCCGTTATTGACGCCTGCCCCGGCGTGAAATACATCTCCGTCCTGGCCACCGGCTACAACGTGGTGGACGTGGCCTACGCCGCCGGACGGGGCATTCCTGTCTCCAACGTGCCCGCCTACGGCACCGCCGCCGTAGCCCAGTTCGCCATCGCCCTTCTGCTGGAGATCTGTCACCACGTGGCGCACCACTCCGAGGCCGTCCACGCCGGACGCTGGCAGAACAGCCCCGACTGGTGCTTCTGGGACTATCCTCTGATCGAGCTCCACGACAAGACCATGGGCATCATCGGCTTCGGCCGCATTGGACAGGCCACCGGCCGGATTGCCGCCGCCATGGGCATGAGGATTCTGGCCTGCAGCCCCCATGAGAGCGAGGAGGGCCGTCGGATCGCCACATACGTGGATCTGGACACGCTGCTGGCCAATTCTGACGTGATCGCCCTCCACTGTCCCCTGTTCCCGGAGACGAAAGGGATCATCAATAAGGATACCATCGCCAAAATGAAGGACGGCGTGATCCTCCTCAACAACAGTCGTGGCCAACTGATGGTGGAGCAGGATCTGGCCGATGCGCTGAACACCGGTAAGGTGGCCGCCGCCGGTCTGGACGTGGTGTCTTCGGAGCCCATCCGGGGGGACAATCCCCTGCTGGGCGCCAAAAACTGCTTTATCACGCCCCACATCAGCTGGGCGGCCAGGGAGAGCCGTCAGCGGATCATGGATATGTCGGAGGAGAACCTGCGCGCCTACGCGGCGGGCAAGCCCATCCGCGTGGTCAACGGGATCTGAGGAGGAACACCATGGATCTGCGCAGAGATTGTGACCAGATCGCCGCCGGCGCCATTGCCCGGGTGCTGCCGGGTGAGGCGGTGCGCCGGGCCCTCCGGGGACGGGACTTCGGATCGGGACGGCTGATCCTGGCAGCTGTGGGCAAGGCCGCCTGGTCCATGGCCGACGCTGCTTGGGACGTTCTGGGCGGTGCCGTGGACAGCGGCATTGTCATCACCAAATACGGCCACAGCCGAGGCACCATCGGCCCACTTGTCATCCGGGAGGCTGGGCATCCCATCCCCGATGAGAACGGCTTTTCCGCCACCTGTGAAGCACTGGCCCTGACAGAATCTCTTTGTCCGGAGGACACGGTTCTGTTTCTCCTGTCCGGAGGCGGCAGCGCACTCTTTGAGGCGCCGCTGATCAACCCGGAGGAGTTGCAGCGTATCACGGCCCAACTTCTGGCCTGCGGGGCGGATATCACAGAAATCAACACCGTCCGCAAGCGGCTCTCCGCCGTGAAGGGCGGACGCTTTGCCGCCCACTGTGCCCCTGCGCAGGTGTTCACCGTGGTACTGTCGGACGTGATCGGCGATCCGCTGGACGTGATCGCCTCCGGTCCCGCCTATCCCGACAGCAGCACCTGCGACGACGCCAGGGCCATTGTGGAAAAGTACGGTCTCTCCCTCTCCCTCGAGGCCCGGCGCCATCTGGATAGGGAGACCCCCAAAGCACTGGGCAACGTGACCACCCTGGTCACCGGCAGCGTGCGGGAGCTGTGCCATGCCGCTGCGGCGGTGTGCCGGGAGCTGGGATATGAGCCGGTGGTCCTCACCGACTGTCTTACCTGCGAGGCCCGGGAGGCGGGACGGTTTCTGGCAGCCATCGCCCGAAGCCACCAGGACACGGACAGGTCCCTGGCTTTTCTGGCCGGCGGCGAGACGATAGTCCATCTCACCGGGCAGGGGCTGGGCGGACGGAACCAGGAGATTGCCCTGGCCGCGTCGGAGGGCATCGCCGCTCTGCGTGACACGGCGGTCTTCTCCCTGGGCTCCGACGGCACTGACGGCCCCACCGACGCCGCCGGCGGCTATGCCGACGGTCAAACCTCGGCAAGGCTGACGGAGCGGGGCATCTCCCTCCATGAGGCCCTGCAGAATAATGACGCTTATCACGCTCTCCAGGCGGCAGGCGGCCTGCTGATGACCGGTCCCACCGGCACCAACGTCAACGATGTGTCCGTGGTGCTGATCCGCCGGGATTGAAACAAAAAAGTGCCGGAGAGGCGTTCTGCCCTCTCCGGCACTCTTCTTTTGCTCATTTATACGATCATGGACAGCAGCACGTACAGCCAGTGGGCCGCCACGCCGGCGCACAGACCGCCGATGGTGTGGCTGATGATGGCCTTGCTGATGAGGTTCTCGCAGTGGAGGCTGTTCATCATGGACACGTGGGTGCTGAGATAGCCGCTCCAGCACATGCACATAGCGGTGAAGACGGCGATATCGCCGGTGTTGGCCAGACCCTCCGCCACCAGACGGGAGGCCACGCCGATGGCGGCGCCTGCCGCACCCAGGGCGGTGATGGGCACGCCGATGGCCTCGGGGGACGAGAAGCCGAACAGAGGCCGCAGGATGAAATTGCACTTGTCCGCCAGATACGGCAGCAGCCGGATGCCCTCGTAGGCGGCGCCGGTATAGGTGCCGTCGGCGCTGGGACCGTTGGTCAGCATCATGACCAGGGTGCAGATGATGACCACACCGGGAATGATGCTCAGGCCCATCTTCACGCCGGAGGCACCGCCATCCAGAATGGCGGCCATCAGCCGGCTGCCCACGCTGCCCTCACGGACGGGGCGCATGTTCTTTTCAATGCCCTGGACACGCTCGCCCTCCGGCACCATGTCCTGCTCCCTGCCGTAAATCTTCACGGTGAAGTGGAGCATCAGCCGGGTGCTGACGATACTGCCCACCACGGCGCCAAGCAGGCCCACCAGCACCGCCAGCACATAGGACTGGCCGGTGTGGGCAGACAGGCTCACCATATAGGTGCAGACGATCATACCCATGCCGAAGGAGGTGCCCAGGTTGGTCAGGGCCGGGAACTGATAGGCTTTGAAGAAACTGCGGAAATACCGGTTGTCGGCCAGGGTCAGGATGACCGGGTTATCCGACAGGAAGGTGGTGACGATGCCCAGAGAGGCCGCGCCGGGCAGACCATACAGCGGCCTCATCAGCGGCTGCAGCAGGCGGTTGGCCAGGGACACCACACCGAACTCGGAGAACATGTCCGACACCGCGCCCATGACCACACAGATGGCCATCAGATAAAACACGGTGTCCATCAGCAGCGAGTAGGCGGTGTTCATCAGCGTGTTCATGGTGTTGACCAGGCCCATCTTCATGGAGAAAAGGGTGAAGAAGCCCACAAACAGGACAATAAAGACAAAGGTCTCCAGACCAATCTCCTTTTTTTGGGCAGGATGGGACTCCGCCTGCTCCGGCGGCATCTGAATCTCAGGCATGGTACATATCTCTCCCTTTCCGCGCCGTCTTCCGGTCAAGGCGCAAAACCACGTAGAGCATAGCACGGCCACGACAAAATTGCAACGGCAGAATGGAGTTTTCTGCGAAAAATCGTCACAGGGTCAATACTGGAAGCCGCTGGGCTCACTCAGGGGCCGGTCCAGCAGCTCCGGGTGGGTAAAGATGTACTTGATGAGCTTCATGCTGCGGGCAAAGTAGAAGCCGTCGGCAATACGCTCATCCAGGGTCGCACCGTAGTCCACAACGTCGCGGATCTCCTTGGTGCCGTCCGGCATCAGCAGTTCCTCCTTGTGAAGGGTGCCGATGGTGATCATGATGCTGTTGGTGCCGTAATTGTTCAGGTGGTGATAAACCGACGGCGTCTGAATGCTGCCCAGATTGGAGCAGAGGATGGTGGTGTAGTTTGGGTCCCCCTCGGTGAGGGCCTTGGGATTGATGCCCCAAAAGTCCAGCCAGCGAATAATCCGCACGGCTACCATCAGTACGAAGCGGGGCAGCTTGGCAAAGCCGTCCAGCAGGGCGTCCACACCGCCGGTGGGGTGTTCGCTCTTTCGGGTCTCCCTCACGTCACCCACGATCTTGCGGCTGATGTCGTCCAGCGCGTCAGTATCCTCCGGCACCAGCACCATCAATGACTCCTCCGCCCCATCGGCAAAGCGCCGCTTCACCACGAAGCTGATGCTGATCTCGTCGCGCTCATACATCCGGTAGCCCTGGATGAAGCGGTTCATCAGCGGCCGCTCCCGCACCACCCGGGCCATGGCGGTGACGGCGCAGTGGAACACGGTGGTCTTGTAGTCGGGGTGGGCGGCGTTCTTCGCCTCCAGATACCGGACCAGTTCGGTGGCGTCGATCTTGTCGTTCAGGTACACCTCGCAGTCCGTCCGCTTGGGCAGCAGATAACCCATAACGGTCTGCAGGCCGGGAGCCTTTACCCAGCGGGCGTCCCGCCGGTCGCCCCAGTGTCGCTTGGTCTTGCTTTCACTCATATCCTTGTTCCTCTCTCCATGTATTGTATCTGATTTGTCTTACATCAGTTTTAGCCCCACAGGAGCGCAGCCGCGCTCACCCGGATCATCCGCATCTGGCCGCCTCCTCTTCCTCCAGTACCCGGTAGGCCACCTTGCCCACCAGGGTCTTGGGCAGCTCCCGGCGGAACTCGATCTCCCGTGGCAGCGCATAGGCCGCCACATGGAGCTTTAGGCGCTCCAGGATCGCCGTTCTGGTCTCCTCCGAGGGTTCCACGCCGGGCGCCGGAACAACAAAGGCCTTGATCCGCTGCATCCGGCGGGGATCCTTTACACCAATGACGCAACTATAGGCCACCTCCGGGCACTCGTCGATGGCGTTCTCCAGGTGGGATGGGTAGATATTGTAGCCGTTGGTGATGATCATGCGCTTGAGACGCTGGTGGAAATACACATAGCCGTCGGCATCCATATGGCCCAGGTCGCCGGTATAGAGCCAGACATTCCCGTCCGGCAGGCGCCGCAGGGTCCGGGCCGTCTCCTCCGGCGCATTCAGATAGCCCAGCATCACAGAGGGACCCCGGAGGATGATCTCTCCCTCCTCACCCAGCGGCACCACATTGTCGGTATCCGGCTGGACGATGGCGTAGACGGTATCCGGGAACGGGAGGCCGATGCTGCCCTCCCGGCTGGTGTGCTTGGGTGTCAGGCAGCTGGCGGTGACGCACTCGGTAAGTCCGTAGCCCTCTCGCACCTGGATGGAGGCGTTATGGTCCTTCAGAAATGCGTCAATCCGCTTCTTCAGCTCACCCGGCAGGGAGTCTCCGCCGCAGAACATGCCCATGAGGAAGCTCAGGTCCGTGTGCTCCAACCGGGGATTGCGGAGCAGGGCATCAAAGATGGTGGGCACACCGGCGATGAAGCTGGGCTTTTTCCGGCGGATCATATCGGCGTAAGTCTTGTTGTTGAACGTGGGCATCAGGATGCAGCAGGCACCGTGGATCAGCACCGCGTGGAGGTTGATGCCCAGGCCGAAACCGTGAAACAGGGGCATGCAGCTGAGCATCTTCAGCCCCGTGCGGAACTCCTCACCGATGGCCTCCCGCACCTGCATGGCGCAGGCGTTGAAATTCAGATCGCTCAGGCAGATCCCCTTGGGGACGCCGCTGGTACCGCCGCTGTAGAGGATGACGGCGGTGCGCTTCTCGTCAAAGGCAGGCTCCGGCAGCGTCACATCCCCGTCCCCGGCCCGCAGAAACCGGGACCACAGCAGGTGGGGCGACCGGGGAAAACGCAGATAGTCCTTTCCCTTCTTCAGCAGATATACCGCCGCCAGATGTGGCGGCAGCTCCTCCTGCATCCGGGCAGCCAGGATGGTCACCGGGTGATCCACATCCGCCAGGGCCGCTGCGGCTTTCTCATAAAAGAGATCCACCGTCAGCATCATCTTGCTGCCGGAGAGGTTCAGATAGTAGCTGATCTCCTTCTGAGCGGAGAGCGGGTGCACCATATTGGCCACGGCGCCGATGCGGTTGATGGCGTAAAAGCAGTCCAGCGCCTGGGGCGTGTTGGGCATGCAGACGGTGATCACGTCGCCGGGACGGATCCCGGCCGTCCAGAAGGCCCGGGCCGCCCGTTCGATCCTCCCAACGAAGGCGCTGTAGCTTGTTTTGCGCCCGTAAAACTCATAGGCGGGCTCATCCGGGTATTGGGCGGCGATGCGCTCCACCATCTGAAACATGGTCAGGCGGGGGTATTCCAGGTGTTCTCGCTGCCGATAGGGATCGACTTCCATGGGGCTTTCCTCACTTTTTTGCATTTTCTCCTATTATATGCCTGGGTTTTTCCGGAATCAATCCATTTTTGCGGAATGACGGAAAGCCCGCATCCCTCTCTCCATCATTCTGCAAAGCCGCTGGCCCTCCCACATAAAAACAGCCGGGAATCTTTGCGAAAAACTATTGGAAAAGGGCGGAACATTGTGTATAATGAGTTGAAACATTTGTAAGGGACTTTGCCGGATGGCGATCTCTTATGGACGAGAAATACAGAGGAGGTTTATTTTATGGAGACAAGACCCTATGTTTCCTGGGAACTGATGAATTCCTTCATGATCGACGTGTTCAAGGCCTACGGCGTGCCGGAGGAGGACGCGAAGATCTGCGCCGACGTGCTGCTGGAGTCGGATCGCCGTGGCATTGAAAGTCACGGCTGCAACCGCTTCAAGCCCATCTATCTGGATCGCATCCAGAACGGCACGCTGCTGCCCGTCACCAAGATCGACATTGTGAAGGAGACCCCCACCACCGTGGTGATGGACGCCAACAACGGCATGGGCATGGTAGCCAGCCACAAGATGATGGAGATGCTCATCGAGAAGGCCAAGCAGTACGGCATGGCCGGCGGCGCCATCTACAACTCCACCCACTACGGCATCGCCGGTTACTGGACCACCATGGCCGAGAAGGCCGGCATGATCGGCATCTCCGGCACCAATGCCCGGCCCTCCGTGGCTCCCACCTGGGGCGTGGAGCCCATGATGGGCACCAACCCCATGACCTTCACTATGCCCACCGACGAGGAGTTCCCCTTCAACTTCGACTGCGCCACCTCCACCGTCCAGAACGGCAAGATCGAGTTCTATGAGCGCAGCGGCAAGGAGACCCCGGCCGGTCTGGTGGTCACCAAGGACGGCGGCACCATGACCGACTCCGGCAAGATCCTCAAGGATATGCGGGCCGGCAAGTGCGCCCTGCTGCCTCTGGGCGGTCTGGGCGAGGCCACCGGCGGCTACAAGGGATACGGCTTCACCACCATCGTGGAGATCCTCTCCGCAGCCCTGTGCGGCGGTCCCTTCATGAAGGAGCTCAGCGGCAAGGATGCCGAGGGCCACAACCGCTTTTACCGTCTGGGCCACTTCTTCTTTGTGATCAACCCCGAATTTTTCATGGGCCTGGACACCTTCAAGAAGACCGCCGGCGACATCTGCCGCGGCCTGCGCGCTTCCGAGAAGGCCCCCGGCGCCGAGCGGATCTACACCGCCGGCGAGAAGGAGTGGGAAGCCTGGCAGGATCGCAAGGACAAGGGCGTACCCGTGGGCAAGTCCATCCAGAAGGAGCTGGTGGAGCTGCGCGACAAGTTCCAGCTGCCCTATCACTTCCCCTTTGAGGACTGATCCCTCCTCCGCAACAGCAAAAAAGAACCCCGGCGCTGATGCGCCGGGGTTCTTTTTTCTCATAAACACTCACAGGTTCTTGACGAACAGACAGCGGGTGGCGTTGAGCACCGCCAGGATCATCACGCCCACATCGGCCGCGATGGCCAGCCACATACCGGCCGCGCCGAAGGCCGCCAGCAGAAGGCACACCAGCTTGACGCCCAAGGCGAAGATGATGTTCTCCTTGACGATGCGCAGGCACTTGCGGGAGATCCGGATGGCCTTGGCGATCTTCAGCGGGTCGTCGTCCATCAGCACCACGTCCGCTGCCTCGATAGCAGCGTCGGAGCCCAGGGCGCCCATGGCCACGCCGATATCCGCCCGGGACAGCACCGGCGCGTCGTTGATGCCGTCGCCTACGAAGGCCAGCCGCTTCCTGCTGCCGCACTCCTGCAGCAACTCCTCTACGCAGGCCACCTTGTCCGCCGGCAGAAGTTCCGCCCGATAGTCCGTCAGGCCCACATCGGCGGCCACCTTCTTCGCCACGGTCTCTGCGTCGCCGGTCAGCATAACGGTCTTCTCCACGCCGGACCGGTGCAAAGCGTCTATGGCACGCCGGGAGGTCTCCTTCAGCTCATCCACGATCACGATGTGTCCGCTGTAGACGCCGTCGATGGCCACATGGATCACGGTGCCCGCATGGAAGCAGTCCTCGTGAGTCACGCCCAGGTAGTTCATCAGCTTGTCATTTCCCACTGCCACAGTCTTTCCATCCACCTTGGCCACGATGCCGTGGCCGCTGATCTCCTCCAGATCCGTGACCCGGTCCAGATCCACCCGCCCTCCATAGGCCTCCTGGATGCTCCCGGCAATGGGGTGGCTGGAATGGCACTCCGCGTGGGCTGCCAGTTCCAGCAGCTTTTCCGCCGCCAGGGGGCTTCGATGCACCGTCTCCACGGCGAAGTTGCCCTTGGTGATGGTGCCGGTCTTGTCAAAGGCCACCACCTTCACCTGAGACAGCGTCTCCAGATAGTTGGAGCCTTTGATGAGGATACCCTGGCTGCTGGCGCCGCCCAGGCCCGCGAAAAAGCTCAGCGGAATACTGATCACCAGAGCACAGGGACAGCTGATAACCAGGAAGGTACAGGCCCGCAGTACCCAGTCGCCCCACAGGGAACCGATGGTGGCATAGTGCTCCAGGCCCGTCTTCGTCACCATGCAGAACAGAGGCGGCAGCACCGCCAGAGCCAGTGCCCCATAGCAGACGATGGGGGTATAATACCGGGCAAATCTGGAGATAAAGTTCTCAGACTTTGATTTCCGGGAGGCGGCGTTCTCCACCAGATCCAGGATCCTGGAAGCGGTGGATTCGTCGAATTCCCGGGTGGTGCGGATCTTCAGCACGCCTGTCATGTTTACGCAGCCGCTGAGGATCTCGTCGTCCACTCCCACGTCCCGAGGCTTACTCTCGCCGGTGAGAGCGGCGGTATTCAGTGCGGAACTGCCCTCCACCACGATGCCGTCCAGAGGCACCTTCTCCCCCGGCTGCACCACGATGATGCTGCCCACCTCCACCTCATCCGGGTCCACCCGCTGGAGAGCCCCGTCTGACTCGATGTTGGCATAATCCGGTCGGATATCCATCAGTTCGGTAATGTTCCGGCGGCTCCGGCCCACGGCGATGCTCTGAAACAGCTCGCCCACCTGGTAGAGCAGCATGACGGCCACACCCTCGCCGTACTCGCCCAGCGCGATGGCGCCGATGGTGGCCACGGTCATGAGGAAATGCTCGTCGAACACCTGGCGGTTCCGGATGCCCCGGAACGCCTTGCGGAGGATATCGTGTCCCACCACCAGATACGGGATCAGGAACATCACCGGCAGCGTCCACCCGGGCAGTTCCACCACCACGATCCCCTCCGAGATCAGGTACAGCGGCACAAAGAACACCGCCGCCACCAGGATTCGGATCAGCAGATTTTTCTCTTTTTTGTTCATTCTCTCTCCTCCTTAACTGGAGAGCAGCCGGCCCGGTCACGCTGACCGTGCCGGCTGTTTTTTCTCACAGATAGATCTCGCAGTCGCTCTCCACCTTTTTGCAGTTGGCGCGAACCTTCTCCATAACGGCGGCTGCATCGGCGCCCTCTTCAAACTCCACCTTCATCTTCAGCGTCATAAAGCTGACGGTGCAGTCTCTGACGCCCTGCGTCTTTTTGGCGGCCTCCTCCATCAGGTTGGCGCAGTTGGCGCAATCCACGTCGATCTTATAGCTCTTCTTCATCATATATTCTCCTCTCTAACGATTCGATTTCATATGATTTTTTGTTCATATGTTCATGTTACACGAACCTCACGCGGTTGTCAACCCCTTTCCCATATTTTTCAGGGCGGACCCCGGAAAAAACAGGCGGTGAGGCGGAGAAGCTTTACAACTCTGGGCCAAACCGCTATACTGGGAAAGAAAAGAACATCGCAAGGAGGAGCTATGAGAAGAAAGATCTATTTTGCCGGGTCCATCCGGGGCGGCCGGACAGACGCCGAGCTCTACCGGCGCATGATCAACTACATTCAGCGAACGGACACCGTGCTGACCGAGCATGTGGGCCATCCGGAGCTGAACCTGTTGGAACGGGGCCGCGACAGAGACGGGGAGATCTATCAGCAGGATATGGCATGGCTTCGGGAGAGCGATCTGCTGATCGGAGAGTGCACCTGCCCCTCTCTTGGGGTGGGGTATGAGCTGGCATATGCGGAGAAATGCGGGAAGCCCTGCTATCTCTTTTACGACAGGCGGAAGGTCCAGCTCTCCGCCATGCTGACGGGCAACCCCTATTTCCACATCCATCCCTATGAGAGTGAGGAGGATATATTCCGGGCCCTGGACGAGATCCTGGCATCTTCCCCCACGCAATGAAAACGACAGCCGCGCGGCATATGCCGCGCGGCTTTTTCTGTCTCTGTCGGCATCTGCGCTCCGAAAGACGCCCTTTTATCACTTTCCGTCGGGGAAGCTGGTGAACACGTCGCTCTCCACCCGGGGCAGGCCGGTACGCCCCCGCTCCGCGGCGATGGCTCTGATGAGAAAGGCCATGTTCCGGGCCAGGTTGCGCATGGTCTGCAGCCCCTCCAGATCCTTCTCCACATCCTCGGCAGAGAAGCCGTGGACCTGATTCCAGTAGGTACTGGAGGCCACCGGCATGCCGGAGATGGTGAAATACTTGTTCAGCACGTCAAAGGAAGCGGTGTTGCCTCCCCGGCGGCAGCTGACCACTGCCGCGCCCACCTTCATGTGCTTGGAGAAGTGGGTGCTGTAAAACAGGCGGTCCAGAAAGGCCAGGGTCGTTCCATTGGGGGAGCCGTAGTACACGGGGCTTCCGATCACCAGACCATCCGCCTGCTCAAACAGCGCCGCCGCCTCATTGACCTTGTCCTGGAAGACACAGCGGCCATTCTGGAGACAGAAACCGCAGGACATGCATCCCCGGATGTCCTCTTTGCCGATGTGGACCAGCTCCGTCTCAACGCCCTCCTCATGCAGCGTACGGATCAACTCCTCCAGCGCTCTGGCCGTGCAGCCCCTGGCGCGGGGACTGCCGTTCAAAACCAAAACCTTGTATGACATATCTTTCCTCCTTCATAGGGCGTCCGCATCCTGCGGGCATCTCCCGATAGTCTATTCCCGCTCCGCGATCGCCTCGACCCGCCTTCCGTAGTCATACAGGACGAGGAACACGCCGAATACGAACAGCACCGTGACCGCGATATTGAGCAGCATCTGCATCCGCAGCAGCAGCATCAGCCCCACAAACACAAGAGCCATCAGCCCCACCTTTCCATATAGGCGTCCCCCTGTTCCGGCAGCAAGTTCTGGCATACCGGCAGGCGGCAAAGAGAAAGGCAAAAAACAGCAGCAACGATCCCATCAGAAACAGCAGCTTCGGCAGCAGACGGATCTCCTCATCGGCCATGAATTCCAGCGCCGTGGTGATGTTGTTCATGGCGAAAATAAGGATGATATGGATCACCATATGCTGGCAAAAATAGACTCCGGGGTCTTGGAGAGGCCATCGCCAACCGAAATCGGTACGCGGATCTCCCCTCTGTTCCCGAAGCCTACTTATACTCTACGCTCTTTGCCTGCAAATGTCAAACATAAAACGGTGACCCACCGCGACAATCTGTCCGCATTTTTTTCGTGGACTTTTCTATATCTGCACATGGCTTTTGTCTTGCGCAAGTCCGCATAAAGGCCATTTGCAAGGCCGCAGCACCACTTTAGCATCCGCCGGGATCAGCGAGACCGCGAACACATTTGCGCGGTGGCGTGACCTCGGTTATGAGGTGATGCACGGAAGCAAGGCGCTGTTCGGTGTCTCCCTCATTTGGGGAGCGCGGGGAGATGGTGCGGAGTACAAGGCCAGCTTCTTTGGTGAGAGCCAGGTAAGAGCAACAGCGTGACCGTGTGGGGCGGTTATCCCGCCCCCATCCAAATACATGACATGGAGGGAATTATGGAGCAGCTTACAAGGGAAGAAATGATCCGCCGCATACTGGAGATCGCGGCACAGCTCCCGGCGGAGGATGTCGCCGCCGCCGTCAGTAAAGTCAAGACAAGCCCTGTTGGATGATCCAACGGGGCTTGTTCTGTCCAATGGTAATAAAGAAAATGCCGCCGGGGACATCATGGCCTCTTACGGGCAAGCCCGTGGAACCAATTCCCCAGCGACACCTCAGTGCAGCCCCGGAAGATGTTGACCTATGTTGCTATTGCAACGGTAAACCAGTTCAGCAATAACGTCGAGGGGATAGAACTTAACAAGGAATTCGAATTGCCGGTCAAAAAAATCACGAAAACACGGGACTTACTACGCTTACATACGCGGCACCAGCAAAAATCAATGGGACTGTTGTGAATGTCGGAGTGGTAATCCAATTTGCTGACAATGGAAAGCCCCGAGCAGTAAACGTAGAATTGGCCGACGGTGGAAAATTTGTAATAAAAAAAGAAGAACCCACCAGACGGTCTCGTGGTCGTGCGGACGATGGTCCGGGGACGGCTCCACCCAGTAAGGTGACTTCTTCTGTAATTACAGTACCACAACCAACCCCCACTGTCAAGACACAAGAATCCCTCCGTGCGGTGGAGCCGGTCCAGTCCAGCGGCGGGTGGCAGATGACTCCCGTGTCAATCTTGGCCTCCGCGTTCTGCCGCACAACACGCTTGTCTTTCGTTTTCAGCCATGCCTCTGCTGCACAAATACTGCACGAATACTGCACGATTTTAGCCCTATCTCAACCTTTTGCTCAACCTTTTTGCCAAAATCGCCAAATGGGCAAAAAAAACATTTGCTTTCAAAAAGTCCGCATAAATAACAAAAACACCGCAAGCCTCACGGTTTAACGGTGGAATAGTTGGAGCTGCTGGGCGGATTCGAATCGACCGGGTTCTGGCTTATTTGCTCTTATTATTGCCCTATTCAGTTTATCCCGTCATATTTTTTGAACTTTTTGTGCCATATAAAAACTGCTCATTTTTGTCCATTTCTTTCTGTTAAGGGCAAAAATAAGGGGAATTTTTTGCGCACCGCCCAGCGGGAATCATGCGTTCATCCTTACCCTCTGTGGGCAATCACCCAGTCAAATATCGCTTCGTATTTCATCCCTCCAGAGACCATACCAAGTCCGTTCGAGCAATCTCGTCATTGGTTCATCTTTTTGCAGGTCTCATTCACCTCTAAACAGGCGAGCATGACGTACATGTCGATTCACTTGTTCCCCGTCCGCAAAGACGTGGTTGGAAATTAGTGCATAAACAAGAGTGATTAGCACATCAAATCAAATTTCTTATCTTGGATGTGGCAACTTTTACTCTGGAATCGTTGACAAAGAACCAACTCTCATTTCTTCGGTGAGAACGCAGAAAACCATCCCTGTGTTTCTATGTTTCCAGTTGAAGTATTTCAAACCAACTTTTCTTTTTCCGCAACAGCGGATGAGGCGGGAATATCCTTTACACACGTATCACCATAGCGGTGGAGGAGAACTTTTGCTAAAAGCTCCTTCTTTGCACACGACGTTGCATCATTAACTATTTCGGTATACTGTTTTTTATAAAAGTGTGTTTCTGCCGGATTAAGATGAATCCCGTGCTTCCCGGTCAACACATCTTCGCGGTTCATGAACAAAACCAGGCATTTGCCACCCGGGTTTTGTGTGCTTTTATACAGGATTCCATCATATCGATCTCTGTCCTTGGGCCTCACATAGCGGAAAAATTCGGTCATTATTTGTGTCGGGACATACTCTGTATCTATATTTACATTTACTTTTGGCCTTGAAATATCATCTGCAAACTGCTTGAGGAATTTTATAGCGTGGGCAGTTTCCCTACGCTCCCGGTCAAAGATACTGGGCAAATCCATTGTATCGAGCCGCGAAAGATCCAACACGTAGATTGGATCCTCCACCCGATACTGTACGACGACCGCATACTCCCGGTTCCGGTCATATGTCTCCTGTTTGGCGGTTTCTTCCTCCAGCGTAAGATAGAGCATCTCAATCCCGGATGCGTTCATTCTTCCCGGTACAGCATGCTCTGGTTTTGGCGGAGCGTAGTTCCCGGGATCAGTGGGCCACTTATCATCAGAAAAGACGCGGCAACGGAACAGCTTCGTATGTTTATCAATCCTTCGTGTGAGTTTCGCCTCCTGCGTATATTTTGCAATCCGGTCAAGAATACCTATTGGATCATTGGGATAGTCGTCATCTGTGTTGACACGGTAGAAAACAAACCGCATTTTCTCCCGCACCATCTTGCAAAAGGCTTCCCATGAATAGAAGTCAAGGTCTTCAACTTCATTGTCAAAAGGATCTGCGTCGCACCAGATCTCATCCGGCATCAGATCAACAATGTCATCAAGAATCCGCTCATTCTGTGGATTGATTTCCTCAGATAGTTCATCATAAATCAGTTCATCTGAAGAATAGGTCTTTCCGACATATTCACCGTGTTCAACAGGTAATTCGTCTACCGCGCGGCTATAGGCATAGCTTACTCCATCCATAATTACATCAAAGAACTCCTCAAACGGAATAGATCGGCTGCGCCCCCCACAATAATCACACCTTTTCATCTCACCGTTTGTTCGGATATATTTACTCAATGCTTTGTTGCCAATGCACCTATGACACACGCGTTTTTCACTCTCAGCCATGCTATACCCACTAAGATTACGATTCTCGTCTATGTACATATATTCTCTCCTCTTTTTCTATTCGGAGCACATAAAACAACGGTTATCGTCGCGCAAAATCTGCTAAATGTGATGATTACTACTTGATATAATAATAGCACCTCTATAGAGAATGAGCAAGTCCCTGCGGGCTTAATACTCTCATCATTGGAATCATTTCCCCTCCACCAGCACACCGTCCTCCAGCCGGTACACGGTGTCGGCACAGGAGGCGGTTTGCATGTCGTGGGTGATGAGGATCACGCCGCGGCCCCTCTTGTGTTCCTCCCGAAGGAGGTCCATGATGATGTCCCGATTCTGCACATCCAGGTTGCCGGTGGGCTCGTCCGCCAGGATGAGACACGGATCCAGTATCAGCGCCCGGGCCACCGCCACACGCTGCTTTTCACCACCGGAGAGGGTGTTTACCCGCTGCTCCAGCAGCGGTGCGATGCCCAGCCGCTCTGCCAGTCCCTCTATGCCGCGTGTATCCTTCACATTCCCGTACAATGTAGGCAGCAGGATATTCTCCCGGCAGGTCATGGTGGAGATCAGATTGTAGGATTGGAAGATAAAGCCGATATTCTCCGCTCGGAGGCGGGCATAGTCTCGCCCATTGCGAATCAGCGTGCCATTAAGGCGGTACTCCCCGGCGTCGTAGTCCTCCAGCAGCCCCAGAATGTTCAGCATGGTGGACTTGCCGGAACCGGATTTGCCCAGAATGGTCACGTAGCTGTCGTTGGTGACGGTGAGATTCACATCCCGCAGCACAGACCGGGCATAGGATTTAGCTACATGTTCCAGTGTCAGATACAGCTTGTTCATGGCGCTCACCCGTCAATAAGGGTCTTGTACCCCTTGTCGAACCGCATGCCCTCTTCCAGCCCGTCGCCACTGATGCAGACCAGACTGCCGGCCCGGTAGCTGACCTTTACCTGGATCTCCTGGATGAATGCACCGGAGCCATCAACCTGACGGGCATACCACACGTCGTCCTCACCGCCGCCATTACGCTGATAGAGGGCGTCGGCGTCCAGCACCAGCGCCTGGCTGAACACACGCCCGGTGCGCAGCTGCAGATTGCTGACCGCCGCACCGCAGCGGTAGCGGTCGCTGTTGATGTGAAAGCGTGTGTTGGTGGTACCGTCGCCGTTCTGGGCCTGGGACAGAAACAGCAGTTCCACAGGCGTGCCGTCCTCCAGTGTCAAATCCAGCGTGGAGCGGCGCAGCACGGCGGCGGTGTCCTCGTCCACGGCGCACGCCAGCTCCACCGGCGTAAACAGCTTGTAGCGGATGTAGGGGCTTGTGCCGTAGGGGTTAATCTCGTCCACGACGCCGTCGCAGTCGGCGGTGACGACGCGGCCTTTGTAGGTGCCCAGGCTGTCGCCCTGATGCACCTCGTCTCCGGAGGAGATCTCCCAGCGGAAGTCGGCGCTGTCCACACTGCCCAGTTCCTGATAAGCGTAGGTGCGGGAGACAAAGGTGCCGCTGACGGGAATCGTTTCCGCCACATCCATCCGCATGGCCTCCACGATGTCGCCGTAGGCCATCTCCCGCAGCTCCGGCAGCTCCGGCGCGGCGTAGGCCTCCATCTCCCGCTGGGAGATTTGGGAGATCAGCCCCAGGGGCAGCAGCAACAGAGCCACCACCAACAGGGCAAACAAGACCTTCGGAACGATTGACTTATGCATGCAATAACCTCCCTCACTCCGCTTTCAAATACTGGACGACCTCCACCTGCGTCGAGCGATAGGCGAAGATCAGACTGAACACCACCGTCAGCGTGATTGCACAGACGGCGAAAATGCCGAAGGAATAGGGACTCAAATACACGGTCCAGGTGGGATCCACCGACGGGATTTCGCCGGGAATCTGCTGCACCAACTTGTACACCAGCAGCACCGTGACGGCCAGCCAGACGGCGATCAGCGTACACGCCGCCATCACCAGCACGCTCTCACACAGGAACTGCCGGATGATATGCCACTTGGATGCGCCCAGTGCTCGCTTGACGCCGATCTCAAACCGGCGGCGGGACAGAGCGTTTTCAAAGCAGGAGTACAGGTTGATACCCAGCAACAGCAGCAGCGACATGGCGATGAGGCCCTTGGTGTGCTTCTGCGCCTGGATCACCTGCAGGGCCTGGGCCTGCTCTCTGGCGCAGCAGGTGACGCCCACCGAAGAGAACATTTTCTCCGCCAACTGGGCCGTCTCCGCGGGGTGGTCGGTATAGAGATCCAGATGGGTCTGCCACGTGCCCTGCGGCATGCTCACCGGGGACAGATCCGCCTTGTTCACAAAGACATAGGTGCTGTAGCTACTGTGTTCGGTCCTCTGTTCCTGCAGAAAGCGGGCCAGAGAATCCTCACGGTGGATGGCATTCCCGGGGTGTAGGATCCCTGCCACCTTCAAGTCCAGCCGCTGGAAGAAGTGTTCTCCACTGCCAGTATACTCCAACTCGTAGGCGAAGCGGGGCTCGGCCTGTTTGTCCAGCCCCAGGCCGTAGAACAGGTCCTCCTCCAGCAGGATCTCCCCAGGATGCACCTCCAGGCAGTCGCGCTCCTTCCCGGCCAGCCAGTCCACGGTGTAACGGCAGACCTCCTGTGCCCAGACGGGCATGGTGAATTGAGTGTCCACCGCCACAAATTCGACAGGGATGCCGACGCTATGTTCTCCCATCTCGTCCGCAGCCTGCAAATTCAATCCCATGCCCAGACAGGTATAGTGCCACCTTTGGTCCCGGATTTCCCCCAGCCTGGCCGCGTTTTCCACATATTGCTCCATTTGCTCCCGGTTTTGTTGCCCCAGGAACTCCACCTCCACAAGAGAGGAATCCTGGGCCATGACAAATCGGTAGCGGTTATACAGGCGTGAGTCCGTAAACAACATGTACCCCAGCAGCAGGGCCAACGACAACACCACCGTCACCGACAGCAGCGCGTAGCTTCGCCGCTCCCGCCACACCATGGTCAGCGCGTGGGGAAGGATGCTCTTTTGTCTCATGTCCCACCTCCGCCTCTTTTTATGTATTTGTTCTGCGGCGGGATCATTCCGCCATCATTGCCTCCCACTTTTCCGTCCAACCCAATTCATCGTATAGCTCGCGGGTGCCAAAAAGCGTGCGCACATGGAACGGATCATACTCCACGTATTCGTAATACCCCTGCATATCCACGTTGTCCATGACAATGGCATAAAGTTCATCTGGATAGCATCCCCTCTGCTGCCCGCCTTCCCAAATAAAGTGATACTCCTGCCCATCCACCTCACAGTCGATCAGAAAGTACCCCTGCCCCATGACGGTTAGTTCGGATAGGTGTGGGCCGATAAAGTATATACTCATCACCGTTTTTGCGCCGGGAGAGACTGTGACCGGATGATCTGGCGTCAGAATCTGCTGATCTTCCACACCCGGCGCCGTACCGTAAAGTACCACCTCCACGACCGGATAGTGGCTGTTTAGGCTGGTGACACCCTTGAAAATGACTTCTGCGTCACAAGTCATTTCGCTGGTTATGCTGCACGCAATTTCTGGACCGAACATATAACTGAGGCTGCCGCTGTTGGCAGTAAGTCCGTGCAAGCCAAAGCGGTCTGGCCAATCATACATACTGTAAATGTAGTCCATGTGCAGTCGAATCTCGCCAATGTCGATCGTCTGCTCTACCGCGGGCCAGGATACCGTCAAATGATGAATTGTAGTTTCCTCATTCCACCCGAACAGCGTCAGGGTAATCGCATAGATGTGAGAATCAGGATTCCCGTTTCTCTGAAACCATGCGGCGGGTGTTGACATATCCTGAAAATCCTGCCATTCACCGTCTATGGGCGGAGAAATATCCTCGCCTGCGCTTACCCTCTCTTGATAGTCATGAAAAGCGGTTATCCACTGGTAATACTCCTTCCAGTTAGCATTTGAATAGCCATAGTAAAGAGGATATATGAATGATTTTTCGAGGGAGACGCTGCCAGAGAGGTCATTCACATAAACCTTGCCGATATCAACATCCGCCCGATCAAGCTTCACATGGATGCTGTCTGGATCCATGGGTTCTCGGGACAGCACAAACAAATAAATCGTTCGAAAGCTGCTATCCCGATAATAGTCTGCGTCCATATTAGCTGCAACAATATACTTATCCCCCACCTGTACCACGTTGCTGCCTTCTGGGATATTGCGGTTTTCCCTCGGCAACTTAGGGAGCGTGTAGGTAACATCCGACGGCTCGCCGCTCGGATTGGCTGTCCATTCTCCATCTGACTTTTCAGGAGAATCGGAGGTCCCAGGTCTCTGCTCCTGTGAATCCTCCGGCGCTTTTTCTGGCGTGATTGTCGTCTTGTTCCCGCAGGCCACCAAGGAAAGACTAAGCAGAAGTACAAGGAAAAGGACACCCGATTTCTTCAACATAGCTTTCTGCTCCTTTTTATGCCTGGCAAACACCTAATGGCAAGAATATGCCTCAAAACTCAACCCGCTCTTTAGATGAAGAGGTAATGATTGCTGCTGGGAACCGGAGTATATTGCCCCGGCTCCCAGCTCGTTTATGCGGAATGAAGTACCGTTATTCAGCAATAATCGTTAGAGAGCCTTGTAGGTATATGAACCAAACAGAGACCCTAGCGCATAGTAAATATTTCCGCTTGAAACTAGGGTATTAATCCCATCTGCGCTTTCGCCTGAAGTAGCTCCCTGCTTGCTGAGCGGCTGGGAGACAACACTCCAAATTCCGTTGGGTGTATGATATTGTCTTGCGATGGCATAATAGCCAGTCGGCCTAGCACCGGGCACAAATACAGAGTTACCAGCCTCCAAGACATAGTAATGCGGTGTTTCAAAGCCGCAATTTGCCAAGGCGTGCTTTATTTTATCTTGGTAGACGGCGGGAATCCCAGTTGCAGTCCAAGTCCTCGTGATAGATCGGTTGGATGACAAAGTGATGGTTGTGCCATAGCCTGGCGCAGTGTTTTCATAGTGATGCACAACACCGTTCCCGGAGGTGGGGTATGCCAAGCCGGTGCTCCCGCCGCTCGGGTTGCTAATGGTCACAGAGGCGGTATAGTGTACGGTTCCGTCGTCCCATTGATACGTTCCTGTTACGCCTGCCGCAAATGCGGGGGTGACGGCTGTTGCTACCAGCAGTAGTGCCATCAGCATAGCTGCCAGGGCGCGGGTTCTTTTGTTACATTTCATCTCATTTTCCTCCTTGTAAAAAAGAGTTGTTTCACGCGGTAGCCATTGGAATTCTGTGGGTAACCCCTCTGTGCAAGCAGCCCATTGGAATCATCTCCCATTCTAAAAGTCGACAAAGTCATGGAGCTTTAACTGATGCAGAAATCACGGTTGTCGTTTCCGAATTGCTCCCATTCCATACCGTGACAACAGCTACTGCTCTATATGTCGTTCCGCTGTTTACAGATTTTGACGCGGACAAGGACGTTTTCCAGTTCAGATCAGTCTTCTCCCAGGTCTCCACTGTGCTCCACCAGAGAAGCGTCTTCTTCTGCAGCGACAGTTCTATTTTGCATTTTGTGGTGGAGCCAGGGGTACCAGCCACATCGCTATAGATGCTTGCCGAACTGCCTGGAATCCTAAGATTACAGTCCGCCTGGAAGATATACTGCAGATCAATCGGGGGATCTTCGTGTACAGGAGTGTCCAGGTCTTCAGCCGAGGCAAAGGCCAGACACATAGGGCAGATGACTAGGAACAGACAGAACAAGTTGAAAATTCTCTTCAGCCTTTTCATAATAAAACCACCTCCCTTCATCCGTTCTACCTATAGTAACGAATGGGGAGGTGGATTTGTGACAGTATTCGATTGAATTTTTTAGGGATGTGTGGATAGGCCTTCAACAATAAGCTTTAACTCGGTGAGACTCAGATCGCTTTGGATTGTATAGTGATTGTTCTCATCCACCCATAAGATGATATTTGTTCCATCCTTTGAGACGACGGTCATTTCGGCTCCCCGTATTGTCCAAGTCGTCATCTGTGCTTCCTCTGTGTTTATTATCTGGGTATCTGTTCCATCATTCGTAGTGGCGGTAGCCATCAAATCCAGATACTGTCCAGATGTATTTTCAAACTGGAGATTTCTGACATGATCACTTGCCCTCTCATCCATCACGAGAGCCATTCCCTCCGGCAGATAGTCGAAATGGAATTCCGGCAGAACTGCAACGTCCTTGTCACTGCTATAGTCGTATCGGGTCAGCTCGTGATAGATGTGGACCACGACTTCAATGACCTTTTCCCGGAACGCCTCCACGGTCATCAATCCGGCAAAGGTAATCGTAACGGCAATCAGAAGGCCGGCCACGATCCGCTTCATACTATGCAAAATGCGGTTGACCTGCGGAGAGCGGCGCTGCCGGCGCAGCAGACGATCCATCTTCCGTTGAAACTGTTTAGAACAAGGAAAATCCGGAATCTCGTCCCTTTGAGGAAGCGTATCCAGCCACAGATCCCGTGCCTGTGATGCATGCTGGTACAGCATTTCATCGGTAATCTGCATGCTGTTCTGTGCCTCCTTCCTCTATCATCCTGCCCAGCCGTTCCTTGGCTCGCTGGATCGTTTTTCTCACGTTCTCCTCTGACATGGAGAGCAGCCCTGCGATCTCCCGGTCGGAAAAGCCGCTGTCGTAGCGAAGCAGCAGCACTTCCCGGTACCGTGTGGGCAGAGACGCAATGGCCGCCGCCAGGTCGGCGCGGTCAGCCGCTGTATCGATCTGTGCCGTATCCGATACGTTGACATACTCCTCGTCCAGGGAGAGCGTGTTCTCCCGCTGCCTGCGGCGATACAGATCGATTGCGGTCCTCTCAACTATAGTAACGCACAGCGACCGCGTTTTGTGACACCTGGGCTCCTCAATTTTTTCCAAAACGCCGATTATTTTCAAAAACGCCTGGTGCACGACGTCCTCGGAGTCCCTTGTGTCCCCCAGGATCCGGTTGGCAATGTACAGCATGAGGTCCCGATATTCACGATATATGATCTCAAACTTTGATCGGTCGCCGTCCGACTCGATCATGGAGAGATAGAGCAGCATGATATCACCTCCGGGGTTTTGTTAGTATACCACACATATCGAAGAAAGGGAAGCAAGCTGACGTTTTCAACGAAGCAACTCATAACAGGGGACGGCAACCTAATCAAAGAATACGCGAGCTGCGCTCCTTCAGATTCGGAAGAGCGCAGCTCGTTTCGTTTTATTCAGTTGGATAGAAATATTTCGGATAATCCGTCGCGCCATTGACAATGCGGTAGATGACAATGGCTTGGTCGATGACCTTATACACGCAGATATACTTGCCCGTCACGATCCGCCGGTACTCCATGGACGCCAGAACCGGGTCCGGATGAAGGGAGCCGAGATACGGATACTTCTCCAGGCGCTCCACGGCATCGAGAAGCTGATCGGTGATCCGCTCCGCCGAGGCAACTCCCACCATCTGAAGATGGTAATCCGCAATCCGGTCCAGGTCATCTACGGCGGATCGAAGAAACTGCAAATGATACTCAGCCATTCCGATACTTCTCCTTCAGATGTGCTCGGACATCCTCTTTGGAGTAGGTCGGGGCTCCTGCCAGCCGGGAAAGCTCCGCTTCCAGGATGCTTGCCCGGTGAGCCAGCATCTTCTCCCGCTGCTCAAAGGCCTCCACGCTCATAAACACGCCATCGGCCTCGCCCTTGTTGGTAATATAGATCGGCTCTCCGGTTTCCTTCGCCATCGCGGAGATCTGTAGATACTCATTCCGCAATGCTGTAGACGGTCTGATTGTCATGTTGATCCACCTCCCGCTCATGATTCTATCCGTATTATATCATATTTCTGATAGAATGCAAGTAGAAGTTAATCGCATACTCGCTTGTGTATAGTTTTTCCATATAAAAAAAGCATAAGATCAATACTGCCTTTTCCATGTTCGACAGATTGTTTTTCCTTTCATTGAAGAAGAGCCCATCTTTATGAAGAAAAAACGAACACGGAATGTACCTGGTCAGCAGTTGGGGAAAATGAAAAAGCAGGGGGAGGTGTATAATCACCTCCCCCTCTTGATTTACAAAGAATGAAGCCGCTACATTCTCTGCAAAGATTTACTGTTTACGCCTTACTCGAATGCGGAAAGCCTTGAGGCCGTACTGACTTGCGTAAAGACGCTTGCCGTTCTTAAGCGTAATATACGCAGTATAGATGTACTCTACGACATCGCCACAAGCAACACCCATGAGCGCAGCACCTCCTTCAAGCAGATTTTTTCCGGACGAATCTCGGAAACGCTTGAAAAAGGCAAACACGAACACTATACTATTATTAGCTGAAAGAGTATAGGCGGCTTGGCTCGTATTTACTTTTTCAAACTGGAACTCATCTGAGCGGCAACTCAGATGGGTTCTTTTTATGTCAAGCAGCCAAGGCTGCAGGACAACTACTTAAGCTCGATAGCCTTTGTTAAATCAAACAGCATAGCGTTCTCCTCTCGCAGAAGGAGGCCATCGGCTTTATAGCCCATCTTGGCTAAATCCCAGTCCATCATTCCTCCAATAGTATTTAGAAGGTCACGCCCGTTCCACCGGACAGAGATTACATTTGATTTTTTGGGCTTATAAAATGGGGCAGAGTTAGGGGTGGACTCGTCACATCTTCTGATCGCAATCTGCTTTGCACCCTCATCAATCAGGAGAACGACGTATGCCGGATAATCCAGCTTCATCACCACCGATTTGTTGAAGGTAACACCGTTTGCCGTGATTGAAACATATGGAACGCCCTCGTTAAAATTGAATGGCTTAAAGCTATCAAGTAGTGCCATCATTCTCGCCTCCCTGTTTGGCAACATTATATCATGTCTTCATCTACAGTTCAATAGTTTTTCATGATTTCCGCTTTTGATTTGCTTTATAATTGTTTTTATTAGTCTCTTTTGCCGGCGCCTGTTATTTATGTAACATTCGTTCTTTTGCCTCCAATAACAAGCGGCATAGTGGTCCAAATTTGTCGGTTTATTATCCCCGCCTCGTGATGCTCTTTTGATGCTGCAGCAGACGGAAATGTTCCAAACAGACGTCACCAGATGGCACGATTGATGCTCCTTTGCAACTGCGCCAGAGCATCAAAAAACCGCGTGCCGCGATAATCGGCCCCAAATAGTTGCAAAAAACACCCGATTTCATACGAAATCGGGTGTTTTCTTGGCAGGGGCAGAAAGATTCGAATCGGCAGATTTGTGTATTATTTGCTGCTATTATTGCTGTTTCAGCTTATTCCGTCATGATTTCAGAACTATTCATACCGTCTAAAATCGCCTCGTTTTTTCTCTTTTCAATCTGTTAAGGGGAAAAATAAGGGAAAACTTTTGCGCACCGCCCAGCGGGAATCATGCGTTCATCCTTACCCTCTGTGGGCAATCACCCAGTCAAATATCGCTTCGTATTTCATCTCCCCGGAGGCCACACCAGGTCCGTTCGAGCAATCTCGTCATTGGTACACCTTCAAGCAGATCTCATTCACCTCTAAGCAGGCGAGCATGACGTACATGTCGATACTATCTCCCACAGCAACGTTTGTATTTTTTCCCGCTACCACATGGACACGGTTCATTCCGACCAACTTTTCTATGAGCTTGTTTTAGGAAAAAGTTCATATACTCTGCGTCAGGAGTATCTCCGTTATTGATAAATGGAACTCATGTCCGTAGTAGTGATTTATAACTTTGCCTAAGAATCAATCGACGCGTTCTACAGTTGCGTCTTTATTCAAGAGATAAATGTGCAATCTTCCGATATGCTCTTCGCGAAACACTTTATAAGTATCGGACAAGCGGAACTGCTTAATCGCTTCATCTAAAGACAAAACATCATATTTGCAAGCCTTTGAAGTCCGATTTAATTCAAGGGCTATATCTCCCGTTAAATCCGAAAATAGATTGGTAATATTTGAATACGTTGATACAAATAGTGTAAACATGGCACCCTCCATTGGATCATTTCCTTTTTACAATCGAGCTATATTCCTCAAACCTTTTTATGTCTCTTACGGTTTTTCATCCTGCAAGAGGAACTCTCCCGGATCCGGAAGAGTTCCTCTTGTTTTGCTTCATTCAGACGGATAGAAATACTTTGGATAGTCTGTCATACCGTTGACGATACGGTAGATGACGACAGTTCGGTCTATGACCTTATACACGCATACATAATTGCCCGACACGATCCGTCGGTATTCCATAGATGCCAGAACGGGGTCCGGATGGAGGGAACCGAGATAGGGATACTTCTCCAGTCGTTCCACCGTGTCGAGAATCTGATCGGTGATTCTTTCCGCTGAGGCAGCTCCCACCATTTGAAGATGGTAATCCGCGATCCGGTCCAAATCATCTACTGCAGCGCGAAGAAACTGCAAACGATACTCACCCATTCTGGTACTTCTCCTTCAGACGTGCGCGGACATCCTCCACAGAGTAGGTCGGGGCTCCTGCCAGCCTGGAAAGCTCCGCTTCCAGGATGCTCGCTCGGTGAGCCAGCATCTTCTCCCGCTGCTCGAAAGCCTCCACGCTCATAAACACGCCATCGGCCTCGCCCTTGTTGGTGATATAGATCGGCTCCCCCGATGCCTTCGCCATTGCAGAAATTTGCAAATACTCATTCCGCAGTGCTGTAGACGGTCTAATCGTCATGCTAATCCACCTCCCGCTTTATATTCTATCCATATTATATCATATTCCTGATAGAATTCAAGTAGAAATTTGCAGACTTCCTTCCTGAAGCGGATGCTTCTACGTTTCCATTGCAAAGGACAATTCATCGCCGATACCCCGGATACCAAACCGAAGGATGAATCGTTCTCTCATTCCTGTGCCGCTCTATGCTTCAAATACTTTTGCCTATGGGTTATATGTATCACGCCGCCGCGTTCCTCCTCACCCACAGCCACCGGCACAGGGCAAGCAGCCCCGCACACAGGACGGCGGTGCCGGCGTACAGCGCCCAGGAGCACTCCAGCGGGGAGAACAGCCGGACCAGCGCCAGTGCGTCAAGCCCCGGGAGGCGCATATAGCTCAAACAGGCCGGCAGGGCCAGCACGGCGCTGCTGAGCAAAATGGCGGAATTGATCTGCCTGCACAGGCAGGAGATCACGCCCGTCATGATATCGCCTCCGTTCCATTTTATCACTATACCATGGAAGTGTGAAAAAGGAACGGCTGATATCTACAATTAAAATGAAATAGATGATGATTCCTTCTCATATTTTTTATCACTGCACCTGTATGTCTTTTGCAATCGGGTACACAGTAACCTGGAAGTAGAATGCGTATCGGTTCATGTGGTTCCAGGTGTATGTACTAAAGTATTGCTTATCCAAATCATATGGAATCGTCAGGGCGTATTCCGTACCCTTTGATAATCGGATACCGTAGTTCTCCCCCAGAACCGGGTTGGCGGTCAGTAGCAAATCCCAGTTCAATCCAGCATAATTATCCACTCCGTGGAGCTGGAATTCCGTCAGT
>CACZNU010000114.1 GCA_902782615.1 Oscillospiraceae bacterium | reverse complement strand
GGCGGCACCGGCATCGGCCGGGCCATCAACGGCGGCTTCGGCATGGTGCTGGACGGCTCCGAGCGGGTGGATACCATCCTGCGCATGTCCATGCCCTGGGATACCATGGTGGGCGTGGCACGCCGCTCCTGGGCCCGGAATGAGCACGCTATGACCACCGCCGCCGAGTACAACAAGCTCTACGCCGGTCAGGACCACATCACTCTGCCCTACCTGGCTGATGACGCCATCGTGGCGGAGGCGGTGAAGGGCATGAAGGAATAAACCATGGAAAAGCTACTGATCCACAATATCGGCATGTTGGCCACCCCTACGGGCAGTACAGCCCGGCGGGGTGCCCGACAGGGCGAGATTCAGATCCTGCGGGGCGCCTGGGTTCTGGTGGAAAACGGCATGATCGCCAACGTAGGCACCGGCAAGCCGGTTCCCTGCGATGACGCCACGGTGCTGGACGCCGGTGGAAAGCTGGTGACACCGGGTCTGGTGGATGCCCACACCCATTTGATCTTCGGGGGCTGGCGTCAGAACGAGCTGGGGCTCAAGCTCCATGGCGTCACCTATCTGGAGATTCTGGCCCGGGGCGGCGGCATTCTCTCCACCGTCACCGCCACCCGGCAGGCCACGGAGGAGCAGCTCTACGACAAGGCCGCCGCGGCGCTTAACGAGATGCTTGCCATGGGTGTCACCACCGTGGAGGCCAAAAGCGGCTACGGACTGGAGCTGGAGAATGAGCTCAAGCAGCTGCGGGTTATCCGCTCTCTGGCGGAGAATCACCCCATGGACGTGGCGGCTACCTTCATGGGCGCCCACGCCGTACCGGTGGAATACAAGGACGACCGGGAGGGCTACATCCGCCTGCTGTGCGAGGAGATGATTCCCGCCGTGGCAAAAGAGAAGCTGGCCCGATTCTG
Source organism: Oscillospiraceae bacterium (assembly GCA_902782615.1). Taxonomy (GTDB): domain Bacteria; phylum Bacillota; class Clostridia; order Oscillospirales; family Oscillospiraceae; genus Vescimonas. Next base: position 6,627 of record CACZNU010000114.1, on the reverse strand, counting down.
CGACGTATTCTGCGAGAAGGGCGTCTTCACAGCGGAGGAGTCCCGGACCATCCTGGAATGCGGCAAGAGATACGGCCTGATCCCCAAAATCCACGCCGACGAGATCGAGCCCATCGGCGGCTCGGAGCTGACGGCGGAAGTGGGCGCCATTTCCGCCGAGCATCTGATCGTCTGTCAGCCCTCCGGCATCACCGCAATGGCTAAGGCCGGAACGGTGGCCTGCTGTCTCCCCGCCACCAGCTTCTATCTGGGCTCCACCTACGCCCCGGCCCGTGACATGGTAAACGCCGGCGTGCCGGTGGCCATGGCCTCGGATTTCAATCCCGGCTCCTGCCCCAGTCTGAACCTGCAGTTCGTCATGAACCTGGGGTGCCTCCGCTACAAGCTGACGCCGGAGGAGGTCCTCACCGCCGTGACGCTGAATGCCGCGGCCGCCATCCACATGGCCGGCCGGATCGGCTCGGTGGAGGCAGGCAAGCAGGGCGACCTGGTGATCTGGGATGCCCCGGATCTGGATTACGTCTGCTACCGCATGGGCAGCAATCTGGCCAGCACCGTTATCAAAAAGGGCGAGGTCGTCGTCACACGATAGGTTAAGAAGATAAAGATCCCGGAAACCAATCGTTTCCGGGATCTTCTTTTACACCTTTTGGGGGAGATTTCTCTTGGAAACAGCGGACTGGCGGCGGGCCCGTCCGGCCGCCCGTTTCCGTCTGGTTTCCTCTTTTTTGGCAATGGCCAACTCGGCGCACTTGATGTCACCGGGATAGGGAACGCTCTCCCCATTCACTACGTTGCTCTCCTCGCTGCCCTTGCCCAGAATCAGGACGATATCGCCCTTCCGCGCCATACGGATAGCCTTTTCGATGGCCTTCTGCCGGTCCACCACCGTCTCGTAGTTGTCCAGGTCGTGGATATTCTCGCTCATCATGGCAGCAATGTCCTCCACCCGCTCGTTCCGGGGATCCTCCAGCGTCCAGATGCAGTGGTCGCTGTTGCGGGCGATGGTCTCACCCACAAATTTGCGCTTCTGCTGATCCCGGCCGCCAGCCTGACCGGACACAGTGATGATCCGCTTGCCGTTCAGCGTCTTGACGTGGTTCATCAGCTTCTGGATCCCATTGGGTGTATGGGCATAGTCCACGATGACCTCGTAGTTCTGGCCCAGGTCGATCATCTCCATGCGGCCCTCCACATGGAGCAGCGGTACTCTGGCAATCAGCTCCTCCATGCTCTTGCCCAGATTCAGGCATACCAGCATGGCTTCCGACAGATTCTCCACGTTGAAGGCCCCGACCAGCGGGGATGTAAAGGAATACTCCTTGCCATTATATACCAGGGTCAGCACCGTACTGCGGGGGCTCAATACGTACTCTTTGATCCACAGGTCGTTGTCCTGCGTCCGTCCGTATGTCCGCACGTTTTTGGCAATAGCTAGGAACTCCTCATAGTGACCGTCGTCATGATTCAATACCGAAGGCCCCCTGTTCTGGAGGAACAACTGCTGTTTACAGGCGATGTAGTTCTCCAGGGTCTTGTGGGTATTGAGATGCTCACTGGTGACGTTGGAAATGGCGGCGGCATCAAAGTTCAGGCCCCTCAGACGTCCGTAATAGAAGGCCTCGGAACTGGCCTCCAGCACGGCGTAGCGGCAGCCGTGGTCCAGGAAGGCCCGGAAAAACGCCATCAAGTGGCCCTTATCCGGCGTGGTATTCGGGGTATCGGCAAAGAAATCGCGGCAGGAGACACCGTTGGTGCCGATATAGCCACAGTTTTCATCGCCCAGAAGGGTCTGGATGATGCTGGCGGTGCTGGTTTTGCCGTCGGTGCCGGTGACGCCGATGACGCACAGCTTGTCCTGAGGGCGGTCATAAAAGCGGTCATACAGCTCGTCCAGAGCGGCGTCCACGTCCGGCACCTTCACACAGGGGATGGAACAGTCCACGTCGCGGGACACGAGAGCAGCTACCGCTCCCCTTCCGGCGGCGTCCTCAATATAGTTGTGGCGGTCGGCATTGACGCCCTTGATGCACAAAAACAGATCTCCCGGCTGTGCCTCGCAGGAGTTGGAGCACAGGCCCAGAATCTCCGGGTCTTGCCCGACCTGTGCGCCAGGAAACAAATTGCTCAGCTTCATATGATGATCAGACCTTTCTGCCGCCGGGTCGAGGCCGGCGACTGTTTGCTGCAAAATCAGCGCGACTACTGGTTTATTGTACCACAACTGGGCGGAAAGTAAAATAGGCTTCTCTCACTTTTTCGGAAATAGCGGCTGTCTCCTCAAGAATAGAATGTCGAAGCACGACGCTTCGGCATTCTACATGCAGAATGATCGTAGATTTACAGCTCGATCAGCTCATACTCGCGGCTGCCGTAGCCCAGGTCGGCAGCAGCCTCGATAGTATGGACGCCGTGGCGAGACTCCACCCGCTCCAGGAAGTGGGCCTGGCCGGGATCGTCCTTGGCGGCATAGACCAGATCAATACAGGCCTGATCGATGGCCACCGGGTCCAAGGAGGCCAGAATGCCGATATCCTTCATGCAGGGATCCTCCGCCACACCGCAGCAGTCACAGTCAACAGACAGATTCTTCATCACGTTGATAAAGGCGATCTTACCGTCAAAATGACGCACCACGGTGGAGGCGGCGTCAGCCATGGCCTCCAGGAAGCGATCCTGCTCCGCGTGAACCTCCCAGGCCTTCACGTTATCGGAGGAGGCACCGCCGGAGTGGATCAGCGCCTTGCCCTCCCGGGAGGCACAGCCGATGGACAGCTGCTTCAGTGCGCCGCCGTAGCCACCCGCGGGATGGCCCTTGAAGTGGGCCAACACCAGCATGGAGTCATAATTGACAATGTGCTTGCCTACGTGGTTTTCATGGAGAACCTTGCCGCCGTCAACAGGCCAGACCAGATCGGGGCCTTCAGCGTCCATCAGATCCACAGTAAAGGCCTTGCTCCAGCCGTGGTATTCCATCAGCTTCCAGTGCTCCTCCGTATAGTCACGGACGCCGCCATATGCCTTGCCATAAGCGGTGTTGCACTCCACCACTGTGCCCCTGACCGTTTCGATCATGGGTCTCCAGAAGTCGGGGCGCAAAAAATTCTGATTGCCCTTTTCGCCGGAGTGCAGCTTCACAGCCACCTTGCCGGGCAGCTCCACACCCAGAGCACAGTACAACTCCACTACTTTCTCTGGGGAGATCTCACGGGTAAAATAAACTTTTGGTTTCATAGTCGTCACCTCTCGTGTCTGTCATTGCACACATTATATATGACAGAGTGCGCTCTTTACAAGCATTTTTATTACACTTTCTACTCGACGAAAAGGTTCCACATGCGGTATAATACGGATATACAGATGCAGCGGTGTGCTGCAGAGAGTGTAAAGGAGAAATACTTTATGACCTTTTCGGAGCTGATCAAAGAGCGGTTTTCTGTGCGCAGTTATCAGGACAGACCTGTAGAGCCGGAAAAAATCTCCGCTATTCTGGAAGCGGCACGGGTCGCTCCCACCGCCCACAACAACCAGCCTCAGCGGATCTATATTGCCCAGAGCCGGGAGGCTCGGGAGAAGCTGGCCGCCATATGCAAGTGCACCTTCAGTGCGCCGGTAATCTTCGTGGTGTGTTACGACAGCGAGGCCGCCTGGCACAACCGGCTGATGCCCGGCTATCAATCCGGCGAGACAGACGCGGCCATCAGCTGCACCCACATGATGCTCCAGGCCTGGGACCTGGGCATTGCCTCCTGCTGGGTGGGAATGTTCAACAGCGACCAGGTGATCGAAGCCCTGGGGCTGCCCAAGAACCTGACAGTATCAGCCCTCCTCCCTGCCGGCTACGCCGCTGAGGATGCCGCCCCTATCCCCATGCATGAGGCGTCCCGGGACAGCTCGGAGCTGTTTTTTACCCTGTAAGCCCCAAACAGGACAGAAAAATGCCCATCCACTGAGTGGATGGGCATTTTTTAAAAGTGGAAATGTCCGATGAGGTAGATGGCCGCAGCGATCACGACGGCAAAAGGCAGGCCGATCAGCATGGCAGCACCCAGCGCGCCCCAGATGTAGGCGCGGCGCTCCTCCCGGTTGATCTGACCGGAAGTGTCCCAGGGACGATCCGAATTTTCCTCCTGCGGCGGCCACTCCGGGGAGGAGTCGTTCTTCCCCTTGTCGCCGGGAATACGGATCCCCCACAGGTTGCGGCGGGTAACACCGCTCATGTCGGCGATTGTGCGTCCGTCGTCATCGGCGTAGGTCTTCTTCTCCCGTGCCATCTTACTCGTCGTACAGGTGGCAGGCGCAGAAGTGGCCGGGTCTGACTTCCTTCCACTCCGGAGCTACCGTCTTGCACTGCTCCATGCAGTTGGCGCAGCGGGTATGGAACTTGCAGCCGGCAGGCGGATTTGCAGGGGAAGGAATGGAGCCCTCCAGCACGATACGGTTCATCTTCGCATCCGGATCGGGGATGGGGATGGCAGAGAACAGCGCCTTGGTGTAGGGGTGCAGCGGCTCGGCGAAAATATCCTCCGTGCTGCCGTACTCCACCAGGCTGCCCAGGTACATAACACCGACGGTGTCGGAAATGTGCTCCACCACGGACAGATCGTGGGAGATGAACAGATAGGTCAGCTTGTGACGCTCCTGCAGGTCACGAAGCAGGTTGATGATCTGGGCCTGAATGGACACGTCCAGAGCAGATACCGGCTCATCGCAGACCACGAACTCCGGGCTCAGAGCCAGAGCGCGGGCGATGCAGATACGCTGGCGCTGGCCGCCGGAGAACTCGTGAGGATAGCGGTCCTTGTGGAAGGGCTGCAGTCCGCACTGGTCCATGATGTTGTCGATATAGTCGTTGAACTCGTTCTTGGGAACCAGATTGTGCTCGCGCACCGCCTCGCCGATGATCTCACCGACAGGCAGGCGGGGGGACAGACTGGAGAACGGATCCTGGAAGATGATCTGCATCTTGGGACGCATGGAACGCATCTCCTTGGCAGACAGGTCATAGACCTCCTTGCCGTTGAAGAGCACCTGACCGCCGGTCTTCTCACCGGCCAGACGCAGAATGGTACGGCCGGCAGTGGTCTTGCCGCAGCCGGACTCACCCACCAGACCCATGGTGGTACCGCGCTTCAAATTGAAGGTGATACCGTCCACAGCCTTGACGTAACCTACCGTCTTGGAGATCATACCGCCCTTGATGGGGAAGTATTTCTTCAGCTTGTTGACCATCAGGATGTACTGAGGATCATAGGTGACGGGCTCAAAGGTGTTGTCGATCTTCAGGAGGCTGGACTTATTCGCTTCACTCATGGTCAATCCTCCTTCTTGTCATAGTACCGGTAGCAGCTGACCTTGTGAGTGTCGCTGAGGCTGATCTCACAGGGATAGGCACCGTCGCAGCCCTCTACACACATCTCGCAGCGATCCTTGAAATAGCAGTAGTTGGGCATATTGATGGGGTTGGGCACCTTGCCGGGGATGGAATAGAGCTTGTCGATCTTCTTGCCAACCACAGGCTTGGAGGCCATCAGGCCGATGGTGTAGGGGTGAGCGGGATGATGGAAAATATCATCCGCCGTTCCCTTCTCCACGATTCGGCCGGCATACATGACCACCACGTAATCCGCCATCTCGGCGATAACGCCCAGATCGTGGGTGATGAACATGATGGAGGAGTTGATCTTATCCTTCAGGTTGCGGAGCAGATCCAGGATCTGAGCCTGAATGGTCACGTCCAGAGCCGTCGTGGGCTCGTCTGCGATGATGACGCGGGGGTTGCAGGCCAGAGCCATAGCGATGACCACACGCTGACGCATACCACCGGACAGCTCGTGGGGGAACATCTTGTAGACGCCCTCACTGTTGGCGATACCCACCATCTCCAGCAACTCAATCGTGCGGGCCTTCATGTCCGCCTCGGACAGATTCTCCGTATTGTGCAGCTCCAGAACCTCTTCAATCTGATCACCGATGCGGAACACCGGGTTCAGGGCCGTCATCGGCTCCTGGAAGATCATGGAGACCACGTTGCCGCGCAGCTTCTGCATGGCGGAATCCGGAGCCTTGGTCACATCGTAGGCCTTATCGCCCAGATTCAGGCGGATGGCACCCTCGGTTATCTGGCCCTGGGGACGCTGCAGCAGCTGCATCAGGGAGAGGCTGGTCACGGACTTGCCGCAGCCGGACTCACCTACGACACCCACGGTCTTGCCGATGGGAACCTCATAGCTGACACCGTCCACGGCCTTGACCGTGCCGGCATCAGTGAAGAAGTAGGTGTGCAGATTGTCGAACTCGACGGCGTTGTTGGGATCGTGCATCTCAGTCAGATATTCGGACTCAGGCACGTCCGTGCGTTTGCGGCGCTTCTCGAATTCGTTGGTGATTTTACGGTTCTCCCGGGAGATCCGTCTGGACTCCTTTGCGGAGAGATAGCCTTCAGATTTCTTCTTTGCCATGACTTCTCCCTCCTTAGCGCTTCATCTTCGGGTCAAATGCATCGCGCAGACCGTCGCCCACCAGGTTGAAGGCCAGGACGGTGAGCAGCAGCAGAGTACCTGCGGGGATCCAGATGAACCAGAAGTTCTGCAGAACGTAAGTGTTGTTGACGTCGTTGATGATGTT
>CACZNU010000113.1 GCA_902782615.1 Oscillospiraceae bacterium | reverse complement strand
GGCGCCCTTGATGTCGGCGCCCATGGAGTTGAGGAAGTTGGCCAGATCCACGATGTGGGGCTCCTTGGCGGCGTTGTCGATGGTGGTGGTGCCCTCGGCCAGGACGGCGGCCATCATCACGTTCATTGTGGCGCCCACGCTGACCACGTCCATGTAGATGTTGGCGCCGTGGAGACGGCCGTCCCGGGCCACGGCCTGGATCAGACCGCCCTCGGTGACGTCGGCTCCCATGAGGCGGAAGCCCTTCACGTGCTGGTCGATGGGCCGCACGCCGAAGTTGCAGCCGCCGGGCATGGCCACGGTGGCCTTGCCGAAGCGGCCCAGCAGGGCGCCCAGCAGATAGTAGCTGGCGCGGATGCGGCGGGCCAGCTCATAGGAGGGGGTGGTGGAGCGGATGGACCGGCAGTCCAGCTCCACGGCGTGGCGGTTGAGGATGCGGACCTTGGCGCCCAGCTCCTCCAGAATGGAGAAGAACAGCGTCACATCGCTGATCTGGGGCACGTTCTCGATGCGGCACACCCCGTCCACCAGCAATGCGGCGGGAATGATGGCCACGGCGGCGTTTTTGGCGCCGCTGACGGTGATCTCACCGAACAGGGGATGGCCCCCTCGAATAACATACTGATTCAAAACAGACACCTCTCTTAAGGGTAAAACTCATCGGGCTTATGATGCCCGGCTGGTAAAACTTCATGCATGGATGAAGTGAAACGTTCAAAAGCGACTCGCTGTGTGTGACCACACAATTATACAAAATAAGTATACCACAATTTCCCACAAAAGCAACGGAAAGCTGTGAATTCTCCGAAAAAAGAATCCACAGCTTTTTTGTCGAAACAGCATCGCAGATTTCGCCGCCCGGTGGCGGCGAAGACATGGAATCATTTTTGCCCGCGGCGTGTACGTGGGCAAAAATACTCTGCGGCCTGCAAACGTGCGAGCGTCTCACGGAAGCGAGTGCGCTGCAGCAGGCCGAAAGCCCCATCCCCCAAAAGTGTCTGGACACTCTTTGGGCCAAAGCGGAAAGCTGTGAATTCTCCGAAAAAAGAATCCACAGCTTTTCAGTCGAAATTTTTCGCCGTCTCACGGCGGGGCGCCGGCTCCTCCGCTGTCACCGGCAGCGGCTCCGGCACCGCCGGATCGGTGGGACACCAGCGGTAGTGGGCCGTCACCGGATGGCGGTTCATGGCGTTGACCTCCACCGCTCCCTCCTCCAGGGAGCCGTGGTGGATGATCCAGGGGATGCAGTCGATGCGGCGGTGATCGGAGCAGATGGCGATATGCTCCCGGTCGCCGAACACCACGATGTCGCCGGCCTGCCACGCCTCCGGCTCGTCCAGGGAGCAGGTCAGGGAGACGGCGTGGCGGGAAAGGAAATCGTCCAGATTGGCCACCCGGCGGAAGTCGATGTCGGGTTCGGGCCAGTCCACGCTGCTGTACCACTCCGGATGGGCCTCGATGTCCGCGTCCACCAGGGCCTTGAGATCGTAGCCGGCGGACTGGAAGGCGTTCCAGATCACGTCGGTGCACACGCCGGTGCCGTCGTCGGGGTAGCCGCCCAGGTAGTAGCCGTACTCGTTGTAGACCGGCTTGGAGGCGATGTAGTCCCGGGCGCCCCGGAGGATGTCGTGGTAGTCGTCGATGCCGTCTCCGTCGGCGTCCAGGGGGGAGTAGAGGGTGGGATAGAGCTCCTGGGCCTCCGGCGTCTCCGTCTCCGCCGTGGCGTCTGACAGGGCGTTGGTCTCCGGCGCCGGGTTGGAGCGGCGCTGGCGGATCGTCATGGCCGCGGTGCCGCCCAGCACCAGCACCATCAGCAGGATCATCGCCCAGCGGACCGTCCGCCGCCGGCGGACCTGTCCGGCCTGTCCATAGGTCCCGCCCCCCCGGCGGGAGGGGGAGGAGCTGTTTTCATGGCGGTCCACGGCGTCACCCCGCTTTCTTCTGCAGATAACTCATTTTATCCGATTTGCCCGTCGAATGCAAGAAAATACGGCAGAAACGACTGGGAAATGATGGATATCGCCGCGGCGGCCGGAGGCGATCCGCCCCTGAAACCGGCGCAAAAAGAGAGGGCCCGGAGTGTCCTCCGGGCCCTTTTGCACAGATCGTGCGGAAAAATGTTACTCCTGACCGGGCATGTGCCAGCCGTGGTGGTCGGTGTGGAGCAGGTGGTGGGACCGCTTGCCCAGGGGGGCGGTCAGGTAGGTCTGGTACAGCTCGATGACGTCCGGGTTCTCGTGGGAGAAGCGGAGCGTCTCCTTCTTATCCAGGTTCCACAGCACCTTGCCGCGCTTCTCAGCCAGCTCCTGTCCGTCGTGGATGGGCTGACCGCCGCCTCCGGCGCAGCCGCCGGGGCAGGCCATGACCTCCACGAAGTCGTAGGTCACCTGGCCGGCGTCCAGGGCGTTCATCAGCCGCCGGGTGTTGCCCAGGCCGCTGACCACGGCCACCCGCACGTCCCCGGCGCCGGGGATGTTGAAGGTGGCCTCCTTCCAGCCGTCCATGCCCCGCACGTCCCGGAACAGGTCGGGCTCGGGATTCTTGCCGATGACCAGGGCGTAGGCGGTGCGCAGGGCCGCCTCCATGACGCCGCCGGTGGCGCCGAAGATGTTGCCCGCGCCGGAGCCGATGCCCAGAGGCAT
>CACZNU010000112.1 GCA_902782615.1 Oscillospiraceae bacterium | reverse complement strand
GCACCGGCGCCGGTCATGGTGACGCCTGCCTCCTTACACAGCTGCAGCGTCCGCTTGGCAGTGCCGGGCATGGCGTTGAGGGAGACGAAGTAACCGCCCACGGGACGATTGTACTGGGCAATCTCCAGCGGAGCGATCTCGCGGTCCAGGGCATCCAGCACGGTCTTGAACTTGGGACCCAGGATGGCGGCGTGCTGCTTCATCAGGGCCAGGGTATGCTCCTTATCCTGCAGGAACCTCACATGGCGCAGCTGGTTGACCTTGTCATAGCTGATGATCTGCACGTTGATGAGGGGCTTGAGATACTCCTGGTTTGCCACGCTGGTGGCCATGACGGAGATGCCGGCGCCGGGGAAGGTGATCTTGGAGGTAGAGGCGAACTCATAGACCATGTCGGCGTTGCCGTACTTCTCGCACAGGCTCAGAATATCGGCAAAGGGTTTGAATTCGCAGGCGAACTCGTGGACGCAGTAGGCGTTGTCCCACATGAGCATGAAATCGGGGGCGGCGGGCTTCATGGATGCCAGACGCTCGATGGTCTCATCGCTGTACACGATGCCGTCGGGGTTGGAGTACTTGGGCACGTTCCACATACCCTTCACAGTGGGATCCTTGATCAGCTCCTCTACCATGTCCATGTCGGGGCCGGTGGCGGTCATGGGGATGGTGATCAGCTCCATGCCGAAGTTCTGGCTGACCTTGAAGTGGCGGTCATAGCCGGGAGCGGGGCACAGCCACTTGACGGTGTCCAGCTTGCTCCAGGGCTTCTCGGAGTGGAGCATGCCGTTGGAATAAGCCTTGGCAATGGCGTCATACATCAGCTGCAGGCTGGCGCTGCCGCCGATGAAGCACTGCTCCGGCTTGCAGCCCAGAATATCGGCAAACATCCGCTTGGCGGCGGGCAGGCCGTCCACATTGCCGTAGTTGCGGGCGTCGATACCGTCGGTCATAAAATCCTCAGGCTTGGTCAGGGCGCTGCACAGACCCTCCGTCACCAGGTCGAGCTGCTCCTTGCCGGGCTTGCCGCGGGCCATGTTCAGCTGCAGGCCCTTGGCCTTCTGTGCCTCGTAGGCGGCCTTGACGGCGGCATATTCGGTCTGGCGCTCCTCGCGGGTCAATTCACTGTATTTTCTCATGTTTGTTCCTCCCCTTGTATTCTTGAGGGGTGTTCCCTTCCCCTCATGTTTTCTTTTATAAGTGTATCACAGGTGTCGCCGTTTGACAAGGCGGATTTCCCTGTTATAGCCGCCGGGCCCATTCCTGTTCCCGGAAACCCACCAGCACGAAGCCGTCACCCACCAGCAGAGGCCGCTTCACCAGCATGCCGTCGGTGGCCAGGAGTTCCGCCATCTCCCCGTCCGTCATGTGGGGCAGCTTGTCCTTCAGTCCCAGCTCTTTATAAAGAAGCCCGCTGGTGTTGAAAAAACGCCGCATGGGCAGGCCGGACACCTTCTGCCACCGCAGGATCTCATCGGCGGTGGGGTTCTCCTCCTTGATGGGCCTGACGGTGTAGGTCTTTCCCTGTTCGTCCAGCCATTTCTGCGCCTTCTGACAGGTGCTGCATCGGGAATAGCAGATAAATGTCATAATCATTCTCCTTCTCAAAACTCTCGCAGGACAAGGTCGGTGATCCCCGGGTCTATGCCGGTTTCCAGCCGCAGTACACGGTCAGCGTACTCCCGGCGGATCATATCCCGCAGGGCAGTGCCGCCGTGGTAGCCGTGGATGAGCCGGATGCGATAGGTTCCCGCTCTGGCCCGGCGCAGGGCGGCATCGATGGTCACCTTGGCCTGGTATGCGTTTTTTCCGTGCAGATCCAGTTCCAGGACGCCGCCCATATTCTCACTCCCCCGGTCAACTTTCGCCTCTATTTTACGGGAAAGGATGGAAACTTGCAACCGTTTGTGGTATAATTGCCCAAATTCTCTCAGCGAGGTATGATATGCGAATTCTCGTTCTATCCGACTCCCACGGCCGCATGGAGAATATGATCCGCTGCGCGGAGCAGGTGGAGCCGGATCATATCCTGCACCTGGGCGACTGCGTCCGGGACGCGGAAAAGCTGCAAAAGCAGTTCCCCGCTATCCCCATGACCACGGTGCCCGGCAACTGCGACTGGGGCGACGTGGATGAGCCAGAGAAGCTCATCGAGCTGGGCGGCAAGCGGATCTTTCTGCTTCACGGCCACACCCGGGGCGTCAAGTACGACCTGCAGCGGCTGTGGTACGCCGGGCGGGAGATGGGCGCCGACGCGGTGGTATTCGGTCACACCCACACTGCTCTGGTGGACTACGACGGCACCACGTATCTGATGAATCCTGGCTCTATCGGCGGGATCCACGCCCCTGCCACCTACGGCGTCATCACCATCAATTCCCGGAAGTTCGATTGTTCCACGTATCGGCTGCTGTAAAGGAGGTTTCCCATGTTCTATATCGGCTGTCACCTCTCCTCGTCGGGTGGCTTTCTGGCCATGGGCGAGATGGCGCTGTCCATCGGTGCCACCACCTTCCAGTTCTTCACCCGCAATCCCCGGGGCAGCAAGGCCAGGGCCATCGATCCGGCAGATGCCGCGGCTTTTCGTGCCCTCTGGGCGGAGAAGGGTTACGGCGTTGTGGTGGCCCACGCCCCCTACACCATCAATCCCTGCTCCAAGGACGCCCACACCCGGGAATTCGCCCTCCAGACCCTGGCCGACGACCTGCAGCGCATGGAGTATATCCCCGGCAACCTCTATAATTTCCACCCCGGCAGCCACACCGGCCAGGGGACGGAGACCGGTATCGCCCAGATTGCCGAGACCCTCAACGCCATCCTGACCCCGAGACAGCATACCACCGTCCTGCTGGAGACCATGGCCGGCAAGGGAACGGAGATCGGCGGGCGGTTTGAGGAGCTGCGGGAGATCATCGACCGGGTGGCGCTCAGCGACAAAATGGGCGTGTGCCTGGACACCTGCCACGTCAGCGACGGCGGCTATGATATTGCCGGCGATCCGGACGGTGTGCTGACCGAGTTTGACAAGGTCATCGGCCTCCACCGGCTCAAGGCGCTCCACATCAACGACAGTCTCAACCCCGTGGGTGCCCGGAAGGACCGCCATGCCAGGATTGGCGAGGGGTATCTGGGAAAGGCGGCCTTTGGCCGTCTCATCAACCACCCGGCACTCCAGGGCCTTCCCTTTATTCTGGAGACCCCCAACGAGCTGCCCGGCTACGCCACCGAGATCGCGCTGCTGAAGGAGATGAAAAGATGACCGCCTATCCTCTTTCCGCCCCGGTGATCGCGCTGGCGGGCACGGCGGGGCTGGTGCTCCAGTCCGGTCTTCCCCAGACAGGAAAGATCCGTCCCGGCATGTTCTGCTTCTACACCAGTCAGAGCAATCTGCTGGTGGTGGTCTATGAGTTCGCCCTGTTTACCGCCTGGCTGCTTCGCGCCGACGCTGTTTTTCCTCTGCTGGCTGCCCCCGGCACGGCGCTGGCCGTGACCGTGTGCATCTGGGTGACCCACCTCATCTACCACTTTGCGCTACTGCCCTATGTCCGCCGCACCGGCAGATCCTTCGTTGACAGCAGCCAGGGCAGAATCGGCAACATTTTGGTCCACTATGTGACGCCCCTGCTGACGGTGCTGCAATGGTTGCTGCTGGCGGACAAGACCGGTCTTGGCGTCCGCCACGCCCTCTACTGGCTGGTGATCCCACTGTACTACCTGATCTACATCCTGCTCCGGGCCAGAACCGGCAAGCCTATCGGCAATACGGATCTCCTCTACCCCTACTTCTTTCTGGATTATCCCTCGTTGGGACGGAAGAAGTTCTGTCTGAACGTGGCCATATTGCTGGTGACCTTCTTCACCCTGGCGATGATTCTGGTGGGGCTGTCGAAGATCCTCCCCTGACTGAATAGTAAAACACGCCGCAGAAGAGTTACTGCGGCGTGTTTCGCTATTTCTTTTTCGCCCGCTGTTTGGCAAACTCGGCCTTTTTCCTGGGGGACATCTTCCCCTTCTGGCCGGGCCGGCCACGGTGTACGGCGCCCTCCGGCTTGGGGCCCCGTCCGTCTTTCTTTTTGGGCCTTTCCGGCTTTTTCAGCTCCTCCGTCCGCTTTCCGAAGTACTTCTCCCCCTTCTGGGGCCGGATCAGACAGTCCGGTCCGTAACCAATCAGATCGGTGCGGTCTGCCCGCTCCAACGCCTGGATCACCAGTGGCCGCATTTCCGGCCGGCGCCACTGTAAAAGTGCCCGCTGGAGAGCCTTCTCATGGGGATCCCGGGCTACATATACCGGCTCCATGGTCCGTGGATCGATGCCGGTGTAGTACATGCAGGTGGATACGGTGCCCGGCGTGGGATAGAAGTCCTGTACCTGCTGGGGCTGATGGCCCGTGCTGTGGAGAAACTCCGCCAGCTTCACCGCATCCTGAAGTGTACAGCCGGGATGGGACGACATGAGGTAGGGCACCAGATACTGCTCCTTGTCCTCCCTGTCGTTGATCCTCTGATACTGTTTCCAGAACCGCTCGAACACGTCGAAATGGGGCTTGCCCATGTAGTCCAGCACACCGGCCACGCAGTGCTCCGGCGCCACCTTCAGCTGGCCGGAGATGTGGTAGCGCACCAGCTCCTTGAAAAATGTGTCGTCCTTGTCCTGAAGCATGTAGTCGTAACGGATGCCACTGCGGACAAACACCTTCTTGATGCCGGGGATGGCCCGCATCCGCCGCAACAGGTCGGTGTACTCGCCGTGGTCCGCATCCAGATTGGGACAGGGCGTGGGAGCAAGGCAGGAACGGTCGGCGCACATGCCGCACCGCTTCTGCTTTTTGCAGGAGGTGTGGCGGAAGTTGGCGCTGGGCCCGCCCACGTCGTGGATGTAGCCCTTGAAGTCCGGGTCGTGGGTCAGCAGCTCCGCCTCGGCAAGGCAGGACTCCGCCGACCGGGACGTGACCATCCGCCCCTGGTGGAAGGCCAGGGCGCAGAAGTTGCACCCGCCGAAGCAGCCCCGATTGTGGGTAATGGAAAAGCGCACCTCCTCGATGGCCGGTACGGGGTCGGTGTACATGGGATGCACTTTACGGGTATAGGGCAGGTCATAGAGCCGGTCCAGCTCCTGCCGGTCCAGAGGCCGGGCCGGGGGGTTCACCACCAGCAGCCGCCCCTCACAGGGCTGGAGGATGGCCCGCCCCCGGATGGGATCGTGCTCATCGTACTCAATTTTGGTGGCCCGGGCGTAGGCGGTCTTGTCGCCGCTGACCTCCTCAAAGGACGGGCAATCCACCCGCTTGAAAGCACAGCCGCTGTCGTTGGCGCCAATGTATGCCGTGCCGGGTACGTCGGTGATCTCAGACACCGGGATCTTCCGCTTCAGCCGCCGGGCGATCTCCCGAGTGGCCGTCTCTCCCATGCCGTAAACCAGCAGATCTGCCGGGGCGTCAAAGAGGATGCTGCGGCGCACCTTGTCGTCCCAATAGTCATAGTGGGCGAAGCGGCGCAGGGACGCCTCCAGTCCCCCAATGACGATGGGGCAGTCCGGGAAGGCTTCTTTGGCCCGGTTGGCATAGACGATAGTGGCTCGATCGGGCCGATAACCCAGCTTGCCGCCGGGGCTGTAAAGGTCCTGCTGCCTGCGCCGCTTTGCCACCGTGTAATGGGCCACCATGGAGTCCAGGTTTCCGCCGCCGATGAGCACGGCGTACCGGGGCCGGCCCATGGCCCGGAAGGCCTCGGCGTCTTTCCACTCCGGTTGGGCCAGAATGGCCACCCGGAAGCCGTCGGCCTCCAATGTGCGGGCGATGAGGGTGGAGCCGAAGCTGGGGTGGTCGATGTAGGCGTCCGCCGTCACCACCAGGAAGTCGTAGTAGTACCACTCCCGTGCCAGCATCTCCTCCCGGCTCACCGGTAAAAAATCCGTTCCGATCATCATATCTCTGCTCTCTCTTCGTAGCCGATATATTTTTCCATCCAGTCGTTCTCCGCAGGCACGAAACCCACCTTGGCGAAAAAGGACCGCAGCCCCTCGTCGCCACACCGAATGCGCAGGCGGTCGATACCTTGGGGCCGGTAGTATTTCACCGCCTGGCCCAGGGGCGGCACGCCAAACCGGCGGCCCCGATAGTCTGGCAGCAGATAGTACCAGCCGATGACGCCCTCTGGCAGCAGCTGTACGCCGCCGATAACGTCTCCCTCGCAGTATACCGCCACGACGCAGCCCTCCTCCGGTACGACCACGCCCTGTTCGGCCAGCTTTTTCCGGTCGGCATCGGTCATCTCACCGTAGTAGACGCTCTTCTCCCGGGCGTTTTTGTTTTTCCACCAGCTCTGGCGGGCCAGAGTGGAAAGTCCAGCCGCTGCCAGGTGGCTGTTGTCGTCCCGGAATACCACCCGGAACACGCCGTCCTCATATTCCACCAGCGACACGGCGGTATTGTCGGCATGATGGGTCTCGTTGATCTCCTCTATCGTCAGCCCCTGGAGTGTTCCCAGCACCAGCCGCAGCGCCGTGCCGTGGGAGAACACCGCTACGGTCCTGCCGCCGTTCTCAAGGGCGATCCGTTCCAGGGCCGGGATGAACCGCTCCAACACGCCGGCAGCCGTCTCGCTGCCCTCCACGCGCCACTTGCCCACGTCATGATTGAAGGCGTACATCAGCTCCGGGTATTTCATGCCCAGCTCCTGCCAGGGCCGGTCCTCCCACACGCCCACGCCGATCTCCCGCAGGGCCGGATCGATGTGAAGGGGAAGTCCTTTCGCCTCACAGACAGCGCGGGCTGTGGTGCGGGTGCGAAAAAGATCGCTGGCATACACCGCATCGATGGGGACATCCGCAAACCGCTTCCGCAGGGCGGCGATCTGCCGGTAGCCCCGCTCGGTGATGAGGCTGTCATAGTGTCCATGGGCCAGGCGGTAGAGGTTGCCCTCAGCCTCCGCATGGCGGATGAGGTAGAGCCGGGTCATACCACCGTCACCCACCGCTTCATCTCCGCCACAGCCTGCTCCAGTGCTGCGTCCACGTCCTCGGCGTACTGGAGCGCGCTATTGGTTGCCAGAGCGCAGTGGCCATAGTCGTCAAAGGCGTAAGCAACAGTCTGGTCATCGCAGTCCATCAGCAGGAAAAACGTATGGTCCAGCTTCTTCCGCAGGTCCCGGATATCCAGGGCATAGGCCCCCTCCAGGGCAACAGCGGCGCCCTGGCGGGCCATCTGCTCGGCGGCGGCCACATAGAGCTGCCGGTCCCCGGCAATGAGCCGCTGCATATCCGGTGCGGAGGCGTTGACGGTGGAAACCACGGCGAACACCGCCTTGTCCTCCCCGGCGGCACAGGCATCGGCACCTATATAGGGCAGTACCGTCACACCGTCGGCTTGGGCCAGGGCTGCCAGCCAGGGCTCTGCCATGGCGCCCCGGCAGTCCACAATGGCGTACAGGCCCCGGGCCTTGGCGGCACCCACCAGGTTGGCCAGCACGTCAAAGCCCATGGCGCCGTAGCGCAGATAGGCGGCGGCGTCCAGCACCACGGCGGGCAGTTTCTCCGCCACAGCGTCCAGTACCTGGCAGCCATGGTAGCGCAGGGCCTCCGCCTTGGCCATCACGGATTCACCGTACATATCCGTAAAATTCCGTAAAATCCGGGGTGAGATCTGGTCCACATCCGGCCCTAACATCACAGCGACGGGGGTCTTTTTGCGGCGGATCGCCTCCTGCAGTATCTGAATCGACATGGCAATCTCCTTTGTCACACATTTTTCTATTTTACATTATACGCATTTCGCCGTTTTTGGCAAGAAATGCAGGGTGTTTTTTTCCCGGCGTCGGCCATACTAACAGCGTGCCATAAAAGGAGTGATGAACAATGAAAATGGGCTCATTTGCCTGGGGCCTGGGCGTCGGCATGGTGGCCGGCGTAGTGGTGGATATGGTGGCGTCCCCGTGGCCGAAGGCCAGAAAAACCACTGTTGGCAAAGCCATGCAGCGGATGGGTAACGCGGTGGATTCGGCAGTGGACAGCGCCAATCACATGATGAAGTGACCACCCGATCTGCGGTGGGGCCGTTCCGACGCTTGTCGGAGCGGCCCTGCTGTTTTTTTCTCTCTTTGCGTATTTTTTTCTTGACAAGACGCAGATATTTGGTATAATAAACAACGCTGTGTCGGACCTTATACAGCAACAAATTCATATCTGCAGTGGTATCGAAGAGGTCATAACGAGCACGACTGGAAATCGTGTGGCTGACAAAATCGGCCCGAGGGTTCGAATCCCTCCCACTGCGCCAAAGGAATCGTCCGGAATCGTTTGGATTCCGGACGGTTTTTCTTTTTGTTCACCGGAATTCGCCTCGAAATATGATCTTTTTGAAAGCGGGCAGGTCTTTTCCCCTTATTTTTCCCCTTACAGGCTCTTTTACTGTGCCAAAACCTCCCCGATGAAGCTTTCCATGCGGTCAGCGCTGGCCTGCTTCATCTGATCGGTAACGTGGCCGTAAACGTCGAGCGTAAAGGCCGCCGTCGCGTGGCCGAGATTGCTTTGAACGGTCTTGATATCGTCGCCCGCCTGAATGGATGCGATCGCATAGCTGTGGCGCAGATCGTGGAAGCGCACCTGCGGCAGGCCGATGGAAGATACAATCTTCTTGAAATCACGGTAGACGTTGTGGATCCAGAGAAAATGGCCCAACTCATCCGTGAACACAAGATTGGGGAAATCTCCCGGTTGCCATGCGCAGCCGGCCTGCAGGCGCCATTCCGCCTGTCTCGCTTTCTGCTTTTTGAGCAGCTGCATCACCCAAGGCGCCGGCACGACTACACGCGTTTTGCCGTTCTTCACGGTCGAGAACACATACTGCGCGCCCTTCCTTTTCTCTCGCTGGAGCTGCTTGTTGACTGTCAGCTTGCCATGTTCGAAGTCCACACAGTCCCACGTGAGGCCGATGGCTTCGCCCTCGCGCATTCCGGTGAACAGCGTCACCGTATAAAGGATCTCGTAGCGATGACCGGCAACAGCATTCAAAAACTGCTTCATCTGGGTCTTGTCCAGCGGGTAGAACTCTTTTTTCACGACACGCGGCAGCTTGCAGGCGTCCGTCGGGTTGCTGCGGATATAGCCGTTCTGCACAGCCTGCTGCAGTGCCCGATGGAGCACACCGTGCACGTTTTTGACCGTTTTGGCGCAAAGCGGCTTTTTGTCGCGGGAACCCCTCGTCAGAGAGTTGTAGAACATCTGAATAACGTGGGGAGGGATCTCGTCCAGCGGCAGGCCGCCGAGGGCGGGCCTGATGTGGTGCCGGATCACGCCGCGATAGGATACCACCGTATACGGCTTCACGTCGCCCAGATAGTTCTCCTCCCAGATATCCAGCCATTCGCCGAGCGTCATCCTGCACGGCTCGATATAAACGCCACGGTCGATCTCATTGGTAATGGTGCGCAGCCGCTCGGCGACGTCCTTCTGCGTCTTGCCGCTGATCGTCTTCTGGATCTGCTTGCCCGTTCCGGGATCGTAGCCGGTCGTG
>CACZNU010000111.1 GCA_902782615.1 Oscillospiraceae bacterium | reverse complement strand
TACACCCAGTCCAACTCCGTCTGCTACGTGAAGGACGGCCAGGCCATCGGCGTGGGCGCCGGCCAGCAGAGCCGCATCCACTGCACCCGCCTGGCCGGCAGCAAGGCGGACAACTGGTTCCTGCGCCAGCACCCCAAGGTACTGGGCCTGCAGTTTGTGGACGGCATCCGCCGGGCCGACCGGGACAACGCCATCGACATCTACACCTCCGACGAGTACGAGGACGTGCTCCGGGACGGCGAGTGGCAGAAGGTATTCAAAGTGAAGCCCGAGGTCCTCACCGCAGAGGAGAAAAAGGCCTGGATCGCTACCCAGACCGGTGTCACCGTGGGCAGCGATGCCGTCTTCCCCTTCGGCGACAACGTGGAGCGGGCCCGGAAGTCCGGCGTGCAGTACATCGTGGAGCCGGGCGGCAGCATCCGTGACGATCACGTCATCGCCACGGCCAACAAGTACGGCATCGTCATGTCCTTCACCGGCATGCGG
This sequence comes from Oscillospiraceae bacterium, assembly GCA_902782615.1. Taxonomy (GTDB): domain Bacteria; phylum Bacillota; class Clostridia; order Oscillospirales; family Oscillospiraceae; genus Vescimonas. Next base: position 2,521 of record CACZNU010000111.1, on the reverse strand, counting down.
CTGTTCCACCATTGATCGAAATACAGGAGAAATTGTCATGAAGCTACTGGTCATCGGCGGCGGCGGGCGGGAGCACGCCATCATCAAAAAGCTGAAGGAAAACCGGGACGTGGAGACCATCTACGCCCTGCCCGGCAACGGCGGCATTGCCGCCGACGCCGTGTGCGTGGACATCGCCGCCACCGACATCGAGGGCGCCGTGCGCTTTGCCGCGGAGCAGAAAATCGACTTCGCCGTGGTGACCCCGGACGATCCGCTGGTCCTGGGCATGGTGGACGCCCTGGAGGCTGCGGGCATCCCCTGCTTTGGCCCGGAGAAGAAGGCCGCCATCATCGAGGGCAGCAAGGTGTTTGCCAAGGATCTGATGAAGAAATACGGTATCCCCACCGCCCGGTACGAGGTGTTCACCGATCGGGACGCCGCCCTTTCCTATCTGGAGGCGGCCAAGCTGCCGGTGGTCATCAAGGCCGACGGTCTGGCCCTGGGCAAGGGCGTCATCATCGCCCAGACCAGGGACGAGGCACGCAGCGCCATCGCCACCATCATGGTGGACAAGAAGTTCGGCCACAGCGGCGACCAGGTGGTCATCGAGGAGTTCCTCACCGGGCCGGAGGTGTCCGTTCTGTCCTTCACCGACGGCGAGACGGTGGTGCCCATGGAGTCCTCCATGGACCACAAACGGGCCCACGACGGCGACGAGGGACTGAACACCGGCGGCATGGGCACCGTGGCCCCCAACCCCTATTACACGGCGGATGTGGCGGCGCGGTGCATGGAGGAGATCTTCCTGCCCACCATCCGGGCTATGAAGGCCGAGGGCCGCGCCTTCCGGGGTTGTCTCTACTTCGGCCTCATGCTGACCCCCGACGGCCCCAAGGTCATCGAGTACAACTGCCGCTTCGGCGATCCGGAGACCCAGGTGGTGCTGCCCCTGATGGAGAGCGATCTGCTCACCGTGATGGGCGCCTGCCGGGACGGGAAGCTCCGTGAGACGCCGGTCAAGTTCTCCGGTGGCGCCGCCTGCTGCGTGGTCATGGCCTCGGAGGGCTATCCCGCCTCCTATGAAAAGGGCTATGAGATTACCGTCGACCCGGACGTGACGGCACAGGTATATGTGGCCGGCGCCAAGCTGTCCGATGGCAGGCTGCTGACCAGCGGCGGCCGGGTGCTGGGCGTGGTGGCCACGGCACCGGATCTGAAGTCCGCCGTAGCGGAGGCCTATGAGCAGGTGGAGAAGATCCACTTCGGCAACGCCTATTACCGGAAGGATATCGGCCGGCGCGCCATGGAAGCGCTGGCGTGAAAGGAACGGAATATGGTATATCGAGTTTATGTAGAGAAAAAAGCGGCCCTGGCCAACGAGGCCCGGAATCTGTGCCAGGATATCCGCACCTTCCTGGGCATTGAGGGCCTGGAGGAGCTGCGGATCTTCAACCGCTATGACGTGGAGGGCACCGACCGGGCGCTCTTTGACTATGCGGTGCAGACAGTGCTCAGCGAACCCCAGCTGGACAACGTGTACGCCGAGCTGCCCCCCTGGGGCGACGCGGTTTTCGCCGTGGAGTATCTGCCCGGTCAGTATGACCAGCGGGCGGATTCGGCGGCCCAGTGCATCCAGATCATCTCCCAGGCGGAGCGGCCCGCGGTCCGCACTGCCAGGGTGTATGCGCTCACCGGCCGGCTGACCGACGAGCAGATTTCCGCCATCAAAAAATACGTCATCAACCCGGTGGAGAGCCGGGAGGCCGCGCTCGCCATGCCGGAGACGCTGACGGTGGACTACGGCGTGCCGGAGAGCGTGGAAACGCTCCATGGCTTCCGGGAGATGGACGAGGCCGCGCTGGCGGAGTTCATCGCCAGCCGGGGCCTTGCCATGGACCTGGGGGACATCCTCTGCTGCCGGGACTATTTCCGAGAAGAGGACAGGGACCCCACCATCACCGAGATCCGTGTGGTGGACACCTACTGGTCCGACCACTGCCGCCACACCACCTTCCACACCATCATCGACGGCGTGGAGTTCGAGGATGAGGAGCTGCAGCGCTCCTACAAGGAGTATATGGCCGTCCGCCAGGAGCTGGGCCGCACCAAGCCCGTCACGTTGATGGACATGGGCACCATCGCGGCCAAGTACCTCAAGAAGAAGGGCCTCCTCACCAAGCTGGACGAGTCGGAGGAGATCAATGCCTGCACCGTCAAGATCAAGGTGAATATCGAGGGCGAGGAGCAGGACTGGCTGCTGCTCTTTAAAAACGAGACCCACAACCACCCCACGGAGATCGAGCCCTTCGGCGGCGCGGCCACCTGCATCGGCGGCGCCATCCGGGACCCGCTCTCCGGCCGGGCCTATGTCTACGGGGCCATGCGCCTCACCGGCGGCGCCGACCCCCTGAAGCCCGTCAGCGAAACCATTCCCGGCAAGCTCCCCCAGCGCAAGCTGGTCACCACCGCCGCCGCGGGCTATTCCTCCTACGGCAACCAGATCGGCCTTGCCACCGGCATCGTGGACGAGTGGTATCAC
>CACZNU010000110.1 GCA_902782615.1 Oscillospiraceae bacterium | reverse complement strand
GAAGGGGTGACACTTAGAGCAGACTTCCACGCGAATATCCTTCTTCGTAGAACCTGTCTCAATCACATTACCGCAGGCGCATTTGATAGTAGTCTGCTGATAATTGGGATGGATTCCTTCCTTCATTGCTCTTGTTCACCCCTTTCTGGTACACTTGTCGCCTGTGGGAAACCCACAAACGCAACAGTAAGGATAGCACACTTCGGTTGGGAATGCAAGGGTTTTTTTGCGGTTTTTTTGCCAAATTACAGGGAATATTCCCGGCCCGTAGCAAAGAAATACAGGATCTTTTCCGCTACCGGACGCTCCAGCACCCGGCTGAGGGCTGCGGCGTAGGCCTCCAGCTGAGGGCGGTACGTCCGGGCCCGCTCCGGCTCCTCACCGGGGCGGATGCGGTCGGTCTTGAAGTCCACGATCACCAGGCCCTCCGGCGTATCGAAGGCACAGTCCACCACGCCCTGGAGCATCATCTCCTCGCCGGCGGCGGCGCTGTCATAGATGGCGGCACTCATCAGCAGGGCAAAGCGGTACTCCCGGTAGACCTTCTCGGCGGCGGCGATGCGCCGTGCCAGAGGCGAGGTCAGGAAGGCCGCGATGGCGGCGCAATCCACCGCCTCGGCCTGCTCGTCCGTGATGAGATGGCGCTCCGCCAGGTCCGCCACCTGCTTCGCCACGGCGGCCTCATCCGTCGCGGCAAAGTGCAGATACTGCATCACCAGATGCATGGCGGTGCCCCGTTCGGCGGCGCTGAGTTTTTTCTCCCGCTGCAAAAACCGGGGCTTTTCAAAGCTGGGGGCCCGGTACGGCGTAGGGGCGCCCTCGGCGATCTCTTCGTCCTTCTCCCGGCCCTTCAGCTGGGTGGCCGTCACCTTGGTGGGGATGACCGTAGCGCGCTCATAGCCGTACTGCCGCTCCAGCAGGTTAGGATGGAAAGTCGTCCCGTTGGCGGACAGGATCTCCCCGTCCCGCTCCGGGATGTCCGCCACAGGGTTCTCCCACACGTGGATCTCCCAGCCGTCCAGGGACACGGGGGCGGGCATTTCCACCTCCGCCCAGCGGCGGATGGATTCAGACTCCGCGGCGCACAGCAGGGGCAGCAGCACCCAGTCGCCCAAGCATTTGGCGCTGCCCACCACCTCCGGATCTGCCGGGTACGATGCCAGGGCCGCCAGGTCCCGGACCCGCTTGCGGGCGTACTTCATGCAGTCCACCAGGACCAGCTTCTCCCGGGCCCGGGTCATGGCCACGTAGAGGATCCGCATCTCCTCGGACTTGCTCTCCCGCTCCATTCGCATGGCCAAGGCCGTCTTGGACACGGAGTCATAGCGGATGCGGCGCTCCCGGTCCACACATTCGGTACCCAGACCCAGCTCCGGATGCACCAGCACCGGGCGGCGCAGATCCACCAGATTGAAATCCTTGTGGAGATCCGCCAGGACCACCACCGGAAACTCCAGGCCCTTGGACTTATGAATGGACATGAGGCGGACGCCTCCCCCGCTCTGGCGGGTGCTGAGGGCGGGAACGTCGTCCCGCTCCAGCAGGCCGTGGACATAGGTGACGAAATCGAACAAACCGCCCTTCCCCGCCCCGGCCATCTGGCCGGCGTAGGTGAAAAGGGCAATCAGGTTGTTCTTTCGCTGTTCCCCATCCTCCATGGCACCGAACACAGCCAACGCGTGGCAGTCGCTGTAGATCTGCCACAACAGCCGGTCCACCGGCAGATCCCGGGCGGCCTGGCGAAGATCGTCCAGCGTGGCACGGAAGGCCACCGTGGCGGGGGTATCATCCAGGCAGAGAGCCTCGTAGTAGTCGCCGGTGGGCTGCAGCGAACGGATCCGGGCCAGGTCGTCCGGCGCAAAACCGAACAGGGGCGATCGCAGCACGGCGATCAAGGGCACGTCCTGACGGGGATTGTCGATGATCTGAAGGAAGGACAGCATCACCGCCACCTCCATGGCGGAGAAGAAGTCCTCGTCCTCCTCAGCGGCAAAGGGGATGTTCTCCCGGGCCATGGCGGCGGCATAGGCCTTCAGCCGGGCACGGGGAGAGCGCATGAGAATGACGATATCCTCCGGCCGGACCGGCCGCAGTGTCTCCCCCTCCTGGACGGGATAGCCCTCATCCAGCATCTGCCGGATCCGGTGGGCCACGAAGCGGGCCTCCACCTCCGTGCGGTCAAAGGTCTCCTCCTCCGTGTTGGCCACGCTGATCAAGTGGAATTCCGTATCCGTGTCCGTCCGGGGCAGGTAGTATTCCGCACCGAAGCGCAGCTCCTCGTCCGCGCCGTAGTCCATCTCGCCCAGCTGCGCCGACATGATGCCGGCAAAGACGAAGTTGGACGCGTCCAGAATCTGGCGGCGGGAGCGGAAATTGCTCTGGAGCAGCACCCGGCGCGGCTCCCCCTCCTCCGCCTCCGCGGCGTCCCGATAGGCCAGATATTTTCCCAGGAAGATGGTGGGATCGGCCAGGCGGAAGCGATAGATGCTCTGCTTCACGTCGCCCACGGCGAAGAGGCGCCGCTCCCCGTCGGAAATCGCCCGGAAGATGCAGTTCTGCACCTCGTTGGTGTCCTGATATTCGTCCACCATCACCTCCCGATAGCGAGCGGCTACCTGTTGGGCCAGCTCGGTGGGTTCTCCCTGCTCGTCCACCAGAATGGAGATGGCGTAGTGCTCCTGGTCGGAGAAGTCGATGGCGTTGCGGCGGACCTTCTCCGCCTGGTAGGCGGCGGCAAACCGGTCCGTCAGATCGATAAGGGCCAGCATGGCCGGTGCCATCATGCGCAGATCCTCCAGATAGGCGGCCGAACCCACCTGATAGACCGCGAGCATTTTCTTCACCTCGGCCTTGCACCTGTCCCAGACCGCCTTGGCCGTCTCCTTTCGGGCGGCGTTCTCCGCCCCCTTCACGGCCTTCAGGGTTTCAAACACCGGGGTGACCGCTCCCATGGCGTCCCAGCCGTCGGCGGCGGCAGCGGCATACCTCTCCAGGCTCTCGGCAGCCCGCAGGAACTGGGGACCATAGCAGTCGAAAATGTCCGGATCGTCCCGGAGATCCTCCGCCTCACGGCGAAGTCTTGTCGCCCAGAAGCCGGTGCGGCGGACCGTGTCCTCCATGATGATGCGACCGTATTCCGAGTCTGCCAGATCTTCGGGAAGGTCCTCCCACATGGTCCCCACCTGCCGCAGCCAGCGGATGGGATAGGGGTGGCTCTGAATCTTGCCGTGGATCTCCAGCACCAGCTCCTCCAGTGCCCGGTCGTCCCGGCCGGCGCCCAGGGTCTCCGCCAGCAGCTCGCAGCGGTCGTCGCCCTGCTCCAGCCGCTGGTAGAATTCCTCCAGCACCTGCTGCAGCACACGGACGCGCAGCAGCTCCGCTTCCTGTTCGTCCAGCACACGGAAATCCGGCGTCAGACTGCGGCCCTCCACCGCCGGCAGGAGGTGGACGTTCTGGCGCAGCAGGGCCGCGCAGAAGGCGTCCACCGTCTTGATGTCCGCCTGGTAGACCCGGAACATCTGGCGGCGCAGATGGGCGTCGTCGGGATGCTCGGCCACACGATGACTCAGCTCCGCGGCGATCTTGCCCCGGAGCTCTGACGCGGCAGCCCTGGTATAAGTGATAATGAGGAAGTCGTCCACATGGCAGTGCTCCCGCTCCATATAGGAGAACAGGCGCTCTACCAACACTTTCGTCTTGCCGGAGCCGGCGGAGGCCGACACCAGCAGCGATCCGCCCCGGTCATCCACCGCTCTTTGCTGCTGGGGCGTCAGTCTGATCTCAGCCACGGTCTCCCTCCTCTCCCGTTTCGCGGTCAACAAACTGCCAGAATTCCTCCGGCTTCGTCTTCTTCAGATAGTTGCGCCGGTCCCGCCGCTCGTCGAAGTAGCAGGCCGAGGCAAAGGCGCAGTAGGTGCACGCGCTGTCCTGGGGACCGCGGGTGCAGGGATCGGCGTCCACGTTGCCCTGGCGCAATTCCCGGGTGATCTGGTGGAGCACCCGATCCACGTAGCGGCTCAGCTTGCCCAACTGGGCCGCCGAGGCCACGCCGCCGGCAATATCGCCCTTCTTGGAAAGGGTCACCGGCAGATAGCAGGGAGACTCCAACGCGCTGTGCTCCATGGCCCGCAGCACCGCCGGCTCATCCAGCACCATGCCGCTGCGGCGCAGCTCCCGCCGCAGCTGAGTTTCCAGCTTCTCGGGGCTGATGCCCCGGTCGGCGCGCACGATGGCGTCCCGGGCCGGCAGGTACATGACGCCGGCGGGCACGACGGGATGTCCGAAGTAGGGTGCCCCCTCCCGCTCCAGCGTGAAGAGATAGAGCAGCATCTGCAGTCCCAGGCCCGCCCGCAGGTCGCTGAGGTCGAAGGCCTTGCGGCCGGTCTTATAGTCCACCACACGGAGATACAGCTTGCCGTCGTGGAGCCAGCCGTCCACCCGGTCCACCTTGCCGCTGACAGACAAGTCGGTGTCCCCCTCGCGGATGGAAATGGCGGGCAGTTTGCCGTCCTTGCCGCCGAAACCCAGTTCAAACTCCATGGGGCGGAAATCCGACTCCGCCAGCTCGGCGGCGATGTTCTCGATGACAGCGTAGGCCATGTTCCGCAGGCGGGAAAAGAGATAGCGGAAGCGGGCGCTCTTCTCGTCAAAGCCGGGCAGTTCCTCAGTCACGTAGGCGTCGATATAGTGACGCACCAGACGGCGCAGCTCCTTCTTCTCCACCTGTCCATAGCCGCCCCGGTCCATTACGTCCCGGGTCACGTTCTCCAGCAGATAGTGGATGAAGGTGCCGATCTCCGGCGCCTCAAAGCCGGCGCTCCTGCGCTCTTTTGCCCGGAGGCCATACTCCATAAAGTAACCGAAATGGCAGCTGCGCAGCCGGTCCATGCGGGAGGCGGACATATGGATCGAGCGGCCGTACAGGGCGCGCACCGCCTCCGGTGAAAGCCGCCCACGGCCCATGGAGCGGGCCCGTTCCATGCCGTCCAGCACGGCATCATAACGGCCGTCTGCGGCAAAATAGTTCCAGAGTGGCCCCCCCGGCTCCTCCCCCGCCAGTTCCAGCGCCGTGGCAGGCATCTCCCGGCGGTAAGCCCGGTCCTCCCGATGAACAGTCAGTGCCGGGAACAGCTTTTGCATACGGTCCACCACGAAGGAGGGACGCAGCTGGCTGCCGGACAGATCCGTGATGGGATAGCTGACGCAGAGCCGCTCCGTGGGCTGGGCCAGGGCGGCATAGATGTTCTGCAGCTCGTTGTCCAGGGCATCAAAGGTGGCGTCGGACAGCAGGATCTGCCGCTGCTGCAGCAGCTCCCGCTCCTCGTCATCCAGCAGGCCGCCGCCGCTGTCCACCTGGGGCAAGACGTGGTCGTTGGCCCCCAGCAGGAACAGGCACTTCACCGGGTGGCGGTCGTTGCGGGTGATGTCGCTGACCTTCACCTGGTCCAGTGTGGCGGGGATGGTTCCCACGCTGTACTCCGTCAGCACCAGGCGCAGCAGCCGGGCAAACTCCTCGGCGTCCAGCTCGCTTTCCCCCAGGATCTCCACAAACTGGTCCAGCACGTCGCAGAAGATGCGCCACAGCTGACCATATTCCTCCGCCAGCTGCACCTGTCCGCTCTCCGTCAGCTCCTGTGTCTTCTCCGTCAAGGCCTCCGGCACGCCGGTGCGCTGGGCAAACTCGTAAAGCACTTCCGCTTTACCTGCCGCTGTTTCTCTGGCTTTTAACCCATCACTGAGGAAGATCAGCGGGCCGCGTACCTTTTGGCGGATGGCATTGATCTCCGCCAATCGGGCGCTCCGTTCTTCCGTCATCTCCTGGCCGTAGCCGTCGGGGTTTGCTGTCCAGGGCGTATCCCGCAGCCACATATTGCCCCGGATCTCCCAGGTGACCGCGTAGTTCTCCAGCAGATCGCATTCGGCGGCGGTGATGCCCGCCATACCGGTCTTCAGATAACGGAACATATCCTCATAGTCGAAGCCCCCGGTCACCGCATCCACGGCGCCCAGCAGCAGCGTCAGCACCGGCTTTTCCAGAATGTCACTGCGGCGGCTGATATAGGCGGGGATGCCGTCCCGGTGGAACACGTTTTCCAGAATGGGACCGTACACATCCATATTCCGGGCCATGACGCCGATATCCCGGCAGCGGTATCCGCCGCCGCAGGTCAGGGCTCGGATCCGCGAGGCCACGTATTCCACCTCGGTGAAGGCAGTGCCGGCCTCGTAGATCTCCATATTCCCCGTATCGCCCTCGTAAGGCGCGTCGGGGCCGAACAATCCCCGCTCCAGATGGCCCAGGGCGCCGGCAGGCCGGTCCGTCAGATAGACGATCTCGCAGGGCACGCCGGCACGCCTGGCCATACGTACCAGGCGCTCCCGCTGCTGCACGGCGTTGCGGAAGAGCTCATCGTTGCCCTTCTCCCCCAACAGCGTGACGGTGACACTGCTTGCCCGACCCAAAAGGGTCTCGATGATGTCCTCCTCCGTCCGGTTGAAGTAGGAGAAGCCATCAAAATACACGTCTTTGCCATCCAGATACCGGGAGTCCTCCATCTTATCCCGCAGCTTCCGGACACGGGAGCGGCGGTCGATGCCGCCGGCGCGGAGCTTGCCGTCATAAGCGGCGTAGATCAGCGCCAGATCACGGAGCTTGTCGCCGGCGGTACCGGTCACGTCGGCTACCTGCTCATAGAGCTGCTCGGGAGACACGGCAAAGGCGTAGAACTCATCGGTCAGCTCTGTCAGCTGCTCCAGAAAGGCCGCCCGGCGGGAGGGCCGGTCAAAGATCTTCAGCTGGCTGTGGAGCTCCTGGAGCACCAGGCGCATGGTCAGCAGCTTGCCCCCATTATCCAGCGTGAAGTCAGACAGTCCGCCGCACTCGGACAGGACCCGTCCAGCCAACGTGCGGAAGCTCAGCACCTCCGTATTCCGGGAGGCGGTGGGGCCGCAGGCGTGGCACAGGTCCAGCTCCGCCTCGTGGGACACGTGCTCCGGCACCAGCAGGACTTGATCTCGCTCAGCGCGCCGGGCCGCGATCTCCGACAGCACCCGGCGGGACTTGCCGGAGCCCGCCCGTCCGATCCAGATAGAAAGCATCGCCGCACCTCCTTTTGGGACAGTCTATCAAAACAGGTGTCCCGAAATCCTCCCACATCCCGCGGGAGGAACACTTCTCATTCTGCGCCTATTATAGCGCATTTTTGGGCGCTTGAAAAGAAAAAGCCAGGCGCAAAAGCGCCTGTCTTCCGGTGTTGATCGTTTTAAGGGAACTCCACCGGGAAATGCTCAGGAGAATAGCCGCCGGTGCCCATATCATAGAGATACCAGCGGCCATTGCTCCGCTGTCCCATTACGAACTGGGCGTACTTGATCAGCCAGCCCTCATACTCTCCCTCTCCCGGTTCGCCGTTTCCGGCCATCCAGGCCTCCGCCGGATAGGCGGCGTAATGCATGCTGCCCAGGGCGAAGCGTCCGCTGCTGCTGACAGCCTCCAGCTTCCAGTCCACAAACTCGCACTTCACGTCCTTGTCCGCATAATAGCTGTTGGTTTCGGCAATGTGCAAAACATGTTGTACAATGCCCTCCCGCCCGAACCAGTCCACTGCCTCCTGGGCGGTGATCACGTCGACGGGGGCCACATCCCGCAGGACATCCTCCAGATACTGCTGCAGAAGGGCCGTTCCCTCCTCGGTGGAGATGTCCGTGTTCAGCGGAAGCACGCACAGGCCGGTGCGCCTGGAACCGTCACAGCCCTTCTCCGTCAGATAGGTCCACGTGGCGGTCTCTTCCGCATCCCCGGTCCGATAAGTACCCTGATACACGTCGACACCCAGGTCGCCGCAGGTCGGCGCCAAAGGGAGCTTCTCCACCCTGATCAGCCGCCAGCTGAAGGTATCCGGGCTGTTGTAGATGAGCTCCGCCAGGGTGTCCGCCACCGCCTGCGGGACGTCCTCGGCGATCTCCGGCGGGGCCGGGTCCTCGTTGGTATCCTCCGGCAGCTCCACCGGCGTCACCGTCTCCGGGGGCGTTTCGCTGTTCCCCGGCGTCCCGGGGTCGGTCGGCATCTTGCCGCCGCAGGCGGACAGGACTGCCAGCAGAAAAAATGCCGCCAGCAAAAGCGTCCATCTCTTCATGGGGGCCGCTCCTTTCCTCTCGTCATGACAAAAGCATTTTTCGACAAGTACAGTATAGCTGCTTTTCGCAGAGAGTCAATGGATGCCGGTGGATTGTCACCGCATTGTAGTCATTTGTAACCGGAACGCGTACAGGAGGCCGGCAGCAACAACACAGCCGGACGCAGAGCGTCCGGCTGACTTTTATCATTTTTTCATCAGGCGTACCGCCATCTGCCGAGCCAACGCCCGGTGGAGGGCCGCCTCGGCCCGGATGGTATCCACCTCCGGGGTGTGCTTCTTCAGCCGTTCACGGGCGCGGCGCTCCGCCGCCTGGGCACGGGCCAGGTCGATGCTCTCCGCCTGCTCGGCGGCGTTCACCAGCAGCGACACGTGGTTCTCCGCCACGTGGGCAAGGCCCTGGGTCACCGCCACGTAATGGGTCTCCCCGTCGGCGCGGGTGCATTTCACCACGCCCTCCACCAGGGCGCCAAGCAGCGGCGTATGGCCCGCCATGATGCCGATGCTGCCGTCCTCCAGAGGGATCCGGACAGCGCTGACAAACCCGTCATATACGGCGCCGGCGGCGGTAATGATCTGCAAATGGATCCGATCTTCCATGGCGTACCTCTCAGAGCGTATCCCGCTTGGCCAGCACGTCGTCAATGGTACCGCACATCAGGAAGGCCTGCTCGGGAATATCGTCGCACTCGCCGCCCAGAATGATCTCAAAGGCCCGCAGCGTCTCGTCCAGCGGCACGTATTTCCCGGGAATACCGGTGAAGTTCTCCGCCACGTGGAAGGGCTGGGACAAAAACCGCTGGATGCGGCGGGCACGGTTGACGGCCGCCTTGTCCTCGGCGCTCAGTTCATCCATGCCCAGCACGGCGATGATGTCCTGCAGCTCCTTATATTTCTGGAGCACACGCTGGACCGCACGGGCGGTCTGATAGTGGTGCTTGCCCAGCACGTGGGGCTCCAGGATCCGGGAGGTGGAGTTCAGCGGATCCACTGCAGGGTAGATGCCCAGTTCCGCGATACTGCGCTCCAGGACGGTGGTGGCGTCCAGATGAGCAAAGGCCGTGGAGGGCGCCGGGTCCGTCAGATCGTCGGCAGGCACATAGATGGCCTGGACGGAGGTGATGGAGCCGCTGCGGGTGGATGTGATCCGCTCCTGGAGAGTACCCATCTCCGTGGCCAGGGTGGGCTGATAGCCCACGGCGGAGGGCATGCGGCCCAGCAGGGCCGACACCTCGCTGCCGGCCTGGGTGAAGCGGAAAATATTGTCGATGAACAGCAGCACGTCCCGGCCGCCGGCATCCCGGAAGTTCTCCGCGATGGTCAGGCCGGACAGGGGCACCCGGAGACGGGCTCCGGGGGGCTCGTTCATTTGGCCGAAGACCAACGCCGTCTTGTTGATCACGCCGGATTCGGTCATCTCGTTCCAGAGGTCGTTGCCCTCACGGGAGCGCTCGCCCACGCCGGCGAACACGGAGTATCCGCCGTGCTCATAGGCCACGTTGCGGATCAGCTCCTGGATGAGCACCGTCTTGCCCACGCCGGCGCCGCCGAACAGGCCGATCTTGCCGCCCTTGGCGTAGGGTGCCAGCAGGTCGATGACCTTGATGCCCGTCTCCAGGATCTCGGTGGCGGGCAGCACGTCGGTAAAGGGTGGGGCGCTGCGGTGGATGGGCAGACGGGTATCGGTCTCCACGGGGCCCTTGCCGTCAATGGGGTCACCCACCACGTTGAACATGCGGCCCAGAGTGGCCTCACCCACCGGCATGGTCACCGGGGAGCCGGTATCCACCACCGGGCAGCCGCGATAGAGCCCGTCAGTGGAAAACAGCGACACGCAGCGGACGGTATTGTCGCCCAGCTGCTGCACCGCCTCCATCACCACCTTGCGCTCCGGCAGGCGGGCCTCAATGGCGTGATAGATCTCCGGCAGATGCCCCGCGGGGAACTCCACGTCCACCACGGCGCCGATGACCCGTTTTACGATTCCTTGCTCCATAACAAACTCCTTACTGGGAGGACTGCCCGTCCCGATTCTTCAGCGCGTTGGCACCGCCGACGATCTCCGAGATCTCGGTGGTGATAGCCGCCTGGCGGGCCCGGTTCAGGTCCAGATCCAGCCGGCCGATCAGCTCCTCGGTGGCATCGGTGGCGGCGGTCATGGCGGTCATGCGGGCCGCCTGCTCTCCCGCCCGGGCCTCCTGCAGGGTGGAAAACACCTCGCTGTTGACAAACAGCTGCACCGCGCTGTCCAGCACCGCCTCCTTGGACGGTTCAAAGAGATACGTCAGCTCCCCCGAGGGGATCTCGTGGGGCGGTGCGGCAGGCAGCAGACGCGTGGATACAGGCTCCTGGTGCAGGGCGCTGACGTAACGCTGATAGACCAGGTACACCTCATCGGCCTCCCCGTCCAGGTAGAGCTTCTTCAGATGCTCGGCCAAAGCCACCGCGTCCTCCATCACCGGCAGGTCGCCCGGTTCGGAAAACGTCTCCCGGATCGGCAGGCCGGCGGAGGCCAGCACGTCACGGCCCCAGCGGCCCACGACGGTCACAGAGGCGGAGATATCCGTCTTCTCCAGCAGCTCCTGCATATACCGCACCAGGGCGGTATTATAGTTGCCGCAGAGGCCGCGGTTGCCCACAAAGAGCACGTAGACGACCCGTTTTACCTCCTGACGGGGCGTCAGGAGCGGATGGTCCGTGTGGCCCGACAGCAGGTAGCCCAGGATCTCCCGGCACTGGCCGGAGAACAGCTTCATGCCCTCGGTCCCCTTCTGCACCCGGCGCAGCTTGGCCACCGAGACCATCTTCATGGCCTTGGTGATCTGCTGGGTACTCTTCACGCTCTTGATCCGGGACCGGATCTCACGCATATTCGCCGTATCTCCTCGCCTCCTCTCTGCCGGCGGCAGGGGTCAGTCAAAAGGTCTTCTTGAATTCCTCGATGGTCTTGCCAAGCCCGGCCAGTTCCTCCGCCGGGATCTTCCGCCCGGTGGCGATGGTATCGAAGATACCGGGCAGATACTGGTGCACATACGCCAGCAGCTCCGACTCAAAACGGCCCATCTGATCCAGAGCCACGTCGTCGGCATAGCCCTCGCCGCCGGCAAAGATGACCACCACCTGGTCCGCCGCCTCCATGGGGGCATACTGCTCCTGCTTCAAAAGCTCCGTCATCCGCTCACCGCGGGTCAGGGCGGCGCGGGTGGACTTGTCCAGATCCGAGCCGAACTGGGCAAAGGCAGCCAGCTCCCGGTACTGGGCCAGATCCATGCGCAGGCGGCCCGCCACCTGCTTCATGGCGCCGATCTGGGCGGCACCCCCCACACGGGACACCGACAGACCCACGTTGATGGCCGGGCGGATGCCGGCGTGGAACAGACCGGTCTCCAGGAAGATCTGACCATCGGTAATGGAAATCACGTTGGTGGGGATATAGGCGGAGATGTCCCCCGCCTGGGTCTCGATAATGGGCAGAGCCGTCATACTGCCGCCGCCCAGCGCGTCGTTCAGACGGGCGGCGCGCTCCAACAGACGGGAGTGCAGATAGAACACGTCGCCGGGATAGGCCTCCCGCCCGGGCGGACGCTGCAGCAGCAGCGAGATCTCCCGGTAGGCAGCGGCCTGCTTGCTCAGATCGTCATACACGATCAGCACGTCCCGGCCCCGATACATGAAGTGTTCTCCGATGGCGGCGCCGGCATAAGGGGCGATATACAGCATGGGGGCCGGCTCCGACGCCGAGGCGCACACCACTGTGGTGTAGCTCATGGCGCCGTGCTGGCGCAGCCTCTGCACCACGCTGGCCACGGTGGACTCTTTCTGTCCGATGGCCACGTAGATGCAGATGACGTCCTTTCCCTTCTGGTTGAGAATGGTATCCAGCGCGATGGCGGTCTTGCCGGTCTGACGGTCGCCGATGATCAGCTCACGCTGACCGCGTCCGATGGGCACCAGCGCATCGATGGCTTTGAGGCCCGTCTGCAGCGGCACGCTGACGCCCTGCCGGTCCGGCACGCCGGGGGCAGGGCTCTCCACGGCACGGCGCTCCCTGGTGCGGATGGGGCCGCGTCCGTCCAGCGGACGGCCCAAGGCATCCACCACCCGGCCGATCATGGCCTCGCCTACCGGCACCTCGATGATGTGTCCGGTGCGGCGGACGATATCGCCCTCCTGAACGGAGGTATAGTCGCCCAGCAGCACCACGCCCACGTTGTCCCGTTCCAGGTCCATGACCATGCCCCGCAGTCCGCCGGCAAAGGCCAGCATTTCTCCGGACATCACATCGGACAGGCCGGAGACACGGCAGATGCCGTCCGACACCCGGATGACCCGGCCGATCTGGAAGATATCCATGTTGTTGTCCGCATTCCGCAGTCTGCGGCGCAGGGCCTCCATGGGGCCGGAGACGGTTTCCTCCACGTCTTCCTGCAGCAACAGCCGCTCCAGCCGGTGGGACAGCGTGCCATCGTACACGGTGTCACCCAGTTGGGCCCGCACACCGCCGATGAGGGCCGGATCCGTCTCGCCGTGGATCACCACGGGCAGTTCGTCCTTCAGATCCAGACGGCGGCGGATATCCGCCTCCAACGACCGAAGCTCTCCATCCGTCAGCGGCTCGGCACCGGTAACGGTCAGTTCCAGTTTACCCTGCCGCTCCAGGCGCAGCAGGTCGTTTTGCGTAGCGGTCAGCCGCTCGCCCAGTTCCTTCAGGCAGCGCTCCTTCAGCGCCGCGCGGGCCGGGGCGTATTCCTCCCGCCCCAGCAGCTCGCCCGTCTCGGCGGCTACCTGCCGCACCGTGTCGCGGCAGAAGCGCCGCTGCATCTCCTGGCGCAGCTCCTCTTCCTCCGCCGTGGCCTCGGCCAGCACCTCATCAGCGGCCTGTTCGATGCGCTCCCTGGCGTCCCGGTGGTTCTCCTCCACCTGACGGCGGGTCTCCTCCAGAAGGCTGTCCTCCCGCCGGACGGCGGAAGTGCGGATCTCCTCCAGGTCGCTATCCAGGGATCGGGCATCCTCATGGGCCTGACGGGACCGCTCCAGCTCCTCCGTCACCTGCTCCCGGTGGCTGTTGACGATCCGGGCGATCTTCTTGCGGCCGACGAAATAGATCCCGGCGGCCAGAACGAGGAAGTTGATCACGGCATATAGAATTTCCAAGCCTGTCATGTTCGCCTTCTCACCCCGCTTCCCCGTTGTCCAGCAGGCGGTCAGCCAGCGTCTCCGCCAGCTCCCGGCCGGCCAGCCGGGCCTCCTCACGGGCCTGGGACTCCTCCTGTGCTACCGCCGCCTGGGCTTCCTCCCGGGCTTGGGCGACCCGGAGATGGGCCTCCTCCACGGTAGAGGTGTGCAGCTTGTCGTCCTCCAGCTTGCCCTGGGTGATCAGATGACGGGCCTCCAGACTCCGCGCAGACCAGCTCTCCTCCGCCGCCTGACGGGCCTCCTCACGGGCTTCCTCTGCCCGGCGGGCCTCCTCCAGACCGGCGTCGATCCGGCTGCGGCGTTCATCCATGAAGCGGATCAGCGGTTTGAAGAGGAAGGTATTCAAGACGAACAGCAGCGCGAAAAAGCAGATGATCGTCCAGATCATCTCAGAGATATTGATGCTCAAAACGCGTGCCTCCTTCTCGGTTCTCCTCTCAGATCTTACCCACCAGCAGAATGGCCACCAGCATGCCGTAGATGGCCAGGGCCTCCATCAGCGCCAGGGGGATCAGCAGGCTGCCCCGGATGTCCTTGGCGGCCTCCGGCTGACGGCCGATGGCGTCCATGGCAGAGGAGGCGAATTTACCCTGCGCCGTGGCGGCAAAGGCGACGGACACCGCAACGCTCAGCGCCGCGGCCAGTGCGATGATACCAGTAGTCATGATGTGTTTCCTCCTAATGTATTGTTAAATTCTTTGTCAGCTCGTTTCCCTATCCGTGGGCGTCCTCGGTGGCCTCCTCCACATAGAAGGCCAGCAGCTTGGTAAACACCATGGCCTGCAGTACGCCGAACAGAAGGCTCAACACCTGCATCAGCAGGGGCAGCAGCAGGGGCAGCACGTGGCCCAGGTTCTCCACCACCGTCTCCTCACCGAAGATGTTGCCGTACAGTCGCATGGCCAGGGAAAAGGGGCGCACCACCTGCTCGATCAGGTTCAGGGGCAGCATCAGCACGATCAGGACCACAGAGGGGCCGCACAGCGCTTTGAAGTGGCCCCACAGGCCCTTGGCCCGAATGCCAGCAAACTGGTTGTAGAAGAATCCGCAGATGGCCAGGCCCGCCGTCACCGACAGGCTGGCGGTGGGCACGGCAAAGGCCTTGCCCGCTCCCGGCAGCAGGCCGGAGTAGTTGCAGGTCAGGATGAAAATGAAGAACGTCCCCAGCACCGGCAGATAACGGTCCAGGTTCTCCCGGCTCAAGGTATCGGAATACATATCCCGCAGCTTCTCCACCGCCATCTCCGCCAGGTTCTGCAGGGGGCCGGGCACCTCCTTCAGATTCCGCGTGGCCAGCCAGGAGAGCACACCCAGTACCGCGATAATGACCCACATGGTCACCACCGCTCCGGTCACCTCCAGCGGTCCGATGGAGAACAGAACTGTCGATCCATGGCCCATCTTTCACACACCTCCCAAACGGCTATGCCGTTACTTGCTCTCGTCCTTCTGCGCGCCCTGTTCCTTCAGCTTGCGGCTCAGGCGCATGGCGAAGTAGATGCCGCCCAGGGACAAACCCATGGCCGCACCGATGATCGTCGGCTCAAAGGGCAGCGGATTGACCTTTCGCAGCAGGTAGATCCCCACCAGCGTCACCAGATCCAGGCCCATCCGGGCCGCTATGGACAACATAGCGGCGTTGACGTTGCCCTTTTCCAGAAGGCGAAGACTGATCCGCCCGTTGATAAACGCCACCAGAAGGCCCAGCACAAGGCCGGCCAGCGCTCCGGCAGCGATCCACACCGTATGGTCCACAGGCACGCCTCTCCTTTCGCCGCTTTCCAAAAAACCACAACGCATTTAACGCATAATAGTACTTTGTATTTTACACTATGGCTGCACACGGTGTCAAGGCGGCTTTGCCGCTTTACACAAATAAGAAACGGACGGCAGACGGTCTGTCTGTCGTCCGTTTCTTATGAGTTTTACCCTATTTCCCCAGCCACTGCCGCAGCTGCTCCCATAGCTCCAGCGAGCGGAATTTCAGCGTGTAACCCTCGTCCTCCTCCGTGATCAGCGACACGTCCTCCCGGTCAAGTCCAAAGGTGACCGCAGTCTCCGGCAGGTCGGCGGCGGCGGTGGTACACAGGGGCGGAAACACCACGCACCACCAGTTCTGACCCTTTCCCTGGCCGATCACCAGCCGCAAGGCCGTGTATTCTCCCGCGGGCAGAGCAAAGCCGTCGTAGACCTTGCGGGGGAACTCCGTCCGCTCCAGGGATGCCGTCACCGGGTAGTCGTAGCCCCGGCGGACAATCTCCTCCGCGGCGGCGGACTCCAGGTCCGGCAGGGCGCGGGACAGTCTTCTACCCGCCTGATCCATATCGGATGAGGAGCGCAGGATCTCCGTGGCTATGGCCAGCACCCGGTCCCGAACCTGCAGCTTCAGAGCCTGATCCGCCGGCTCATCGGAGTTGGCAATCACGTGCAGCCGGATCATCTTCCCCGCCAGATCCTCCTGTCGCTGCACAGACCAGGCACCCCAGAGCAGCGTCGCCGCCAGAGCCAGCAGCAGGGCCAGCTCCACCTGCTTGAATTGGTACTTCTTCATGTAAAAACACCGTCCATATGAGAGATTTCACTCCCATCATGGACGGTATTTTCCGGTTTTATTCACTTTTTCCGCAAAAAGTCTCGGGATAGGTGCCTCGCAGGGCGCCGACTGCCATACGGGCGGTATCCTCCCGGTCAAAGACGGCAAATACGGCGCTGCCGCTGCCGGAGAGCATGGCGCCCAGCGCTCCCAGATCCAGCAGGCGTTGCCGGATGGTGAAGATCTCGCTGTCGGGCGGCAGGACCCGCTCAAAGGTGTTCAGCATGGCGCCGCACACACCGGGCAGGTCACCGCGATCTAAGGCGGCGGCCATGGCCTCGGCCTGCTCTACGCCGCTGTCATAAAAACGCCCCTCGTCAATGAGGCCGTACATTCTTCCGGTGGAGCAGGCCAGGGGCGGTTTTACCAGCACAAACCAGCTCTCCGGCAGACACGGCAGCGTCTCCAGCCGCTCGCCCCGACCCCGGACCGACACCGTGCCGCCCCGAACACAGAAGGGTACGTCGCTGCCCAGATCGGCAGCCATGGCCTCCAGCTCCGCGTCCGGCAATTCCGGTGCGTACAGCCGCCGCAGACCCCGGAGGACAGCCGCCGCGTCGGCACTGCCGCCGCCCAGGCCGGCCTGCATGGGCAGGACTTTCTTCAAATCAATGGAAACTCCATCGTTTGTAACGCCTGTATAGGAAAAGAACTTGACAGCCGCCTTGTAGCAGAGATTTGTCTCATCCGCCGGCAGATCGGCGTTGTCGCAGGTCAATGCGATGCCGCCGTCTGTGTGGGCCCGGATGGTCAACTCGTCCCAAACGCCCACCGTCTGCATGACGGACACCAGATCGTGGTAGCCGTCCGGGCGCTTCTCCCCCACCGCCAGCAGCAGATTCACCTTGGCCGGGGCACGCTCGGTGGCGATTTTCGTATGCTCCATCGTTTCCTCCTCATCCGGTTGGTTCCGCAGCGCCCGCTCAATGGGTATCACCATAGCCGTCACGGCCAAAAGCTGCAGCACGATGATCCCATAGCTCACAAATTGCTGGGTGGCCATGGGCAGCAGCCGCAGGGATTGCATGATCATAAACGCCAGGGCCGCCAGCGCCAGAGCAAACTGCCACAGCATCCGCCGCAGCATCTCGTCGGCAAGCCTCTGCTGCCGGGCGGAGAGCGGCCATGGGCTGGGATAGATCCTCTTCAGCGGCAAAAGTCGGGCCAGCGCGGCGTAGAGCAGCATCAGCGCCGGGATCAAGAATACGCTCCACCAGATCCGAAGCATGGAATCACCTCAAACGGCAAAAAATGGGCCGCCGGAAAACTCCGGCGGCTCCATTATAAACGATTTGCGGCAGGTTTTCCACCCTTAGTTGCGGATCTTGCGGGCCTCGATGTAATAGCGCTTGTCCTGGGCGTGACCCATGGAGAAGGTCTTGCGGGGCAGCACGCCGTCGGCCATGACGGTCTTGAACAGCTGCTCCTTGCCCATGGCGGGCAGCAGGAAGCCCATGTTGCCCGCCTTGCCGCCCAACTCCCGGGTGACGTCGTCGCCGTGGATATAGTCGATCTCGATGTCCTTGCCCTTCAGATACTCGTCCAGGAAGGTCTGCAGCGTAGCCACAGCCAGCTGCTTGGCGGGATGGGGCACGGTGAAGAAGGTGTCGTGGCCGGCCCAGACGAACTCGATCACGTGACCCTCGCCCTTGCCCTCGTAGGCGTCGGGATAGGCGGTCTTGAAGGCGGCCATGAAGTCCTCCACGTTCACGTTGAAGAGGACGCGGTGAATGGGCTCGAACTGCAGAGCGTCGTCGTGGTTGTTGACCACCTCCACCAGAGCGAAGCGGGCGGGCAGCTTCTTCCACTCGGCCTCGGTGAGACCCTTCTTCTGCTCCTCAAAGCAGGCCTTGGCGGTGGCCAGGGAGTGGTTGCCGTCACCCACGGCAAACAGCAGAGGAGCCGCGCCGGAGAGGTTGTACTTGGCCATCTGGGCCTCGTCGGAGCACAGACCGGTCAGAGCGTCAGCCACAGCGTCCACCTGGGCGTCGGACAGTTTGTAGCCCTTGATATGGCCGCCGTTCTGCATCAGATCGAAGTCATAGACGGTCTCCATGGTATCAGCGGCGGCGGTCAGCGGCTCGATGACGGTCTTGTCGGGATCGTCGATCAGCAGCATGACGTGGGGCAGCTCGATGGGGGCATTGCGGCGGACACGGGCGCGGGGCGGGATGCGCTCGGTAACGGTGGCCTCGGTAGCGCGGATCAGGGCGCCGCTGCCGGGGGTGAAATCATAGTCATCCAGGTCCACCATGCCGATGAGACCGTGGCGGATGGTACCGTCGGACTGCTGGCGCTCCACATAGATCAGGGAGTCGGTCAGCGTCTCAAAGATGCCCTCGTCCATGTACTTATCCATGGAGGCGTTGATGCCGGCAATCAGCTCGTCCACGTTGGGAGCCTTCAGATTGGCCTCGGGCAGGATCAGACGCAGCGTGGAGGGCGCGTCGCCCACCTGGTTCTCCACGGCCTCCCAATACGCCGGCTCAGAGGTGAACTGGTCGCAGGCCACCACGGCCCACTTGGTCATGTCCTGTCCCTTGGGCAGCAGAATGTCAGCGGGATAAAAGCCCAGCTTTTCAAACTTCTCGTTCATAGTTTTCCTCCTATTTTCCTCTCAGCAGTTCAGCGCGCCGCGCTGATTTTCATTTTATATTATATCGAATCATGCGGCATATTTCAATCGTCAGAAGACAAATATCCGGACCTTCCCCGGTTTTTTTGCATAAATTCCGGTGGAGTGGAAAAGCTACCGGCAGCACATCAATCACATGGAGGTCTTGGATCATGAAACTGATCGATCGGATCGCGCTGATTCTGGTCATCGTCGGCGCACTGAACTGGGGCAGCGTGGGCCTGTTCGGCTTCGACTGCGTGGCGTTCCTGTGCGGCGGCCAGATGGCCACCCTCAGCCGCATCATCTATTCTCTGGTGGGTCTTGCCGGACTGTGGTGCATCACACTGCTGTTCCGGGACAGAGACCCGGAATAAACGCCCCTCGCACAGGAAAAAGCTGCGGCAATGCCGCAGCTTTTTCTATTTGGTCTGGAGACTCTTCACCAGCTGCTCGTCAGGGTCCACCACCAGGGTCTGATAGGTGGTGTAGACCACCATGCCGGGCCGGCTGCCCGCGGGCTTTTTTACATAGCGCACGGGCGTATAGTCCACGCTGACCTTGGTGCTGTCCCGGCCCTGGGAGTACCAGGCCGCCAGCACCGCCGCCTCGTAGAGACTCCGCTCGTCCGGCTCGGCCCCGTCGGTGCAGAGGATCACGTGGGAGCCGTGGATCTTCTGGGTGTGGAGCCAGATGTCCCAGCGCTGGGCATCCTTGGCGGTGAGCTTGTCGTTCTGCCGGTTGTTGCGGCCCACCAGGATCCGCAATCCCGCCGAGGACCGGAATTCCCGGGGCCTGGAGGCACGCTGAAAGGCGGTCTGCTTTTTACCTCGGCCCCGGAGGTAGCCACCGCTCTCCAGCTCGGTGCGGATGTCGTTGAAGTCCTGTTCGCTCTCGGCCTGGGATAGCTCCTGGAGGACACTCTCCAGATAGGCCAGCTCTCCCCTGCCCTTCTCCAACTGCTCGGAGAGCGCCCTCTCCGCTGTCTTGGCCTTGGTGTACTGCTTGAAGTACCGGGCGGCGTTCTCCTGTGGGGAAAGACGCACGTCCAGCGGGATCTCCACGTCGGGACAGGCGTCCTCATAGTAGTTCTGGGCAACCAGGCGGCTCTGACCCCGCTCCATGCGGTAGAGGTTGGCGGTGATCAGCTCGCCATAGATCCTCAGACGGTCCCGGCCCTGAGTCTGGGCATATTCCTTCTCCTGGAGGGCGATCTTCCGGCGGACACGGTCCCGGGCATTGGTGGCCGTTTTCAGCAGGTCCTGGCCCCGCTGGCGCACCCGCTCCGCCTGCTCACGGCGTTCATAGAACTCGTCCAGCAATCGGCAGAAGCTGTCGACCGTTTCGCACCCGACGTAGCTTCCATACTGTTCAATGGGAGTATAGGTAAAGTCAGAGGATTCCTCCCCTCGTTTGATCACAACAGGAGTAAACATATTTTCCTTTACAGCGTTTCGCCAGGCGGCAAAGCTGTTCCAGAGAGCACGCCTACCCTCGTCGGCAGGGTATTCGGTGATACCGAAGGTCCGGTAAACCAGCTCCCGGGCGATCAGCGGAGAGATGGCGGTAAAGGTATCCAGCAGCCACTTGTCCAGAGGCGTTCCGTCCGGGCAGGCGGCCAGACGGGCAGCAAATTCTTCCTCCTCCACCGCCAGAGGGGACAGCTTGTCCTGGGCGGGCGGCAGACGGTAATAGAGTCCCGGCAGCACCTGCCGCGTCTCGGACATCTCCAGGTCCACCCGCCGCAGACAGTCGATGATGCGGCCGTCGGCACCGCACAGGATCAGATTGGCCCGGCGGCCCATCAGCTCCAGGATCAGGCGAAAGTCGCTGCGCTCCCCCAGTTCGTCGGCGGCCTGGATGGTCAGCGCCACCACACGCTCCAGGGGCGTCTGTTCCAGATTGGCGATGACGCCGCCCTGGAGGTGCTTGCGCAGCAGCATACAGAACATGGGCGGCTGGGCGGGATTGTCCCGCAGCTGCTCCGTCAGCTGGATGCGGGGCTGGTTGGGATTGGCACACAGCAGCACACGGCGGCCGTGGCGCAGCAGCAGCACCACCTGGTCCCGGGCGGGCTGCTGGATCTTTTCAATGCGGGCGCCAACGATCTGGGGAGCGATCTCCCCCACCACGGCGCTGAGACACACGGCATCCAGCGGCATCAGTTCTTCTCCTCCATCATCACGGCAAACAGCTCGTTGATCCGCTCATGGCTGTTATGGAGCCAGAGCCAGCCGAAGAGGGCCTCCAGCGCCGTTGCCTGCTGATACTCCGCCCGGCTGGCATGCTGGGGCACGGAGTGGACGTTGGCGTTCCGGCCCCGGCGGAACACGTCATGCTCCTCCTCGGTCAACAGGGGCAGGATCCTTCCGCTCAGCTCCGCCTGTTTCGGCGCGCAGACCAACTCGATGGTGGCCCGGTGCAGACCCTTGCCCGTGGCCTTGCCGTGGGCGCAGAGCCAGGTGCGCACCAGCAGTTCATAGACGGCGTCGCCCAGGTGGGCCAGGCCGATGCTGCTGATGGCCCGGATCTCATCCGGCCGGAGCGAGAGGGAAAAGTAATCGGTCATATGGCATCTCCTGTGTTTTGATCATTGCCTCTATTATATATGCCTGATACCGCTTTCGCAAGGGGCAACCGGCGGCGTCCGGCACACAAAGAGACACCCACCCCGGCCGGGGTGGGTGTCTCTGGGATAGCGTAAGGTGCCGTTCTATTTGACAGCCGCCTTGACCTGGTCCACGATCTCATCAGACACGACGCCCGTGCCGCCGAAGATGTACACGTGGTCCGGATTCCTGCTGTGGATGTACATCTGCTGCCCGTCGGTGAGGGCGGTTCTCACCAGCAGAAGCGGCGAATGTTTCAGCGCCGCAAACACGCTGCCGGCCAGAGCATCCGGATAATTGGTACCGCATGCCAGACACAGGCTGTCGCCGTTCAGGACGTCGGCAAATCGATTGTTGACTCGGATGCAGGTATCATACCGGTCATCACCGTAGATCCGTTCCACCGTGCTGTAGGCGCCGAGAGAGGTCTCCGCCTGAGGTGCGATCAGTCCAGGGCCGCCCAGGACATAACTCTTCTCCACCTTGCCGCACTGCTTCAAATAGTTCTCCGTGCTGGGCCGCAGCTGGCCGTTGCCGTCGATGTACAGGATGGGGGCGCCCTTCACCGCCGCCACATTGCTGATGGACAGGGCATCGGGATAGTTCCGGGCGAAGACAACGAATACCTCGCTGGGCTTCACGCCGCGAAGCTGTTCCAGCTTCCGGGCGATGGCAGCAGCCGTCTCAAACCGGTCGGCGCCGGCCAGACGCTCCACTGTCAGGCCCATGCCCTTCACCGTATCGGCCACGTTATCTCCCACGACACCGTTACCGCCCAGGATGTAGGCGTGCTCGGCGCCCAGGCGCTTGATCTCGTCCAGCGTGGCCTTGTCCGGCTGGCTGCGGCGGATCAGCAAAATGGGGGCATTCAGCTGATAGGCCAGCGGGCCGCCGGCCAGGGCGTCGGGATAGTCGTCACCGGAGGCCAGGATCACATTCTCCGCGCCGTTGGGGAACGCCCCCTGGGAGATCGCCACAGCCGTCTCCGTGCGGATCTGTCCGGCAAAGCGCTCCACCGTCATGGCGGGCAGCGCCGGGATCACTTCGGTCCTGGTCTGGGCGGCGAAAGCGGGATTATCAAAGGTCGCCGTGTAGGTGATCTCGCCGGCGGACTCTCTGGTGGCTTCCTTAGTCACCTGGGAGGTGGTGTTCACCGTCTCGGTGATCACGTGGCTCTGATCGTTGGCGCAGACCACCGTGGCCGTCACCTTGCTGTTGTCAGCAGACCAGGTATAGGTGGGCTGGCCGTAGTTGTGGCCGGTGGCCTCGGTGGTGCGCTTTTCGGTCTCGTTGCAGCGGGAGCAGGTGCGGCTCTCCTCACCGGCCACGGTGCAGGTGGGAGACTTCGTCACCGTCCACTCGCCCCAGTCGTGGCCCAGGGCGTCCACATAGTCGGCCACGTAGCTGTCGCCGCAGCGGGAGCAGGTGTGAGTGGTGTAGCCCCGCTCGGTGCAGGTGGGCTCCGTCACCACGGCCACATAGTCGTGGCCCAGAGCGGGCAGGGTCTCCGTCTTGGTATCCGTATAGCTCGCGCCGCCCAGTGTGACCGAAGCGGTGTAGCGGATGCTGCCCGCCTTCACACAGGTGGCCTCCACCGTCTGGCTGGTGATGTTGGCCGGCAGTTCCTGCTTGTGGCCGGAATCCTTCTTGCAGGTGAACACAGCCGTGGCAGCGGTATAACCGGTCCACTTCCAGGTCACGTTCTCGGTGTCCCAGGTGTGGCCGGTGGCCGGGACATCCGCCGCCGTTCTGGTCTGCCGGGTAAACAGCTCGTTGGTGAAGGTGGCCGTGTAGGTGGTCTCGCCGTTCTCCTCACAGGTGGCTTCCCTGGTCACCTGAGAGGTGGTCTTCACCGTCTCGGTGATCTTGTGGCTGGGATCGTTGGCGCAGACCACCGTGGCCGTCACAGTGCTGTTGTCCTCGGACCAGGTATAGGCGGGCTCGCCCCAGGCGTGGCCCAAAGCAACGCCGGTCGCCGTCTTGCTGTCCGTATGCGCCTTACCGTCCAGGCTGTTCGCCGCGCTGACCGTGGCCGTGTAGGTCACCGTGCCGGCCTCGGTGCAGGTAGCGTCGGTGCTGGTCTTCTCCATGGCAGCCGCCACCGTCTCGGTCTCGCTGCAGCGGGAGCAGGTGTAGTTGGCCAGGGCGGTATAACCGTCGGTGTCATCCCCGGTCCAGGTGAACTCCGTGAAGCTCCATTCATGGCCCAGAGCGGGCACATAGTCGTCCACATAGCTGTCACCGCAGCGGGAACAGGTGTAAGTCGTGTAACCACGCTCGGTGCAGGTGGGGGCCGTCACTGTGGCCACGTAGTCATGGCCCAGGGCCTTGACCGGACACGTCTCGGTCTTGCCGCAGTTGGAACAGGTCCGACTCTCCTCACCGGCCTCAGTGCAGGTGGGAGCCTTCGTCACCGTCCAATCGCCCCAGGCGTGTTCCGGCAGCTGGATGGTCAGATGTTCCTCCACCTGCTCCACATCCATGTCGGCGCCCTTCTCGTTGGTGGTCACGTTGACGACAGCTTCACCGCCGCCGCAAGCCAGCGGCTTGAAGGTCAGAACCGCCACGTCCTTGTTGGCGTCCGTCAGGGCCTCCTTGCTGGCGAAGGCGATGGCAACGATGTTCAGCTTCTCCTCATCATCCAGCTCATCGTCTTCGTTCTCGTCGACATGATAGGAGGCATAGGTCTGCTTCAGTTCGACGTCCACCAGCCCCAGTACAGTGGGGTTATAGTCCACAGAGTACACACCGTTGGTCTCGCCGATCTCACTGATGGTCACGGTGATGGTGCCGTTGTCATTTTCCTGAGGGATCTCGACGGTATTCTTATCGCTGACAGCAGGCGCCGCGGCGGGGCGGTCGGTGCGGACGGCATTCAGTCCGCCGAAGAACTCGGTCTCCGATGCGGCGGGAGCCGTCTTGCCCATGCGCTCCGCCTCAGCGGCGATACGGGCCATGATCTCGGGGGTCATCATCTCCTCCCGGCTCATTACCGGGGTCAGATCGGTCAGCTCGGCGGGCTCCTCGCTCTCCATGATCTCCTCATCCACTGCGGCGGGAGCGGCGGAACCGTTCACATAGATGCCTACAGTGGGCCACACGCCCTCACCGAAGTTGCCGGCGTGATAGACGGTCTTCGTGGACGGGTTGATGATGATCAGCTCCGCCTCGTTGTCGGTCTGGTGGCCCCAGTAGAGGTAGGTTCCGTCATAGTACAGGGTCTGGTACAGGAAGCTGGTGCCGATGCCGGTATCCACCACCAGCGTGGGGGTGGAGAAGGTCCTGGATCTCATGGTCGTCTGCCAGATCTTACCGGTCTCATCCAGGAAGTAGTAGACAGAGGACGTTCCGACAGATTTGGCCGCGACAGCGGCGATATACGCGTCGCCCACATCGGTTTCAGATACGTCCAGAAGTGCAGAGGGAATGCCGCTGAAGGTTCCGCCGGCCTGGGAGCTGTATGTCGGCGCAATGTTGCCGTAGACCAGGTAGTTGGCAAAGGCGTAAACGTAGTTGCTGGCGGAATTGCTCCGGGCCGCGTCAAAGGCCATCACATAGTTGGTACCGTACTCCGTCAGGGCGTAGGTGCTGCGGTTGACGCTGTAGAGAACGGTGGATTGCGCGTTCATATCCAGCGTGCCGGCGTACAGGGTGTTGGCATTGGCCATAAACGCCGAGTGGAGCTCCAGGCCCTTGGCGTCGTTATGGAGCTTGTTCCAGGCGGGCAGGCTGCTGGCGTTGAAGCTGGAGAAGTACACGCCGCCTTCCTCGTCCCAGATGATGCCGTTGAGGGTCTTGTTGACGCTGGTGACATTGACGGTACACTGGGCGTATTTACCGGTGTTGCCGTTTGCCGCAGCACGAATCGTGGTGCTGCCGGCACCCACAGCCGTCACAATGCCGTTGGCATCCACGGTGGCCACAGAGGTGTTGGCGCTGGACCAGGTGACGGTGCGATCCGATGCCGTCAGAGGCAGGACCTTGGCCGTCAGAGTGGCGGTATTGCCCTTATAAAGATCCAGGCTGGCGGGCGTCACCGTGACGGAATCCACGGCGTAGGGATCCGTGCTGCCGGTGTTGTTATTGACCTTCACCGCCTCGGCCACCTCGTTGCCGGCATAGTCGCCTGCGAAGACGGCCACGTAGCCGGGAGCGTTGGCGATGGCGGAGGAGGCGTCAAAGGTGACGCTGTACTCCCCCTTGCCGGGGGCGGCCTCGGCGTACGTGGTCTTGCCGTCCAGACTCAGAACGGCCACGTAGGCCAGATTCTCGTTATCCGTGGCGGTGACGGTCAGCTTGCTGCCGTTGAGGGTGGGCGTCTCCACCACAGGCTCTTCGTTATCCACCACGAAGTCGTAGCCTACGAAAGCGCCCAGACCCAGCGTATTCTCGCTCAGCACCTGGCGGAAGCCCGCGCTGCCCAGCTGGCCGGCGCCGCCGTCCGTCATGTCATCGGACAGCATCATGGCGTTGTACTCGGGAATGGCGTAGAAGCCCACCCGGAATACGTCGCCCGCTTTCAGGCCGTAGGAGGCCGGGGTCTTGTTGATGGTGTAAACCTTGCTGCCGGTGTTCTGCCAGGCGCCCTGGCTCTGGTAATACCACAGGCCGGTCACATCGTTGGCGATCACGCTGGCGTTCACCACTTCGGTGACAAGACCCTGGCGCTCGTCCACCTTGGACACGGCAAAGCCGGTGGTGCCGGCGGAGCGGATCAGGTTGTAGGTCAGGCTGCCCATGGTGGACTGGGAGTTCATGGCCAGGCGATCCGCCGGGAAGGTCTCCTCTACCATGTAGGGGTTACCGGTGAACCGGGCGGTGGTGCCGTTCACGGTGGCAGTCAGGAAGTTGGTGTTGGTGTTGCCGGAATAGGGCGTCTTGGCCGTGCCGTACAGGGTATCCACGTAGGAGGTATTGTCGAACATGGAGGGGTCGGTCCAGGAGCCGTAGAAGCCCAGGATGGGGATGGAGTGCTGGTGGGACTCGCCGTCCGCCGTCGTGCCGGTGGCGTAGGTGAAGCCCTGCAGATAGGCGCCGTTGGAGAACTCCTCCAGGGCCTCTCTCTGGGCCGGGGTCAGGTTGATGGTGACGGTGACCCTGGCCTTGCCATGGGCCGGCAGGACATAGCCGGTGGAGGCCTCAGGCTTCCAGTTCAGCAGCAGGTGAGCGTCGTAGGAGGACGCCTTTCCATCGCCGTCCAGATCGCCGGCGTCATAGTCCAGGTCATAGTCGTCGATCGCACCGGTCAGGAGGTCCAGAATGGCCTGGGCATCCTTCTCGTCGGTGACACCGTCCAGGTTCACGTCGTGCCCGCTGGCAGCGCTCTCGCCGTCCCAGGTGTAGCTGACGCCGCCGGAGGGCAGCATGGCGGTACCGTAATCCATGAAGGTCTGGCCGTCATCCTCGTACTGTGCCTGAGTAAACAGGTCGGTGTTGAGGGTGAAGGTCTCATTCTGATCGGTCAGATTGTAGAGGGTGAAGGAGTAGGTATACTCGCCCTTCCGGCCGGGATCGTCGCCCAGTTCCACCTTCACCTTGCCGTCGGCATTGGCCTTGGTGGCGGTGGTCAGATAGGCGTCGTTCATCATCAGCACGGAGCCGGCGGACACGGCCCGGTTGACCTCCACCAGGCCGGCGCCTTGCTGCAGGATGGACAGATAGTCGCCGTTGGGCTTCATGGGCGTGGCGGTGGACATCAGCAGGCTCTGGATAATGGCGCGGGTAACATAGCCGGCATCCAGCTCGTCGTTGCGGTCCTTGACGGGATTCTCCCGCAGGTACTGGGCCACCACGGCGGACAGGCCGGTGATGTGGGGCGCCGCCATGGAGGTGCCGCTCATCAGCTCGTATTTATCGGAGCCACCGGCGGTACTGCCGGAGCTGAGCTTGTTGGTGCCAAAGACAGAGTAGATGCTGCCGCCGGGGGCGGTGATCTCCGGCTTCATCAGCAGCGAGCCGGGCACGCCCCAGGAGCTGAAATCGGATACCAGGGCATCCTCACGGGTGCCGCTGACACCGGAGGAGACGGTATCCGTCACCTGCACGGAGCCGGTATAGTAGGTGATGCCGCCGGTGGTCCCCTTGGTGGAGGCGGCCTTGATGGCATCGGCGTCCGCCAGGGTGATGGAGGCCATGGGGAACGTGCCGGTGAAGTCCGACAGATCCATGGCGATGGTACCGGACTGGTTGTTGGCGATCAGCACGCCCTTGGGGCTGACGCTCTTGGCGTTGTTGCCCTTTTCGGAGAAGCTCAATTCGCCGCGGTTGACGATGACGATCTTGCCGCTGAGGCTCACCGCCTTGTTGACGGTGGTGTAGTCGGCGGCATTGCCAACGGTGTCGATATACACGTAGTTATACGTGCCCTTGATGGTGGTATAGGCCGGATTGCTGTAGGCGGTTCCGTCGCTGCCGCTGGTGGACTCCGTATAGAACACGTTGCGATTCCCGTTGAAGACCAGCGGTGTGCCGGCGCTGCCGATGTTGTCGGCGGAGGCCACGCACAGACTGTTGACAAAGGAGCCGGGGCTGCCGCCGGTGTGCATGTACACGTCGCCTTCGTACAGGTTGGTTTTCAGCTCATCGGGCAGGGCGCCGGAGTTGCCGGCGGAGATGGACACCACCGTGCCCGTGTTGTAGCCGGTATCCACCAGGCTGTTCAGCACATCCTGATAGCTGTTGTCGTAGGTCCAGCCCGGATCGCCGCTGCCCAGAGACAGATTGGCCGCGTCACAGCCCATGGTGATGGCGTCCTCGATGGCCACCATATAATCGGAGTCATAGGCGCCGCCATTGGCGCCGAAGACCTTCATGATGAGGATCTGGGCGTCGGGGGCCATGCCCACGGCACTGACGGAGGAGGCGGCATCCACATAGCTGCTGCCGCTCTTGATGAACCGGTTGGCTGCGGCGATGCCGGCCACGTGGGAGCCGTGCTCACCCTGGGTGTCGTTCGTGTGACCCAGGCTGGCGGTTGCGTTGGTCTGGTCCACATAGTTGTAGCCGAAGGGGAACTTGGCGCTGACATATCTGCCGCTGCCGTTCAGCTTCAACCCGCTCCAGTCGCTCTGGGTCATCAGCGTCACCGTCTTGCCGGCAGCGCGGACCTGCTCAACAGCGTGGTTGAAAGCGTCAGCATTGAAGGACTGGTGGGTGTAGTCCACACCGGTATCGATGATGGCCACCTTGCTGCCGGCGCCGGTATAGCCGCTGCCGTTGACGCCCCAGGTCTGGGCGGCGCCCACCATATACTGGCTGGTATTGGCGGTATTGGGCTGGGCGGTCTCACCCGTCTGGGCCTCATAGCGGTTCTCCAGCTCCACCCGATCCACGCCGTCCACCGCGCAGATCTTCACGATGTCGCCGTAGCGGACGTTGGCGGAGATGGCGTTGACGGCCAGCGTCAGGTTCCACACCACGTCCAGCTGTCCGCCGGTAGCACGCTCGATGGCCGCCGTCACCTGGTCCTGGCGGCGCTCCAGGCCGTCACGGTAGCTGACAGCCGCCGGGTCGGTGCCTACGCCCTTCCGGGCGTAGCCCGCGTCCAGCGCGCCGGGCTCGGTCAAAAAGATGGAGACACGGACGATATCGTCCAGGGAATGGAGCTGGGCTTCCTCTGCCGCCGGCAGCTCCTCCCCCTTCGCGAACACCCCCAGGCGGGGCACGTTCAGCGAGGCGGGATCCAGGTCCTCCATCTCCAGCTCCACACCCTCATGGTGCGCGTTCTCATGGCTGTCGGTCTCGTCCTCGGCCCACCCCGTCACGGTGAGGGATGCGACCATCGACAGGACCAGCAGCAGAGATAGGAGCTTCTTCAGGGTTTTCTTCATGCTCTCTCCTCCTGTCCGGAAAATGGTTTTGCTTCGGGTCTTTGCTGTAAAACAATGCATTTCTACATTATTTCCGTAAAAAGTCCGGGGATCCTCCCCGGTCACGGCATTGCCGGGGTCCCGGCAGCCGCTTACGCGGGCCCGTTTCCCCGGCAAATGTACTTTATCACATTATAGCTTTAGCCGGTGGAATTATCAAGTCTCAATCACCCCCCGCGGCCCTCTTTTTTGCGCAGAGAGCCGGTCAAAAAAGAGGGAGGCGGCTAGGAGCGGCCCCCCTCTTTTGAGTGATCAGAGCGTGGTATATCCCAGCAGCAGCTTGAGGGTGTTCTCCGCACCCAGGCGATGGCTGCGCTCATAGCCGTGGGAGGCGTAGACGCCGGGACCGATGAGGCCGTGGCGCAGGTCGTAGCCGGCGCCCAGGGTGGCCTCCACGTCGGAGCCGTAGAAGGGATAGATATCGATGGCGTAGTCGGCGCCGGCCTTCTCCGCAGCGGCCGTCAGGCCCTTGACGATCTCATAGCTGTAAGGGCCGCCGCTGTCCTTGGCGCAGATGGAGACCTGGCGCTCGGTGCAGGTAAGCCCATCGCCCACGCAGCCCATGTCTACAGAGATGGCCTCGGTGACGCCGGCGGGCACGGAACCGCAGCCGCCGTGGCCCACCTCCTCATAGACCGTGACGTGGGCCCAGACGGGGCGGTCGGTGGTCACGTTGTTCTCCTTCAGATATCTGGCGTAGCCCAGCAGGATGGCCACGCTGAACTTGTCGTCCAGGAAACGGCTCTTGATATAACCGCTCCTGGTGATGCGGGTACGGGGCTCGAAGCAGACGATGTCGCCCACCCGGACGCCCAGCTTCTCGGCGTCCTCCTTGGACGCAACGTCCTCATCCAGCACGATCTCCACGCTGCTCCACTCCCGCTTGGTGTCGTTGTACTGGCCGTTCACGTGGATGGATGCGTTGACCAGCTGGCAGGTGCCCTCCAGCACACCGTTGAACTTGGTGACCACCCGGACGTTCTCCGCCTCGGCGTTGTTGGGGTTCATGCCACCCAAACGGGTCAGCTCCAGCCGGCCGTCGGACTTGATGCGGCTGACCATGCCGCCCAGGGTGTCCGTATGGGCCTCCAGCAGCAGGCCGTTCTCGGGAGACGCGCCCTCGGACAGCTTCACCAGGACGCCGCCCTTGACGGTCATCTGGGGGGCATACCCCAGGGCCTCAAATTCCCGGCAGACCAGCTCCGCCGCCTGGGCGGTATAGCCCGTGGGGGAATCCACCGCCAGCAGCTTCACCGCCTCGTCCATGATAAAATCCGTATATTTTGTGACATCCATTTCTCTTGTACTCCTCCCTGTGCCGGGATCCGGTCCCCGGCGCCGTTTTTACGTTTCCATCATACCACCTTCGGTGCCGTTTTTCCACACCATTCTTCGCAGAAAAGAGGGCGGCGATCCCGGTGGACCGCCGCCTGTCTTCAGC
This sequence comes from Oscillospiraceae bacterium, assembly GCA_902782615.1. GTDB lineage: Bacteria > Bacillota > Clostridia > Oscillospirales > Oscillospiraceae > Vescimonas. The sequence goes on along the minus strand of CACZNU010000110.1, from coordinate 2,863 downwards.
TGCGTCATATGCGATTGGCAGAACGTCAGCGGTCCTCCTCCTTGACCAGGCGGACGGCGATGCGCTCCTCGGGATCGTCGATGCCGTTGTCGGCCAGGGCCTTGCTGCAGCCCTCGATCAGGTCAAAATACACATCCCAGTACTGGGCGCCCAGGCACCAGGCGCGGACGGTGAAGATATACGTGTCGTCGTCCACGGCGGTCAGACGGGCAAAGGGCTCGGGATCGGTGAGCACGCCGGGGGTCTTCCCGGCGGCACCCAGCAGAACGCTCTTGACCAGCTCGGCGTCGATGTCGTTGGTGATCTTGAAGTCCAGATCCACCCGGCGGGTCTTCTCCGCCGAGTAGTTGGTGACGGTGGCGTTCATCAGATCGCCGTTGGGGACGAAGACCTTCTTGTTGTCCAAGGTCAGCAGCGTGGTATAGAAGATGCTCACATCCTGCACCACGCCCTGGGTGCCTGCGGCCTCGATATAGTCGCCCACCTTGAAGGGCTTGAAGATCAGGATCATCAGGCCGCCGGCCAGGTTGCTGAGAGCGCCCTGGAGCGCCAGGCCCACCGCCAGGCCGCAGGAGGCCAGAATGGCCACCACGCTGGACATGGACACGCCCAGGATCTCAAAGACACTGATAATGAGGATCACATACAGCAGAATCTTGGCCAGCTTCTTGAGCAGCATTTTGACCGTTTCATCCAGCTTCGTTCTGTCGATGGCCTTTCCCGCCGCCTTGTTCAGCGCTTTGACCACAAAGTAGCCGACGACCAGCACCACAAGGGCCAGAACGATCTTTCCTCCGTAGGTGGTGGCAAAATCAATGACGTTTTTGGTGAACTGTTCCATGGTGGTTCCTCCCTTTTTCTGTTATTCTGCCCGCAATCGTTTCAGCAACGTGTCCCATTAGCGTATTAAATTATAGCACAGGGCATTCCACTTGTCTATAAAGAATTGGCTCCGTCAGCGAGAGCCCTCCTCTGTCCGGTCAGCCAGGCGGTCCGCCTCCGTAATGGGTCGGAGCACCCGGCAGGGGCTGCCCGCCGCCACCACACCGGCGGGAATGTCGTGGGTCACCACGCTGCCGGCGCCGATCATACTGCCGGTTCCGATGGTAATGCCGCCCACCACCGTCACGTTGGCACCCAGCCACACGTGATCCTCCAGCGTGATGGGAGCGGAGGTGCCCAGCCCCTGCATCCTCTCTTCACCCAGCAGAGAGTGGCCCGAGCAGGCCAGCACCGTGCCGGGGCCGATGAAGGCGCCGTGGCCGATATGGACGGGAGAGGTGTCCAGGATCACACAGTTGTGATTCATGATCATGAGGCCGTGGGCGTGGATATTGAACCCGTAGTCGCACTGAAAGCTGGGGTTGATGAAGGTGGAGGGCGTCCAGGTGCCCAGGAGCTCCTTCAGGATCCGGATCCGCTCCTCCCGCTGGTCCGGCGCCGTGCGGTTATACTCCCAGCACAGCTTCTTGGCACGGGCCTGCGCCTCGCCGGGCATCTCAAAATAGCGGCACACAAAGGGCTCCGGCCCCGTCATACGCTCCCGCATATCCATACTCGCTTCCTCCTCTTATTCCGCATGTGTAAAGTATTTCCGTTTTCCAGCAGAAGTGGTATCTTCTGTCCCCATTTTATCATCCGACCGCTGGATTTGCAACCGGGCGACAAAGGGAAAGACAGCCTCCCCTCTTGGGAAGGCCGTCTTTTCGGTCCTATTGCTGCAGCTCATAGAGCTTTTTATAGATGCCGTCCTGGGCCAGCAGCTGCTGGTGGGTGCCGCTCTCACGAATACGGCCCTTGTGCATGACGATGATGTTGTCGGCGTGCTGGATGGTGGACAGACGGTGGGCCACCATGATGGTGGTGCGGCCCTCCATCAGCGTCTCCAGAGCACCCTGGATCAGCCGCTCCGTCTCCGTGTCGATGTTGGCGGTGGCCTCGTCCATCACCAGGATGGTGGGGTCGTAGGCCAGGGTCCTGGCGAAGCTCAGAAGCTGACGCTGTCCGGCGGAGAGGGTGGCGCCACGCTCCGTCACCGGCTCGTCATAGCCGCCGGGGAGCCGCTCGATAAAGTGGGAGGCGTTGGCCGCCTCGGCCGCACGGCGTACCTGCTCATCGCTCATGTCCTCGTCCAGCAGCCGGATGTTGCTGCGGATGTCGCCGGTGAAGATGAACACGTCCTGCTGCACCTGGCCGATGCTGCGGCGCAGCTGGTGGGTGGAGAGCTGGCGGATATCGATGCCGTCGATGAGGATCTGCCCCTTCTGGATGTCGTAGTACCGGCCGATCAGATTGAGGATAGAGGACTTGCCGGCGCCGGTAGCGCCCACGAAGGCCACCTTCTCACCGGGGTGGATGGTAAAGCTCACATCCTTGAGGACATAGTCCTCGCCCTCATAGGCGAACCACACGTTGCGGAACTCGATCTCGCCCCGGAGGCTCTCCGGCGTCACGGGCTCCTCCGGCTCGGGGATGGTGTTCCGCTCGTCCAGCACGGTGAAGATCTTCTCCGCCGATGCCAGGGCGTTCTGGAGGGAGGAGAACTGCTCCGCCAGCTCCTCAATGGGCCGGAAGAAGGAGCGAATATAGTTGGTGAAGATATACATGGTGCCCAGTGTCAGCGTTCCCGTCAGAACGGAGACGCCGCTGCGGTACACCACTGTGGCCAGGGCAAAGTTGGCCACGAAGGCGATGCCGGGACGGAACACGGAGAACACCAGCAGCTCCCTCATCTGGGAGCGGTACAGGTCCTCGGTGCGGCCCTTGAACTCCGCCGCCTTTTCCTTCTCCCGCACGAAGATCTGGATCAGCTTCATGCCGGAGATGTTCTCCGACAGGAAGGTGTTCAGGGCGGAGATCTTGG
>CACZNU010000109.1 GCA_902782615.1 Oscillospiraceae bacterium | reverse complement strand
TCATCTCGTCGTACTCGGCGCCGTGCATCAGATGGGTGGGCTGGATGACCAGGGTCTTGACGCCGTTGGCAACGGCGCGGTCCATGGCCTGCTCCATGTTGTCGATCTTCTCCCCATCCCGGGCCTGGATATGGTTGATGATGATCTGGGCGGTGAAGGCGCGGCGGACGGCCCACTCAGGATAAGCGGCGGCCAGAGCGTCCTCAATGCTCTTGATGTCCTGCACGCGGCTGTCGTTGAAGCTGGTGCCGAAGGAGACCACCAGGAGCTCCTTCTCGCCGATGTTGTCGGCATTGCGGGGATCGTCCTTGGCAGCGTCGCCGGTGTCGCGGCCGAAGTAGTCGGGATCGGCCTCTTCGCCCTCCACCAGCTCCTTCTGCTCGTCGGTCAGAGCGTCCCAGGCGGCCTTGGCGGCGGCGCACTGCTCGTCGGTGTTCTCGTTGCGCTCCTGGACGTAGATGGCGTCGATCAGAGCGGCCACCTCATCGGCCAGCTCCTGATCGGTCTTCTCGCTGACGGGAGCGGGGTCGGGCTGGGGCTGAGGATCGGGGGTCTTGCCGCCGCAGGCAGCGAGAGCCAGGACCATGCACAGAGCCAGCACCAGGGAAAGAATCGTTTTTGCCTTTTTCATCTTGATTTCCTCCTGTGTGATATATATTTTCCCGGTATACGGGTAGCGGGACAAAAGAAAAGACCGCGGAAGGACATCCTTCCGCGGCCGTTTTTCCGCAAAGAGAGCGCCACAACCCCATGATCCGGGGGCGCGGGCAAAACCGTTTGAGCAGGTCTCCTGACTTGCGCATCTGCGATCCGTACGCTGCCTTCTCGGGGGAGCCCCAATGGCCGGCTTTCGCCGCGCGTACGGTCTCCGCGCATACAGTGGCGGTACCGTTCCGGATTCTGACCGGATTTCCTATTCTCCGACGGCCCATTTCAGGAGCCGGCGGCACTCAAACGCTATTTTTCGTTAACGCATATCATCATAGCGCAGACGATCCCAAAAGTCAAGACGGGATGAGAATGTTGTTGCAACGGCCCCCAAATGGAGATAGAATAGGCACAAGCATATATAACAGAAGGAAACAGGAGGGACCGAATATGGACAGGACGATCGATCGCCCGGAGCTGACGGACGTCATGGCTTCCGTCCGGCGGGCCAAGGAGCTGGCCGCCGGAAAGGATTACGCCCACAAACACGAACTGGCGGCGGCATTGGCGGCCATTCCCGGCCATCCGCTGCATACCATGACCCGGGAGAACGAGATGCTGTCCGGCTGGATCGCCCGGGCCAGGGAGAAGCTGGCCGCCCATGAGGATGCGGGGGCGCTGCTGGAAAAGATCCGGGAGCTGGCCGTCCACTATGCCAAGAAGGGCGACCTGCTCTATCCCCTTCTGAAAGTGGGCTATGAGGTATCCGGTCCCTCCGACCTCATGTGGACGGAGGACGATGAGATCCGGGATGACCTGGCTCTGCTGGCCCGGGCGGAAAAGCGTGACGCCCACTGGGAGGGACGCGTCGGGGCTGTCCTGCAGCGGGCGGAGAGGATGATTTACAAGGAGAACAGCATTCTCTTCCCCATCTGCGCGGTGAACTTCACCGAAGATGAGTGGCGGGGCATCTATCGGGACGCCAAGGACTACGCTCACTGCCTGGGGGTGACCGGCGAAGTATGGGCCGAGGCCGAAAGTGAGACGGCCGCCGCACCGGACTGTGACGGCGAGGAGGTCCTGCCCGGCGGCCACATGACGGTAGAGGAGCTGGCGGCGCTGCTGAATACCATCCCCATGGAGATCACCTTCGTGGACGCCGACAACATCAACCGCTTTTTCAACCAGGGCCCCAAGCTGTTCAAGAGGCCCGGCATGGCCATCGACCGGGAGGTGTTCTCCTGCCATCCGCCCAAGATCGAACCCATGGTCCGCGCCATCATCGACGACTTCCGGCAGGGCCGCCGGGACAGCGTTCCCGTCTGGATGGAGAAGGGCGGCCGCACCGTGCTGGTCACCTACATGGCCGTACGGGACAGGGAGAAGCACTATCTCGGCACTGTGGAGCTGGTGCAGGATATGGAGTTTGCCAAGGCGCATTTCGGCGTCAACGAATAGCCAACAGACTGCCTGACAGGTCAGTTCAGGCAGTCTGTTTTTTCGCCGCGGGATCGATACCGGGAGGGCAGACGACTCTAGCATTCGGGAAAAAATCCAATTTGTGGCAAAATTCAGAAAAAACGACAAGAAAAGGAGAGAAAACCGCCGCATTTTTTGTTGATAACGGCGATACAAAACAATAAAATAATAAACAATTCACAAACCGGGTATATTTGTTCACCAGACAAAAACACGAGGAGGATTGATCCCATGAAAAAACTGCTGAGTTTGTTGCTGTCCTTTGTGTTGCTGCTTTCCGCCGGCGTCATTGTGACGGCGGGAGGGGAGGAGCCGGTGGACGAATACACCGCGCCGACCATCAAGAAACCGGTGCACGTTACCATTGTCGACGAGCTGGGCAACCCGGTGCCCGGCGCCACCGTACAGGCGCTGGACGCCTCCGGCAATGTGGCGGCCACGTACGAAGCGGTGGACGGCACCTTCACGGCTTTTCTGGAGAAGGGAAGCTATACACTGAAGATCACGGATGCGCCCGACGGCTATCTTTCCGCCGATGAGACTGCCGACATCACCGTGACGCTGGAGGAGGCGGAGGAGCTGGAGAACATCCACGCCGGCACGATCAGCTCCACCGACCCGGCCCATAAAATGTTCTGCAAGCATGATCCTTCCCACCTGGAGACCTACAGGGTGTATGACGAGGGTGAGGAGGTCACCGGCTACTGCTTCAATCAGAACTATGATCCTCCCGCCCTGGACAAGGAGGACTGTACGTATAAGCGGCTTGTAGGCTCGCCGGAGCTGCTCTATGAGCTGGCCCAGAGCAAGCTGCCGGGCGTCTCCGCCCAGGAGCTGTATGATCATGTGCTGTCCATGATCTACCACCGGGACGACATCAAGGCCAAGTACGGCTTTGACGACCTGCTGACCGACTACCTGGTCAACATGGCCATTAAGAATTTTACGGACGGCGATATGGATTCGTTCCGGACAACGGACGAAGAGGGTAAGAACCTGGTTGTCAGACAGTATTACCCCAACGGGCCGGTGGTTTTCGATGAAAACGGAAACTATCAGTTCCGGCCTGGCGGCAGCGTCCTCGGCTCCATCGTCGGACACGCAAACGCCGCCAGCAGCGGAAACCCGGATTACGTATTTCCTCAGAGCATCAAGGACGCGTGGCACGAGCTGATCACGCTGACCGACCATCCGGACGACTACTACCTGTATATCTACTATCCGGACAACTTCATGACCAAGGAGGACGGAATCGCCGGCGGGTGGTCTGTTCCCGCCCACTACAGAAACCTGTACTACGCCGATGCGTACCAGTGCCTGATGTCCACCTTTGAAGTGGAGCCGCTGCGGACGACGCTGACGCTGCGCCAGGCCACGCAGATCAAGATCACCAAGAAATGGGCTGACGGCGACAACCGGGACGGTCTGCGCCCCACGGCAGAGGAATTCACCGGGATGATCCATCTGTTGGCCGGCGGCACGGACGTGACGGATACCTATCGGAACAACCGGACCGTCACCGACAACGAAGACGGGACCTATACCGTGACCTTTGCCGAGCTGCCGAAGCGGGATGACAACAAGACCGAGATCGCCTATACGGTGAAGGAGGACGCGATTTCCGGCTATACTGCGGACAAGAACACCGCCGCGGACGGCGAGACCATCACCAACACCCACCGGCCGGAGACCACGACCATCCAGGTACAGAAGACCTGGGAGGATGGAGACGATGCAGACGGACTCCGTCCCGATGCTGTCACCGTCCACCTGCTGGCGGACGGACAGGAACTCCAGACAGTGACCCTGACCGCAGAGAACGACTGGTCCCACACGTTTGCTGACCTGCCGGTGTACCGGGAGGGAGAGAAGATCGTCTATACGGTCACAGAGGAGCCGGTGGAGGGATATAAGGCCACCATCGACGGATTTGCGATCACCAACACCTATCTGCTGGAACGGGTGGAGATCCCCGTGGTGAAAACCTGGCGGGACGACGACAACCGGAACAGCACACGGCCCGCAAGCATCACGATCCATCTGCTGGCCGATGGTCAGGTGATCCAGACCGTAAAGATCACCCCGGACGCCGACGGAAACTGGATCCACACCTTCCGGGATCTGCCCAAGTACAAGGACGAGACCCCGATCGTCTACACCATTACCGAGGATCCCGTAGAGGGATATACCGCCAGCATTGACGGATTCGGCATCACCAACAGCTATACGACGCCGCCCACGGGCGACACGTTCCCGGCCGGCGTCTGGATGGCGCTGCTGGCCGCATCGCTGCTGACCGCGTCCGTACTGCTGTATCGAAAGAGCAGACGGAGCCACGACCGGTAAGAGCCCCGCCGCGAGCATAGAAAACAGCACCTCCGCAGGTCGTTTAACCTGCGGAGGTGCTGTTTCATTATCGGGGTGTACCCGCCCGACGCCCGGCGGACCGGGGAACCGTTATTTTCCCAGGAGGATGCGTATCGATTCCCGAAGCCGCTGGTGGCGGATGCCGGTGGCATCGAAGCGGACGGTGCGAAAGGCCAGCTGCATGATCGGGCCGGCCCCGAAGGCGCAGAGCAGAGTGCCGATCCCCACGGGCCCACCCAACAGCCAGCCGATCAGGGTGGCCGTGCTGAGGAGGGCGATGCTGACGGCGCCGATGGGGATCCCCTTCAGGCGCTTAGCCAGCGCCACCATGAGCGTATCACGGGGCCCGCAGCCCAGAGAGGCCACCATGTAGGCGTACTGCGTATAGGCCAGAACAAACAGTCCCGCGAGCATAAGGGGGATCGCCGTCAGCAGAGAGCGGCAGGGGGGTATGGGGTGAAGCCAGTTGAAAAAATCCACGGCCTTTCCCACCACAACGGCGTCGATAAACATGGCGATGCCGATGGGCTCCTTCAGGAGGATATCAATGATCAGGATGGTGGCCGAGACAGCGATGGATGCGCTGCCATAGAGGATGCCCAGGGTTTTCGAAAGTCCCAGATTGAGCACGTCCCACGGGGCGGCGCCGATGTTGGCCTGAATGGTCAGATACAGGCCGAAGCCGTTAATAAACAGGCTGATCGCCGCAATCAGCATATTCAGGAGGATCGCTTCTGCCGTACGGTTTTGCCGCAACGTGTTTCCCATGACCGCATCTCCATGTCTCTCTGAATGGTATACCTGTTTATTTTAAAAAAGAGGAGAACAATAGTCAAGAGGGGATTCCGGGCCCGCCGCAGGTTTCTCCGCCGGCGGACCGCCCCGCTTGACATGGGGCGGGATCCGGCATAGAATGAACGTGTTCAGCAACAGCGATACTGCGCCGAAGCAGGACGCTGCCGGGGCGGAGGAAGGACGGCAAACGCCAAAGCCGAGGGAGGACCTTCCCCGTCGGCTGCCGGCCGGGACGAGCTCAGATGTTCCGTTTGAGCGTATAGCTGTAATGCCGGGAAAACTGATGTCAAAAAGCGAGGAGGTTTTTTATGAGCAGCTTTGAAAATTTGCGGATCGTCGACAATTTTTACCAGACGTCCCTGTTCTTTCCCATGCCCACGGTGGTGATCAGCACGTTGTGCGAGGACGGCTCCACCACGCTGGGGCCCTACTCCCTGTGTCAGCCCTATTACGTGGCCGGCAAGGATTATTATGCCATGTTGCTGTGCTGCCGCAACTCCTCCAACACCGCCCAGAACATCCTGCGCAGCGGCAAGTGCGCCATCAACTTCGTGGACGACAAGCCCGCCACCTTCAAGGAGTGCGTCAAGCTCAGCTGGCCCGGCGACAAGCCGGAGGACAAGATGCCCAAGTGCAAGTTCCGCCTGGAAAAGAGCCAGATCGAAGAGGAGACCGGGGAGCAGCGTCCCCAGGTGCTGACGGACGCCATCCAGGTCATTGAGTGCACCTGGGTTCGGGAGCTGGACAACGCCCAGGATGACCGGCCCGGCGTGCTGGACGGCTATCAGCCCCCCTACCACGATTTCAACGGCATCACCTCCCAGTTCGGCGCCCACTTTATTCTGAAGGTAGACCGGATCCTGATGAAGAAAAAGTACAGCGACGCCATCATCAACGGCGTCCGCTCCCGGGACTTCCCGCCTCTGCCGGTAGATTACGGCTACCGTGACAGCAAGAACTTCTGGTTCCACCGCCATCGCCGGATGCTGGCGGAGCTGCTGCCCATCCGCAAGGCGTCTCTGGAATCCGTGCGCTACGCCGCCGACCGGATCGATGACAAGATCAAGTTCACCGACGACGCCCTGGAGACCATCCTCAACGTGCCCCGTGTGTTCCTGCCGGTGGTGCTGCGTGGCTGTGTGTCCTGGGCCAGGGAGAACGGCGTGGAGCTGATCACCGCCGAGCATATGAAGATCATCAACGACAAGCGCTCCAAGGAAAAATCCAAGAAATAAAAGAAACGGAACGTATATAACAGTACGGACCGGCTCAGCAGATGGATTTCTGTTGAGCCGGCCCGTATTTTTTTGACGTTCTGACAGCCTTGCCGGAGAGGATCCGAGAACTTCTGCGTCATGCCGCGTGTCAGCCCCCAGCGGGATAGGCGGCTCTTTTTGCCGCCTCTGACAGAAACTTTCGCAGCTCCTCCGGGGGCTCTGCTGCGCTGTCCAGCCCGGTATCGCCCAGCGCCACCAGCTTGTTCTCCCCGTGGTAGTCGCTTCCGGCGGTCACATACAGGTCATACCGCCGGGCAAAAGACAGGATCTCCCGGCACAGCTTGCCGGTGAAGCCGGAGTAAAAGCCCTCCAGTCCCCGGAGCCCGTATTCCATCAGACGGCGGATGCGCCGACCCATCTCGTCTCCCATGATCAGCTGATCTCCGCTCCCGTAGGAGGGGTGTGCCAGCACCGGGATCCCGCCGGCGCCCAGGATCCCCTGGATGGCCTCCTCGGGACGGATATACTCGCTGCGGAAATGGATCTGGTTGATATAGCGATCGATGGCCTCCTTCTTTGTGGAGGCGTAGCCGTATTTCACCATCAGGTTCCCGATATGGGGCTTTCCGGGATTGTCCTGAGCCAGCAGACGCTCCAGCTCCTCCCGGGGGAACCGGAAGCCGAACTCAGATGCCAAAAAGTCCAGGCGGGCGGTGACCTTTTTCATGCGGAGCTGATGCCCGTGGGCCACCGCGCTCCGGATCGCCGCGGCGTCCGGGTCATAGCCATAGCCAAGGATGTGGTATTTGCCCTCCTCGTCCTTGCAGGAGAACTCCACGCCGGAGAGGAAGGCCGGGTCGCCGCGTCGCAGAAGCGCCGGGATGATCCGGCTGCTCTTGACGGCGTCGTGATCCGTCACGGAAAAGAGGTCGATCCCGGCCTCTTTTACCCGCGCCAGGATCTCCTCCGGCGTGTCGGTGCCGTCGGAGATGGTGGTGTGCATATGCAGGTCGATTTTCCCAAAGTCATTCATCACAGGTTCTTTTTCAGCGTCAGGATATTCTGACCGTCCTTATACTCGTAGGCCACGTCGTCCATGATCCGCTTGGTCATGAAGATGCCCAGACCGCCGATCTCGCGGTCATCGGCGGAGAGCGTCACGTCGGGGTCGTCTTTTGCCAGAGGATCGTAGGGAACGCCGTGATCCACAAAGGTGATGGTCACGCAGACCGGATCTCCGGAGACCTCCACCCGGACCGTGGCGTTGCCCTTGTCCGGATGGTAGGCGTAGTTGGCGATGTTGACAAAGATCTCCTCCACGGCTACGCCGATCTGCATCTGGGCCTTCATGGAGCAGCCGGATGCCTCCAAATGGTCCTCCACAAAGGTCTGTACCTCCTGCAGATTCTCCGTTACCGCCTCCAGCTCCAGCTCGTTGGCGTGGAACAGCAGCGTGTCGGTCTGCGCCAGCAGAGCCAGCAGCTCCTCGGTCCAGAGGGCGATCTCGGCGCGTCCCGTCTCGCTCTCCAGCCCCTTGCGGCGGATGGAGCGGCGGATCAGGCGGGTGTAGCCGATGATGCGGGCCTTGTTCTCCACCTCTTTGATCTTCCGCTGGTTGTTCGTTCCCAGATAGGCGGCCAGGGACTTGTGCCAGAAGGAGGAGCCGGTCTCAAAATCGAAGCCCTGGAATTTCCGGATGACGCTGTGATCCAGCTCCGAGTAACCCACGAAGGAATTGAACATGGACGCCAGCTCGAAGATGGGGTGGCCCACCGCCAGGGTATCCATGTCGATCAGCAGGACCTCATCGTTCTGCAGCTCCAGATTCTTGGTGTGGTAATCCCCGTGGATCATGTGGTCGTCGTGGGGAACTGCCTCCACCAGCGCCAGCAGCTTTCGCCCCGCCGCCTCCGGCAGATAGCCCTGCATGAACCTGGCCCAGCCAAGGACCGTCTCCTTCATGTCCGGCAGCTTTCCGGCCGGCACCAGCGTGCCGTGAATGGTTTTGAGCATCTTCACGTATTCCTGCACGCACCAGTCCATTTTCTCCGGCTCATTGGCCAGGATCTTCGAGAAGGACCGGGCGTTGAGCAGCTCAAAGACCGAGCCGTAGCTGTCGCCGACCTTGACCACGTCGTAGGAGATGGCGGTGGGGATGCCCAGGACCAGCGCCAGCTTGGCCACCTCTCGCTCGTGCTGGATACCCGCCAGGGCGTCGGCGTTGTTGTAGACCTTCACCACGTTGTCCTGGTCGATGCGGTAGATGGTGCCGTTGGCGCCGCGGCCGATCTCCTCGCAGCCCTCCACCGAGACGACACGATATGCCTTTTCCACCGGCATCATCTCGGTAAAGCCGGTCATGTCCAGGATCTCATACACCTCGGAGTTGACATTGATGATCCGCAGCTCCGGATGCGCCTTTTTCAGCCGCAGGATCACCCGCAGCCCCGCGCTGGAGATATATTGCAGATCCGCCGCGTCCAGAATGACAGGCTGACCGCTGCTGCCCTGGAGCTCGGTCAGGATGTCCTTTTCCACCTGAGCGGCGTTGTTGGAATCAATTCTACCCTTTAGATTCACTGTCATGACTGTGCAGATCCTTTCCGTAATATTCCATGCAGAGCATGGTAATGTCGTCAAACTGTTCGGCGTCCCGGACAAAGATGTCCACCGCCGTGCGGACATGCTCCAGAACATCCTTGGGCTCGGCGTCCGGTATCTCATTCAGCGCGGTCAGCATCCGATCCAAGCCGAACATCTCCTTATCCCCGTTGGTGGCCTCCGGCACGCCGTCCGTGTAGACGAACAGCTTGGCGCCGGGCTCCAGCTGGAGCTCATATTCCTTGTAGCGCACACCGTCCATGGCGCCGATCACCAGACCGTGCTTATCCCTCAGCAGCTCAAAGCCGCCGCCGGCCTTTTTCAGCACGGGGTATTCGTGTCCGGCGTTGGCCGCGGTCAATTTGCCGGTGGAGATCTCCAGGATGCCCAGCCAGACCGTCACAAACATCTCCACCTGGTTGTTGGAACAGATGGCCTCGTTGGTCTTGGTCAAAATCTCTGCGGGGGACTGGCCCAGCATGGCGCAGCTCTGCAGGATGATCTTGGACGCCATCATGAACAGAGCCGCGGGAATGCCCTTGCCGGACACGTCGGCCATGACCATGCACAGGTGGTCGTCGTCCACCAGGAAGAAGTCGTAGAAATCGCCGCCCACCTCCTTGGCGGGGTTCATACTGGCGTAGACGTCGAACTCGGGCCGGCCCGGAAAAGCGGGAAAGATGTGGGGCATCATGGCCGCCTGGATCTTCGTGGCCAGGGACAGCTCGGTGTTGATCCGCTCCTTTTCGGCGGTGATCTCCGTGATTTGGCCGATATAGCGCTTCGTTTTCTTGGAAAGATCGTCAAACGCCTCCGCCAGCAGCTCGATCTCGTCGTCTGTCCGGTAGCTGTCCTCCATCTGGAAAAGCTCGCCTGTCTGGCTGCTCCTGACAATGCTTTTTGTCATTTTCTCAATGGGCTTTACGATCCTTCTCGCAGCGAACAAAGCTGCGCCCAGACCGATAAGAAATACGCCCAGCAGAATAAAGGCAGTTGTCCACTTGGTCCTTGCCGTGCCGTCGCTGAACTTGTCGCTGGCCTCTTCATTGATCCGGTTATACTCGCTCAGCATCAGGTTCTTCGGCTGCTCGGTGACCACCTTGTCCACCACCGAAATGACCGCCCAGCCCACGGTCGGCATGGGGGAGCCCACCATGTAGTACAGGTTGCCCTGTATGTCTATTGCCTGGAGGCCGGTGGTTTGGCGAAGTGCCTTGTCGACAAACTGGGAAAGCTTGTTGTTGCCCATGCGGTGCAGATCCACCGTCCTGTCGGAGAGTTCAAATACACCGCGGCCTTCAGGCCCCAGAATCACCTGACCCCGGTCGTTGACCACATAGGCATAGGTGCCCCGGGCGGTATCGGCGGAGGTGAAATCGGCCATGGTCTCCAGAACGATGTCGATTCCCGCCACACCCACGACCTCTCCGTCCAGCTTGATAGGGACGGAGCAGGTGACCAGGAGCCGGTTGCTGAACGCGTCATGCTCGACTCCCGTGAAATACAGCCCATCCGCCTCAATGGCGCCCCGGTACCAGGGCCGCTCCCGCACCGGGAAGGGGATTGGATCCCCGTTCTCATCCAGCTTGTTGGCGGCCTTTTCGTCTATGCAGAGATCGGTCCCGTCGGCAAGTCCGATATAACAGCCGTCGATTTTATCGGAATTGTGATGCATGGCGATCATGGCACTGCTCATATGGGCGATGATCCCCAGATACTCCGACTGGGTGTAATCGACACCTTCCTCGCACAGCACCATGGCCGATGGCGTCCCGTTCAGCGCAGGATCGGGAAGGCTGGGCTGCAGCGGATCAAAGCTGTGTCTGCTCTCCAGCAGGCCCTGGGCCATGGTCTGCAGCATATAGACGTTGTTTACAATTTCGGAGAATTCGCTGTCCTCCAGATCGGCCCGCAGAGTCGTGCTTGAGACAAGAGCCCTCTCCAGCATTTCCTGCATCGTCTCCTCTGAGACCTGTGAGATGGCCTCCTGCTGGTCGGCTCTCGTGGCACCCACAACATTGACGAGCATCTTGTTCTGATAGGTGGAAACCCCCGCAAAGGCCGCCAGCATGATCAGAAGCATGATCAGCACAAGGGTGATCGTCTTCTTTTGCAGACCACCCAGCGTTATGCCAAGGATTTTTCGCAATCAAATCCCTCCATTCCTCTTCCGCTTGCCGGGCCCCTCGGCCCTGCTGCTTTGCGCGCCGGATCTCCGATTATTGAATGGTCAGGATATCCGAAAAGCCGGTGACCTCGAAGATCTCCATGACCGCCTCGTTGACGTGGATGAGCCTCATGGAACCCTGCCTGGACATGACCTTCTGGGCCGAGAGGAGCACCCGCAGGCCGGCGGAGGAGATAAACTCCAGCTTCTCAAAATCCAGCACCAGCTCCGTCACGTTGGAAAGGATCTCTTTCAGCTCTTCCTCCAGCCGGGGAGCGGTGATGGTATCCAGCCTGCCAACCAGACCAAGGGTCGCGGATTGATCCTGTATGCTCTTTGTTATTTCCATTTTGTTTCTCCTTCCTGGCTCTGATGAGGTTTCATTTGCTGTCAGCGAATATAGAATTACCATTATATTATATTGAAAATGCGGAGCAATTACAAGATAAAATGCGGCTCGCTGAGAAAAGAATCCGGCCCCGCCAAAAGGCGGGACCGGATCCGGCTGAGGTACTTGTTATGGGCCCTTACAGGGAGCTTCCGAAGCGGTAGAGCTCCTGCCGCTTGGCCTCGGACTTATTTTGGCGTCCGTTTGCCGTGAAGATGCCGGCGTTCTCCACACCCCAGTATTCCACGATGGACTGGTAATACGCGGAGATGGCGGGACCGTAGACATATGGGCTCCCGGAGCTCAGGATCAGCGCCACCTTGCTGACGTTGGCGGGGATATCGATGGCGTAGGTGCGCTGAATGGCCGCCTGAAGCTGGGCTGACAGCGTGAAATAATAGATCGGCGAGGCAAAGACCACCATGTCCGCGGAGAGGATCTCCGGGTAGATCTCCTGCATATCGTCCTTCTGTGCGCAGACGCCCTTTTCCCTGTTCCGGCAGTGGCCGCAGTCCATGCAGCCCCGGATGTTCTTGCGGGCCACATGGAGGATGCGAACCTCATGGCCCTTGCTTTCCGCCCCCCGGGCAAAGGCGTTTACCATATCCGAGGTGGCGCCGTCCGGGTGGGGACTTCCGTTCAATACCAGGATTTTCATTCGTTGTTTCCCTCCATACGCAGTGTGATGCGGATGTCGCCGTGCCCGAGAAGGGCTTCCATCCCGGCGGCGTCCTGATCGGTGATGTGGCCCAGCCGGGTATAGGCCCAGGAGTTGGATCCGTAAAATACCACGATCTGGCTGCCGGAATAGAGCACGATATCGCCGGCACCGGTCACCGTCTGTCTGTCGTTCCGGGGCAGGCTCTGCCCGATGGAGCCCACCTGCTCGAATCCGCCGTACATGGACATCTCAATGACCAGCGGCCGGCGGGCGCACAGCTCCCGCAGCGCCTGTACCGACTCGTTTTCCTCCCACGCCACGTTTACCGGCGTATCCCCCAGCAGAAGGGACAACGTTTCGGGATCCGGCGCCTGGGCACCGTCCGCCGGGGAATGAGATGCCGCGCTGATCCGATCCATGTATGCCAGAATCAGAGTCACGGCCTCCTCAAAGGGAGCGCCATAGAACTCGTGGCCGCCGCCGGAGATGACGTGATATTCGCCGTTGGGCAGCGCCTCTGCCGCCCGTTCCGAATAGGAGCGGTCCACCGTGGTGTCCCGATCCCCGTGCAAAAGCAGCACCTGGCCCTGATATTGGGAGAGCTCCCCATAGAAATCCACGTCCCACACGTCGGCGGCATAGTTTCTGCCCACCCGGATCCAGCCACCGAACATATCGTATTCCGCCGGGATGCTGTCCAGACTGGCGAATTCCCGGTGTACGTCTTCGGCGATGTTGAGGGCGGGATACATCAGGATCATGCCGGCGATCCTGTCCGGATGGCGGCAACCGGTCAGCGCGGTGACGGCACCGCCCTGGCTTCCGCCCAGCAGCACGATCCTGCGGGGATCTACAAAATCCCATGTGGCCGCCGTCTCCAGCACGGCCTCCAGATCCGTCACCTCTGTCAGGACCGACATGCCCACATTGCTGCCGCTGCTCCGGTTCCCGCCGCCCACGGTTCCGCCGCAGAAATCAAAGACGTAGGCCCCGCAGCCGGCCTCCGCCAGTCTCTCCGCATAGGGGATACCGGCAGCATGGGTATTGCCCAGCTCATGGGCGAAGATCACCAGCGGCTTCTTTTCCTCCTGTGTGTCCGGGATATACGCGATCCCGTAGATCCGGTTTCCGTTGTTGTCGCACCAGATCTCCTCTGTTCGATAAGTGTAGCTTCCTTTCTGCACGGTACTGTCCTCCGCCAGCTCCTGGCCTGCCGCCGTATCGGATGGATGGGAAGCCCCGCAGCCTGCGAGGAACAAAACCAGCATGACCATCCACAGCATCAGGCTCCTCTGCCTGTTTTTCACGCCTTCCGGCCCATGAGACGGGCCTGCTCCAGGGCGGGACGATCCCGGTACTCGCCGGCGGCGGTCACGCCGCCCATGAACACCGTCCCGGCCAGGCGGGCCCGCTGGAAGCACTCGATCCAGCCCTCCAGGCCGCTGATGGCCCGCTGGGGAACGGCGGCATCATCCTCCGCCGCGGAGGTCATCAGATAGACGTCGGTAAAGGCGTAGTCGCTGGGGAAGAGGGGGTTGAGACGATCCAGCAGCGTCTTGAGCTGGCCGGACATCTCGTAGTAATAGATGGGCGTGGCAAAGACCAGCACGTCGGACGTCAGCGCCTTCCGGCAGATCTCGTCCGCGTCGTCGCATATCACGCAGCGCCGGGTCTCCTGGCAGGCGAGGCAGCCGCGGCAGAAGTTGACGGTCTTTCCCCGCAGGGAGACAAAGTCCACCTCATGTCCCGCCTCCTTCGCGCCCTGGGCGAAGGCCAGGGCCAGGGCTTCGGAATTGCTGTTTGCTCTCGGACTGGTGGAAACAATCAGAATCTTTTTCATCGTAGGTTCTCCTTTCTATTCTCCGCGCTGCAGCTGATAGCGCAGATAATCCAGCCGGTCGATCCGCCGCTGGCTCTCGTGCAGGCGGCGTAGCTGCTTTTCCCGGCAGCTGTCCATCAGCCGCTCCGCCTTCCTGCGGTCACCGCACTGCAGGCTGTCGAGGATGGAGCGGACTTCGACGGCATCACATCCTGCGTCGCGCAGATTTTCCGCGATCTCTCTTTCGTTCGGCATCATTTATTTCAGGTTCTCCTTGAAAAAGCCCTCCAGCTTGTCAAAGGGGATGCGGTCCACCCGGTCGTAGAGGTCGATGTGCTCCGCATCCTCCACAATGTACAGCTCCTTGGGCTCCGCCGCCATTTCATATGCCCGCTGGCTGAAGCCGAGGGAGTGGGCCCGATCCCCTGCGATGAACAGAATGGGGCGGGGGGAGATCTCCCGGATGTAATCCAGCGCAAAGAAGTTCAGCATGGGCAGCATGGAGGTGGTGGTAAAGCCGCCGCGGGCATTGGGGTGATGGCCCCGGGGCACCGCGTAGAAGCGGTTCCACTCATCGGTCAGCGGGTCAACCCGGGGCCGCTGGTCGTATTCGTAGGGCTCCTCCGGGAAAGTGGGGTTGTATTCCGGCGCGCCGTTTTCAAAGTCCACCCAGCGCTGCTGACACAGCTGCCGCTTCATGTCCTCGATCGCGGCCTTGTCGCCGCCGAACATAAAGCGCCCGTCGGTGATGTTGTACATGCTGGTGGTGGCCACGGCCTTGATGCGCACGTCCACCTGTGCCGCGCTCAGGGCGAAGCCGCCGGAGCCGCAGATGCCGATGGCGCCGATCTTCTCCCGGTCCACATAGGGCAGCTTCACGCCCAGAAAATCCACCGCCGCGGAAAAGCTCTCGGCAAAGAGCTCCGGGGAGGAGACGTGGCGGGGCTCGCCGCCGGACTCACCCATGTACACCTGGTCAAAGGTCAGCACCACGAAGCCGCGCCGGGCCATCTCATTGGCGTAGACGCATGGCCCCTGCTCCTTCACACCGCCGTAGGGGGCACCCACGATCAGCGCCGGGTGCTTTTGGCTCCGGTCCAGATCCCTGGCTGTGTAGACGTCCGCCGCGATGGCGATGCCATAGCGATTGTTGTAGCGCACGTGCTCACGCACCACGTCCTCATGCAGAGCGGTGATATATCCGTAAGACATAAATGGTCCCTCCGGTTCTTTGATGGACTCATTATACCGGAGAAAATATTTATGTTCAAATACTTATATTTGATAGAGAGATATGCTATAATTGCATAGAAAAACAGGGGAGGGGCGAGACGAAATGGATATACGGATCATGGAGTATTATCTGGCGGTCATTCGGGAAGGGAACATCTCTGCGGCGGCGGAGGCGCTGCACGTCTCCCAGCCGGCGCTGTCACGGCAGATCAAGGATCTGGAGAAGGAGCTGGGCGTCACCCTCTTTGAGCGGGGAAGCCGCCGGATCAAGCTCACAGAGGAGGGCATGATCCTGCGGCGCCGGGCGGAGGAGATGGTGCGCCTGATGCAGATGACGGAGAGCGAGATCAGCAGGGCGCAGAAGAAGCTGTCCGGGGAGATCCACATCGGCGCAGGCGAATCCCTGGCCTTCCATGTGCTGTCCCGGATCGCCGGGGCCATCCACGGGGAGTATCCGGAGGTGCGCTTCACGGTGACCAGCGGCGATACCGAGGATCTGATGGAGCAGCTGGAGAACGGCCTGGTGGACGTGGCGCTGATCTTCACCGGCTATGACCACAGCCAGTATCAGGGGGTCCGCCTGCCGGAGCGGGACCGACTGGGCGTTTTGATGCGGCGGGACTCCGCCCTTGCCGCCAGGGAGCGGGTTTCCCCGGCGGACCTGACCGATCTGCCGCTGATCATTCCCCGGGCGGCGACGGCACTCTTGAGCTCCGACCCTGCCTATGACAAGCTGAACGTGGTCACCGTCTACAATCTGATTTACAACGCCTCCCTCTTTGTGGAAGACGGGGTGGGCTATGCCATCGGCTTTGACGGGCTCATCAACGTGACGGGGGATACGCCGCTGACCTTCCGCCCCCTGGAGAACGCTCCCATGCAGCAGGGAACGGTGATCTGGAAAAAATACCAGGTCTTTCCCCCTGCGGTGAATCTGTTTCTGGACCGGCTGAAGCAGATCGGGAACTGACCGGGCCGGGGCCGCCCGGCTGCAAAAAGGGGCCGCCCTGCCGCTGGGAGAAGATGCACGGCGGCATGTCCGGACTCTGTTCACCGGCGCTGCCGGGGGACCGGTATGATCTCCGCCGGCTATGCTCTGACAGGCACGCTGGTATACCCGGACAACCACTTCACCGGTCGGGAACAGGAACTGACAGCCATCCAAAAGGGACTGCTTGAACGATACCCCCTGTGAGAACGACACCTCCGGGAAGCTGGCCCCAGAAAACCCTGTCAATGCAAAAACGCCGCAGCGGAAATGGCTCCACAGCGGCGTTCCTTATCGGAAATTATATGAAATCGTGCGGAAAACGCGGGTATTTTCCCGCAAAACCGCCGTTCAGGCCAGATAGAAAGGTCGGTAATTCCATCGAGATTACCGACCTTTTTCGGCCATAGCACGAATAACGGATTTGTGAGCCACCATCCCGCTTTGGCGAAAGGGCTTCCCTTATTCTGTTTGGCTTGTATGCCCCATCCTCCTTTGGCCTTATTTCAATCCGTCGATCCAGGCCCGGAGAACGGCCTCCGACACACCGCCGCTGAACCGCCGGCCCTCCAGCCAGTTGCCGCTGCCGGCGTTGTCCGCCAGGTTCCGGCCGCTGCTGCCGATGCCGCCGCTGCCGGAGGTGCAGAACGGGATCACCGTCGCGCCGCCGAAGTCATAGCTCTCCACAAAGGTGTCCATGATGCGGGGTTCCTCGCCCCACCAGATGGGAAAGCCGATGTAGATCGTGGTATACCCCTGGAGGGAGATGGGCTCGCTCCCGATCTCGGGCCGGACGCTTTTGTCGCCCTGCTCCTTGGTTGTCCGGCTGCCGCTGTCGTTCCAGTTGAGATCGGCGTCGGTGTATTCCTGTGATGCCTTGATTTCATAGAGATCGGCGCCTTCGAGGGCCGCGATTTTTTCGGCGACGCCCCTGGTGGTGCCGGTGGCAGAAAAATAGACCACCAGAACCTCTCTGCCGGCTGCCGCGGGCTCCGGCGTGGTTGTATCAGGCTCCGTATCTGCCGGCTCCGGGGTGTTGTCTGTGTTCTGCGCCGCTTCCTCCGACTGAGGCTGAGGGGCGGGCTCCGGCGAAGAACTGCCGCAGGCGGCCAGAGCCAGAAGGAGCATGAGCGCCAGAAGCAGGGAACAGAGCTTGACCAATCGCGTTTTCATCTGCCGCGCCTCCTTACCCGTTTTCGCCCGTGCCGTCTTCCTTCCACACCTCTTTGGCCAGGCGGAACACCGCCCAGCCCTTGGGCCAGCCCACGTACATGGTGGCGTGGGTGATGATGGCGGCGATCTCCTCCCGGGTCACACCGTGGGCCTTGGCGTTCTGCAGGTGATAGGCCAGCGAGGAATCCGTGATGCCGGACGCCATCAGGGACACCACCGTGACGATGCACTTGGTCTTGACGTCGATGGCCTCCTCGTTCCACACCTCGCCGAACAACACATCGTCGTTCAGATGCGCGAACATGGGCGCAAATTCACCCAGCTGGTCTCTGCCAGCTGTCTGTACGATTTTTTCACTCATATCACTTTGCCTCCTTCATGGTCTGGTCTCCCGTTGACCAGACGTGTTTTTCCCTGGCTGCGGCGGGCTTGTTCTGCGCCATGACGCCGGCCAGCGGGTGGGGCACATAGGGCTCCTCCAGGTATGCGATCTCCCCATCGGTCAGCACCAGCTCCACCGCCCTGGCCGCGCCCTCGATGTGGTGCAGCTTCGTGGCGCCGACGACCGGCGAGGTCACCTTGGTCAGCAGCCACGCCAGGGACACCTCCGTCATGGTCACGCCTCGGTTTTCGGCGATTTCCGCCACACGGCGGATGATCACGCTGTCCTGCTCCGCCGTGGCGTCGTATTTGAATTTGGCGTAGGCGTCCTCAAGTGCCCGCTTCGTGCCGCTATCGCCCGGCAGCCGGGAAAGCCGCCCGCTGGCCAGGGCGCTGTAGGGTGTGAGAGCGATGTTTTCCTCCCGGCAGTAGGGCACCATCTCCCGCTCCTCCTCCCGGAAGATCAGGTTGTAGTGTCCCTGAACGGAGACGAATTTGGCAAAGCCCTCCTGTTCCGCCAGGGCGTTGGCCTTGGCCAGCTGCCAGGCAAAGCAGTTGGAGATGCCGATGTATCTGGCCTTGCCCGCCTTTACCACGCGGTTCAGCCCGTCGAGAATATCATAGATCGGCGTCTGCCAGTCCCACATGTGATAGATATACAGATCCACGTAATCCATGCCCAGGTTTTTCAGACTGGTGTCGATCATATCCCCGATGTGCTGCTGCCCGGTGACGCCGCGTGCGATCTCCTCCTGTGTCCGGGGCAGGAACTTGGTGGCGACCACCACGTCCTCGCGCCTGGCAAAATCACGGAGCGCACGGCCCAGGTACTGCTCGCTGGTGCCGCTCTGGTAGGCGATGGCGGTGTCATAGAAGTTGACGCCCAGCTCCAGACCGTGCTTGACGATCTCCCTGGTGTGCGCCTCGTCCACCGTCCAGCTGTGCTGGCCCCTGGCCGCGTCGCCAAAGCCCATGCAGCCCATGCAAATGCGAGAAACGGTCAGATCGGAATGGCCCAGTCTTATGTATTTCATGTTTCGCAGACTCCTTACAGAACCTTATCCAGCCACTTGCGGATCTCGTTTTCGTTGGGCCGGTTGATCTGTACGCCCTTGGCCCACTTCACATCGCCGCTGACGTTTTTGCGCAGCGCGGTATCGCTGCGGCCCACGCCGCTGCCGCCGGAGGTGCAGAAGGGAAGGATCGTCTTGCCGGAAAAATCGTAGCTCTCCAGGAAGGTCTCGATGATGCGGGGTGCAATGCCCCACCAGATGGGGAAGCCCACGATCACGGTGTCGTAGGACGCCATGTCGATGACCTTGTTCGCGATCTCCGGCCGCGCGGCCGGATCGTTCATCTCCACGCTGCTGC
>CACZNU010000108.1 GCA_902782615.1 Oscillospiraceae bacterium | reverse complement strand
CGTGGCGGTCGGTGATCTCCAGCACCACGTCGTCGATGGCGGTCAGATCCAGCAGATCGGACACGGTGGTGTAGTCGCCGTACTGGGCCAGCTCCTTGGTGATGTAGCTGACGGAGATGCCGGAGCCGTCGGGGGTGACGCCCTCGGTGAGGGGGGTCAGGGCCTTGTCGAAGGAGCCGAACTTGCGCCACTCCACCGTCTTGCCGCCGCCCACAGGCAGGGGCTTGGTGGCGGCGAACTGGTTGTGGACCAGCTGGGGCTTGGCGTTCTCCAGCAGCTCCATGCCGTAGTAGGTCTTCATCTCGGCGGTGAGGCCGCCGGTGGTCTGGACGTTGCTGTCGGCAAAGAGCTGGATGTCATAGGGGTAGTTGAACATGGATAGTCTCCTTTCATTGGTCGTGATAGTTGGGGGCTCCCCGGCGTCGGGAGCGGTGCTGCGCCCGGTTGGGTGTTTGCGAAGATATCATGTGGTAGGTCACGACCCCGTGTATGTAAACCGCCGAAAAACGGCGAATTGCTCAGAACCGGATCTTCTCCCCGTTTTGCACCCGTTTGCGGATGTCGGCCAGCTCGTCGCTGGTGAGCTTTCGGGGATCGGGGCGGGAGACGGAGACGCTGCGGCCGCCGTTCTCCGCCACGGGCCGGGCGCCGCTGGCGATGGACCGGGCGGTCCCGTCGGCGGCACGACGGGCGGCGTAGGCCATGGCCCGGCGGAGGATCTCCTGCCGATGGACCACCTCGTAGGCGGTGCGGCCGTCCACCCCCGCGCCGATGAGCCGGGCGAAGGCGGGATTCTCCAGCTCCGTCTGCCAGGAAAAGTCCGGATACACCGCCCGGATGGCCCCGGCGTCCCGCTCCAGACAGGCCAGGGACACCGCCGCGGCCTCCAGACCGTCGTCGACAGACTGGCCGTCGGCAGACTGGCCGTCGGCAGACTGACCGTCGGCAGACTGACCGTCGACAGACCGGCCGTCGGCGTTGGCCCGGAGCTGCTCGTTCTCCCGGCGGAGATTCTTCAGCCGTCCGTCCAGGATCTTCTGGACACGGGCGTCGAAGGCGGCCTTGTACTTGCCCCGGATCAGCGCCTCAAAGTGGGCGGTGAGATCGTCGGCATGGGCGTCAGCGCCGTCGGCAGACCGGCCGTCGGCAGACTGGCCGTCGGCGGACCGGCCGTCGGCAGACAGATCATCGGCGGACCGGCCGTCGGCAGACTGGCCGTCGGCAGACTGGCCGTCGGCAGACCGGCCGTCGGCGGACCGGCCGTCGGCGGACAGATCATCGGCGGCAGGCAGGCTCTCCTCCGCCGCCGGGGTCTCCGCCGGCATGTCCTCCGCCAAAAGCTGGATATCGTAGATGAAATCGGTCATATCAGTCGTCCTTTCTCCCCTGCTCCACAGCCACATACCCCGGGTACCGACCCGCCAGCTGCGCCAGGCCCCGGCGCACCACGGTGAAGGCCGGGTCGTCCTTCTTCGCCGCCACGGTGACGGTCCCGGGCCGGATCACCAGCTCCGCCACGTTGTCAGCGTCCTCCAGGGTGCCGATGAGGGCGTAGACCAGGGCCGAGGCGGCGGCGCAGACGATGTCCTGTCCCTTTTCGGCGTAGCCGGCGTGGCCCAGCAGGGTCAGCCGCTTTTCGGTGAATCGCACGCGGATCACTGGGGCCTCACCGCCTCCCGGGTGCGCTTGCGCTGGCGGTCGGTGGGGGCGGTGGGCAGGAGCTGACCGCGGCGATACACCGCCGCCCCTCTGGGGGGCATCGCGGCCCCCTCACCGCCGGCAAACTCCCGCTGCAGGCTCTCTGTCAAGCTGGTACCCTTGACACTGTCCACCACCGCTGCCACCTGGAGAAGCTGCTCCTGGAGGGCCGCGATCTTCGCCTGCTGGGTCTTGCCCTGGGCGATCACCGCCGCCAGACGGTCCCGGTTCTTGAAGTCCATCAGCTCCAGGCACCGCAGGGCCTGGTCGGCCATGTCCTCCCGGAAGAAGCCCATCTGGAACAGCTGCAGGGCAAGCTGGTTATACTCCATGGTCTTGTAGGGGTTCTCGTCCTGGGCCGCCACCTCCAGATCGAAGGCGGGGACACGGTAGGTGCCGCCCACCCCGTCGTCCAGCCACTGGGGCTGGAGACCGGCGGCGTCATAGCTGACGAATTCGCTGCCCCCCTCCCCCAGCAGGCGGAACATCCGGGGCACCCGGTAGAACTGGCGGATCAGCTCGATGCACAGCGTCACCACGTCGGCGAAGGCCTCGTAGCTGTCGTCGATCATGTTGCGGCTCAGCTTGCCGCCGCTCTCCTGGAGGGCGGCGATGGCGGTGGCGGCGGTGACGCCGGAGTTGACGCCGCCGTTGCTGACGTCACGGTTGCCGGCGGTCTCCTTCATCTCGGCGATCTTGCTCTGGAGGATGGCCACGTACACCCCGTCCAGTCCCGCGGCGTGGATGGGGGCGATGGAGTCGGCCCCCAGATTGCCGTTGGTGTGGACGAAGGGACGGCGCCAGTCGGCGTACTCCTCCTCGTTGACGGCCCCGTCCGAGCGGACGAAGAACCGGGGCGTGGCGGCGGCCAGGGTGTTCTTGAGGATGGCCTGGTTCATGAGGTCGATCTGCTGCTGGGGGCTCTTGCACAGATCCACGTAGCCGTAGCCGCAGGGGGTGCCCTCCTCCGGGAACAGCACGTCGAAGACGAAGGGGTACTTGCCGTGGTCGTACCAGCCCCGCTGGGCCATGCTCTCGCCCACGCTCACCTGCTCCACGATGGGGTTGCCCTCCTCGTCCACGCCGATCATCTGCTCCTCGGTGGGCACCGCCGTGTCGTTCTCCGTGGCGTAGAGGACGGTCTCGCCGCAGAACTTGCAGTAGTGGAGCCTGCCGTCCTTCTTGTAGTACCAGTCCACCACCAGGGACTTGTCGGAGGTGTCCACGGTGTCGTCGTAGAGATAGCGGCTCACGGAGAAGGTGCCGCCCCCCAGCTTCCCCTCCAGCTGGGGATAGTCCGCCAGCAGCTTCTCGTTGTCCACCAGCTCCGTGGAGAAGAAGTGGGGGGAATCCTGGATGTCGGTGACGCCGGGCTCCCAGAAGAGGTTGAGAAGGTCCATGCGCTTGAGGCTGATGTCCCCCAGACCGTTCAGCTTGGCGCTGTCCCAGAACACGCCGTAGACGGCGCAACCGGATTTCAGCTTGTACCACCAGGCGTCGCTGTAGACCCGCTTGAAGCGGTTGTTCTTCAGGATCACCGGCAGCACCCGGCTGAGGCGGCGGGCCTCGTCGGTATCGCCGGGCTCCCGGGGCAGCACGGTGGGCTCGGGATAGCAGTCCATGGCGTCGGCGTGCTTGGAGAGGATGCAGTTCACCAGCCAGCCGCTGCGGGGCCGGGGATCGGCCTCGTTGCCGCCTGCGCCGTTTTTCTCCATCTGCTCCCAGTGGCGCAGCTTCCAGAACTGCTCGTTGTCGATGATGCGCTGTTCCAGGTGGGCCTTGCCCCGTTTGTACTTCTTGAGGATCTCGGCGGCCTGCCGGACCTCCTGCCGCCCGATGGCGGGCTTCAAAACTTCCTGCTCCATGTGGCGTATCTCCTTTCGTGGTGTCGGTGTAAAAAGGTCCCTCTACTAATCCCCCTCCCAGGGCCGAAAGTTGACTCTTTTGTTGACCGGAAAAGGGAAACAACGGAAAATTTTCCCTTCCGCCGCCCCTTTCGTTGACAGCACTTTTGCGGCGTGATAAAGTTAAGTGAAGAAATATCCCCCCATGCAGCCTTGAAAAACGGAGAAAGGACGAAGCAACCATGTCAAAACCCAACATTTTGATCGGCCCCGATGAGCGGCAGCTGAAAAACATCTATGCCGGCGCCCGGGGCGAGCGATACGATCCGGTCTGTCTTCTGGACTGCCATCTGGTGGCCATCCGGCAGCTGCCCCGGGTCCAGGCCGCCCCGGCGGAGAAGCGGCGGGCCCTGGCGGCGGAGCTGGGCCGTCGTCTGACGGCGGCGAAGCCGGAGGAGCTGCGGAACATGCGGGAGCTGCTGAACCAAACCGTCATCCGGCAGGAGACGGAGTCCTGCGGCTTCCTGGGCCTCGGGAAGCGGACGGTGACCAAACGGTACACCGAGCCCCGTCCCTCCTCCCGGGAGCTGGTGAACCTGCTGCGGGGCGAGGCCTACAACGCCGTCTACCGGGAGCATCAGACCACCCCGGGGATCGATCCCAGCCGCTTTGAGGACCAGTATGAGAACTACTATCTCATCACCGCCTCGGGCCGTCTTTTGGAGGTGTGCTACACGCTGAACTGGGACTTCAATTTGGGCGGCGTCTATGACGTGGAGTGGTGGAACTGCTCGGAGGTCAGCGGCGAGACCCCCTGGATCTGTCTTCTGGTCCGCGCGGCCCAGGTCCTGGGCGCGGAGACGGCGGAGGCCCTCTGCCGGCAGTACGTCTGAGCCGGACCGATCAAATATAGCGGCGGAGCCGGGAGGGTTTTCCTCCCGGCCCTTTTTTTGCGCCTCTGTCCTCACCGCCGCTTCCCTGTCATCTCCAGCGGGTCGTCCGCCACCTGCCCCGTCTCCCTCCTTCTGGGGGCGATGGGCCGGGACATGCAGAAATACCGGGCCTCGTCGGCCACGTGGTCCTCCTGGGTGGTGTCCACGTCCTCCGGCGCGGCGTCGGAGTAGACCAGCGCCGGCACGGTCCGGAGGAAGGCCCTGCAGTTGCGGAACACGTAGAGCTGGGGATAGCCCTGGTTGTCGAAGCTCATCCGGTAGTGCATCTGCATCCACCCGGGGATCCGGCGGTTGTCCCCCCGCTGGAAATAGATCCGGTACTTCAGCGCCGTCTCATAGATGCTCTCGCCCCGGCTGGCGTCCCAGATGGCCGGGTCCGCCACGCCCCGGATGTCCCGTCCCTTCAGCCAGGGATGGGTGTCCTCGATGCGGCGGATCTCGGCGAACTGCCGGTCCGGGGACCACCGGACGCCCTCGTCGGGGGTGTCGGTGCAGCCGTAGAGCTCCAAAATCCGGTAGATGCACCCGTCGTAGTCCACCGCCCACCAGCCCACGGAGAAGGGCTTGGCGTAGCCGAAGTCGTAGGAGCGGTAGACATTCCAGGATCTGGGGATGTCGAAGGGCTCGATGACGTGGGTGAAGCTGCGGTCGGCGTAGTGGTCGGGATCGTCGGTGAACTCCTGGAACACCTGGCCCTGGAAGATGTCCCACCGCCCCTCCAGCCAGGCCCGCCGCAGCCGGGCCGGCAGGGCCCGGAGCTGGTCCAGATAGTCGGGCTGGGCGCGGAGCAGGGCGGTGTTGTCGGTGACCTTGGCCGGAATAAACTGGTAATCATCGGGGTTTTCGAACCGGTTGAACCGCCGGTCGATGAAGAGCCGTTTGATGTAGCCGTGGCCGGGGCCGCCGGGGTTGCAGGTGAAGTACATCCGCTTGGGGAAGGAGTTCACGCCCCGGACGCAGGCGGCCAGCCGCCGCATCCAGTCCTCCCTGAGCTGGGTGGCCTCGTCGATGAAGATCACGTCGTACTCGGCGCCCTGATACCGGTCCAGATCGCCGTCGGAGGCGCAGTAGCCGAAGTCGATGACGCTGCCGTGGGGAAAGGTGAAGCGCCTGGCCGCGGCGTTGTAGACGGCCGCGCCCTGCAGCTCGGCGCGGAGGAAGCGGATGTGGTTGCTCTCCAGCTCCGGCAAGGTGCGCCGGAGGATGAGGAGGCGGATGCCGGCGTAGCGGAGGGCCAGGAGCTTGGCCTTGGTGCGGACGGCCCAGGATTTGCCGCCGCCTCTTGCGCCGCCGAAGGCGATGTATTTTTTCCGGCAGGTGAGGAATTGCCGCTGCTTTTCGTTGGGCGGATCGATGGTGATGGTCATGGTCGTCTCTCCTTTCTTCTCTCGGGACCCGTGTCCCCGGACACGAAATGATTCCCTTTCCAAAAAATACAAAAATCTTTTCCCGCGCAGTTCCTGTTCTCTTGATGAGAACGGAACATGTTTTTGGATTTGGATCTGATATTGCATTTTGTTTTTGCAGTATGCATTTTGCGGTATGTATATGGATGCTTAAGCATTGTTCCGGCGCACATACTGGGCCATCCACTCCGTCCTGTCCTTCCCCTCGGCAGTCCTGGCGTTTTCCCATCGCCGGTTGGCGGCCTTCTGGCCCCGCGCCTTCCGCCTGGCGTATCTTGCGTCGTCCTCGTCGATCTTCTCCTTCAAAAACGGCCACGCTATCGCCAGCTCTCCCTCCAGGGCCGGCTCCGTGCCGGTGCGTCCGTAGTCCAGCATGGAGCGCACCAGACGGCCGAAGGTTTCGTCGTCCAGCTTCTCCAGGGCCGTCGCCGTTTTGTAATAGAGCATGATCCCGGGCTTTCCCTCGGTCATGACGGTCACCTCCCTCTACTAATCCCCTCCCCACCGCCCGGAGTTTCCCTTCTGTTGCCCTCTTTCGGTCAACAACGGAAAATTTTTTTGCAAGATGCCGCCGGGCCTGCTATAATGGCACCGGAAAACCACCGCAAAGGAGCGATAGCTATGGAACTGATGGAGCGCACCCTCTCCCGCCGGGAGATCTATGACGGCCGGGTGGTCCGGCTGCATGTGGACGAGGTGGCCCTGCCCAACGGCAAGACCTCCGTCCGGGAGGTGATCGAGCATCCGGGCGGCGTGTGCATCCTGGCTCTGGACGATGAGAACCGGGCGGCTCTGGTGCGGCAGTACCGGTATGTGTTCTCCCGTGTGATGACGGAGCTGCCCGCCGGCAAGCGTGAGGCGGGCGAGGCGCCGGAGGTGACGGCCCGCCGTGAGCTTTGGGAGGAGGTAGGCGCCCGGGCCTCGGAGTGGACGGATCTGGGCACCATGATCCCCTCCCCCGGCTGCTACGGCGAGACGCTGTACCTGTACCTGGCCCGTGGCCTGACCTTCGGGGAGCAGCACCTGGATCCGGACGAGTTTCTGAACGTGGACTGGATGCCCCTGGAGGAGCTGGCGGAGAAGTGCCTCTCCGGCCAGATCCGGGACGCCAAGACGGTGGTGGCGGTGCTGAAGGCCCGCGCGCTGCTGGGATAAGCCCCCGATCAAAAAAATTTCCGGCTGTTGCCTTTTCCCGGGCAACAGCCGGTCAACTTTTCCCCCCTGGCGCCCTATAAGTGAAGAGACTTTTTCACCGAAAGGAGCCAGAACTATGAAGCTTCCCATCCACCGCGACGCCCCCGCCGTCTTCTGCGACCTGTGCGGCACGGAGCTGCCTCCCGGCGGCGACTGCTACCGGATCAACGGGGAGACCGTCTGCCCGGACTGCCTGGCGGAGTACGCCCGTCAAGTATTTGCGCCTTACAGAGAAACTGTGGGAGAGGGGTGGTACCATGGCTGATCGCATCCCCTGTGACGCCGACTCTCTGGACCGGCTCATCGCCCGTCTGGAGACTCTCACCGACGCCCTGCTGGCCGACTCGGAGGGCGATGCGGTGGGGGTGAGGGACGTCAAGGAGCTGGCGGCCCTGGTGAAGGATCTGGCGGCCCTGCGCCGGGGCCGGGGCGAGGACGTTCCGGCGGTGATCCGGGTGGAGCTGTCGGAGGACGTGGCCCCCTGGGCGGAGTAACGTGTTTTCTTCTTTTTCGGCAGATTTCCGGCAAAAACGCACTGTTTTTTCAGGACCTTCCATCACGTTTTTCTTGCGTCCCTTGACAGGGCGTGCTATAATGGTTTGACTATGCGGAGAGGAGGTCCTCCATGGAAAAGAAAGGCATCAAGACGGCGGCCCAGAATCGCAAGGCCTTTCACGACTATTTCGTGGAGGACCGGTACGAGGCGGGCATCGAGCTCTTCGGCACGGAGGTCAAGTCCATCCGGGGCGGCGCGCTGAACCTGAAGGACTCCTACTGCCAGTGTAAGGACGGGGAGCTCTACTGCTACAATCTCCACATCTCCCCCTATGAGCAGGGCAACATCTTCAACCGTGATCCGGACCGGCCCAAGCGTCTTCTGATGCACAAGCGGGAGATCCGGCGGCTCCACGCCCTGCAGAAGCAGGACGGCTACGCCCTGATCCCCCTGAGCGTGTACTTCAAGGACAGCCGGGTGAAGGTGGAGCTGGGCCTGTGCCGGGGCAAGAAGAACTATGACAAGCGCGCCTCCATCGCCCAGCGGGACGCCAAGCGGGAGATGGACCGCGCCATGCGGGAGAAAAACCGGGGATAAACCTGGCACGCCCCGTCATTGCGAACCAGTGACCGATGTCACTGGTGTGGCGCCCCAAGGGCACTTGCCGCCGCAGCTGCTCATTCTTCGCAGGCGTCGGCTGGCGCAATCCGTAACCCTCCATGCATCACCATCCGAAAAGGAGAAACCATATGAACAATCCCATCGTGACCATTGAAATGGAAAACGGCGGCAGGATCGTGGCCGAGCTGTACCCCGATGTAGCGCCCCAGAGCGTGCGCAACTTCATCGAGCTGGCCAATTCCGGCTTCTATAACGGCCTGATCTTCCACCGCTGCATCTACGGCTTCATGATCCAGGGCGGCTGCCCGGAGGGCACCGGCATGGGCGGTCCCGGCTACTGCATCCGCGGCGAGTTCGCCGCCAACGGCGTCCAGAACGATCTGCGCCACACCCGGGGCGTGCTGAGCATGGCCCGGGCCCAGGCCATGGACAGCGCCGGCAGCCAGTTCTTCATCATG
>CACZNU010000107.1 GCA_902782615.1 Oscillospiraceae bacterium | reverse complement strand
GCACGGTGATGACGGCCTGGGTCACGGTCTCGCCCAGATAGGCTTCGGCGTCGGTCTTCAGCTTCTGAAGAATCATGGCGCTGATCTCCTGGGGGGTGTAGTTCTTGCCGTCGATGTTGACCCGGTGATCGCTGCCCATCTCACGCTTGATGGAGGAGATGGTGCGGTCGGGATTGGTAATGGCCTGGCGCTTGGCCACCTGGCCCACCATACGCTCGCCGGTCTTGGAAAAGGCCACCACGGACGGAGTGGTGCGGTTGCCCTCGGCGTTGGCGATGACGACTGCCTCGCCGCCTTCCATGACGGCTACGCAGGAGTTGGTCGTACCCAGATCGATACCGATAACTTTAGACATGATGATTGCCTCCTAATGCTATATCAATTTATTTTTTGTTTCCGAAATTGGTTCCTATATACAACGCATCTTTTCGGTGCGTAATTGCCTCGTTCAGTTGGCGACCTTGACTACGGCGAACCGCAGCACCTTGTCGCCCAAGGCAAAGCCCTTCTGGAAGACCTCTACCACGGTGTTCTCGCCGGCGTTCTCGTCCTCCACGTGCATGACGGCGTTGTGCTTTTCCGGATCGAACGCCGCGCCCTGGGCCTCGATCTCCGTGACGCCCAGCTTGTGGAGCACCTCCAGCAGCTGCTTGGTGATCATCTCCAGACCCTGGCGGTGGGGATCGTCCTCAGCGCACTGGGCCGCGCCCCGCTCCAGGTTGTCATACACGTCCAGGAACGGGCGTATGGTGTCCGCCTTGGCGGTGGTGTAGAGATTCTCCTTCTCCTTGGCGGTGCGCTTGCGGTAGTTGTCATATTCGGCGGCCAGGCGCAGATACTTGTCGTTGCCGTCGCTGACCATCTTGGCCAGGGCCTCCATCTTCTCCATCTGCTCCCGGGTAACGGTAAAGGTCTCCTCCGCCTGGGGCTCCTGCTCGGTGCTCTCCGGCTGGGTGGTTTCCTCCTTGACCTCCTCGTTCTCGGGCAGATCCTTCTTCTCCTTCTCGCTCATTCCTCTTCCTCCTTGGGGGGCAGTTGATTCTTCTTGCCGAACATGGCGCTCAGGCTCTCGGCAAAGTAGCTGAGCCGGGCCGCCACGGTGGCGTAATCCATCCGCGTGGGGCCAACCACGCCCACCAGTCCCCGCATATTGTCGCCGATATCATAGCTGGCGATGACCACGCTGCTCTCCTTCAGGGCGTCGTTGACGTTCTCCGGCCCGATCAGGATCTGCATGGGGGCGTCGCCGGAGGGTACCGGCAGGTTCTCCTTGTTGTCCACCATGAAGCTCATCAGATCGTGGGCCTTGTCCACGTCCCGGTACTCCGGGAACTTCAGCAGCTGGCTGGCGCCGTTGGTGAACACCTCCTGCTGCTCGCTCTGGCGCAGCAGCTCGCCGGCATATTCCACCACCCGGTTCAAAAGCAGGAACCAGTTGCCGTCCACCTGGTCGCTGAGATTCATGAGATGGGCGTTCATCTCGGCGGCGCCGATGCCGGCGAAGTGGGTGTTGAGCAGGTGGCTCAGCTCCGGCAGATGCCCCTGCTCCACCGGCAGGTCCAGGGCCATCAGCTGGCTCTTGACCCGGCTGTCGGACAGCATCACCACGGCGATGAAGCTGCCGCTGTCCACCCCGATCAGCTCAAAGCGGCGCACGGTAGCGGCGCTGCGGTGGTCGGCCACGGTGTAGGTGGGGTAGCCCACGAAGCTGGACACCATCTGGCCCGCCCGGGAGATCACCTCGTCCATGCCGGCCATCTTGCCGGAGAGACTGCGGTTGATCGCCTCCGTCTCCTCGGCGCTGAGGGACTTGCGCTCCATCAGCTCGTTGACATACAGACGGTAGCCCTTGGGAGAGGGGATCCGTCCGGCGGAGGTGTGGGGCTGCTCCAGGTAGCCCATATCCGTCAGGTCGGCCAGCTCGTTGCGGACGGTGGCCGAGCTGATCTTGCCGGGCATCCGCTCCACAATGGCCTTGGAGCCCATGGGCTCGGCGGTCTCGATGTAGCTGTCCACCACGATCTTCAGTATCTGTTTTTTCCGCTCGGTCAATTCCATAGCAAACCTCGCCTCATTTAGCACTCCTTTTCCCGGAGTGCTAACACAGTTTACCACCCCGTTCCTGCAAAGTCAATAGGTGGGGCTTTGAATTATTTGTGAACAATAAAAACCCCGGACGGGGGCTGGCCGTCCGGGGAAATCGGGGCTATATTTATCCGTTTAAAAGCGTCTCCAGGGCCTCCCTGACGGGGCCGTACAGATAGAGGGAGCCCAGGCAGACCAGGGGCCGCTTCTCCCGCCGGGCCAGGTCAACCGCGGCGCGGACGCCATCGGCGATGCTCGCGGCGGGCTCGGCTCTCACGCCGCAGGCGCGGAACTCCGCCGCCGTCTCCTCCGCCGACAGGGCCCGGGGGCTCTCCGGCCGCACCGTCACCACGGCGGAAGCACAGGCGGCCAGAGCGGCGATCATGCGCCGGTGGTCCTTCTCGGCGATGACGCCCATCAGCAGCACCACCCGGCCGTCCTCCGTCAGGGGGGAGAGCAGGCGGCCGATGTTCTCCATGGCGCCGGCCACACCCTGGGGGTTGTGGGCGCCGTCGTAGAACACCAGCGGGTCACGGGACAGCGGCTCAAACCGGGCCTTCCAGCGGACGGCGGACAGGCCTTCCGTCACGGCGGATTCGGGGATCTCAAGGCCACGCCGGCGCAGCAGGTCCACCGCCGTCAGCACGGTGGCGGCATTGCGGGTCTGGTACAGGCCCAGCAGGGGGAGACGCACCGCCCGGCCACGAAACCGGAAGGCGGTGCCGGACAGGTCGGCGGAAATATCGGCAATGGCGGCAAAATCGGTGCGGATCAAGGGACTGCCACGCTCCTGCGCCGTACGGCGGATCACCGCCGCGGCGCTCTCGTCGCCCTCGCCGAAGAGGACGGGGACGCCGGGCTTGATGATGCCCGCCTTCTCCGCCGCGATCTCCGCGATGGTATTGCCCAGAATGTGGCAGTGGTCCAGGGCGATGCCGGTGATGACGGACAGCAACGCCGTGGGGATCACGTTGGTGGCGTCCAGCCGGCCGCCCAAGCCGCACTCCCACACCACCCAGTCACAGTGCATCCGCCGGAAATGGACCAGCGCCACGGCGGTGATCCGCTCAAAGGCGGTGGGCGCGGCGTCCATGGCGTCCACGCAGGCCTTCACCGCCGCCGTGTCCCGGGCCAGGTCCCCGTCGGAGATCTCGGCGCCGTCAACGCGGATGCGCTCGTTGAACCGCTGGATATAGGGGGATGTGAACAGGCCCACCCGGTACCCGGCGGAGCGGAGGATGCTATCCAGCATGGCGGAAACGGAACCCTTGCCGTTGGTGCCGGCAATGTGGATGAACCGCAGGTCCCGCTCCGGGTGGCCCAGACGCTCACACAGCGCCTCCATCCGGTCCAGGCCCGCGTGATCGCTCTTCCATTCGGCATTATTGAGATAGGATATGGCTTCCTGAAGGGTCATGCTCTGCGCTTCCTTTACCGGTATTTTTTCAGCTGCTCCGCCAGGCGCAGCAGCACCGGCAGCAGGATCAGATTCACGGGGATCAGAATGGCGTACTCCGGCAGGCGGTAGACGAACCAGCCCCAATAGGTGCGGGAGCCGTACAGGATGCTGACCCACAGCGTGTTGACCACCAAGCCCAGGATCAGGTTGTTGATGAGGGCCGGCAGCAGCATGTGGGGGAAGAAACGGACCTTCTCCCGATAGAGGAACCAGCCGTACACCGCGCCCATCAGGGCGGCGGTGGCCGTGAAGCCGGGAAAATAGGGGCCAAAGGGGAACAGCAGGGCGCCCACCAGGTCCGCCAGGCCTCCCACCACCGCGGCGGCGGCCGGGCCGTAGAGAATGGCCGTCATGGCCACCGGCACAAAGGCAAAGCCGATGGTCCAGCCGGCGGTGTGGATGGAGCAGAAGCGGTTCAGCACGACGGCCAGGGCCGTCATCATGGCGCAAATGGCCATCAGGCGCAGCGCATACGGTTTCTTCAAAAAAACAACCCCCTCACCTGTAGACTTGCGGGACAGCAAAACGCATCTGCCGCACGTACATGGATGAGAGAGTGACCTCACATATGACAGCGGGATGCGAAATCGGCACTGCAAGAGCATCGCTCTTTTCGTCCGGCGGACAACTCCCCGTCCCGCCGGCACTTGAACATACCGATCCCTACTCTGACTGATTCTTCTATATTATAATCCCTCCGTCGAAAAATGCAACAGGCAAATATCAAAACGGGAGGTCTGCCGGAGCAGACCTCCCGTTCATATGTTTTGCGTGTTGCCTTACTCGGCCTTGGGGGTCTCAGCCTTCTCAGCGGCGGCCTTCTCGGCAGCGGCCTTGGCGGCAGCGGCCTTGCGCTCGGCGGCGGCCTTCTGAGCGGCCTTGAACTTCTCCTTCTCCTCAGCGGTGGGGATGGGCTCAATGGCGTTTCTCGGGCAGGCCTTGGCGCACATGGTGCAGTTGCGGCACTTGGTGTAGTCGATGACGGCCACGTTGTTGACAACATGGATGGCGTCGAACTTGCAGGTGCGCTCGCACATGCCGCAGGCGATGCAGGAGTTGGCACAGACCTTGGTGACGGCGGGGCCGCGATCCTTGTTGGAGCAGTTGACCACGACCTTCTTGGAATAGGGGACCTCCACGATCAGCTTGCGGGGGCAGGCCTCACGGCAGGCGCCGCAGTTGGTGCACTTCTCCTTGTCGACGACGGCCACGCCGTTCTCGCCGATGTGGATGGCGTCGAACTTGCAGGCGGCCACGCAGGAGCCGAAGCCCAGGCAGCCGTAGCGGCAGGCGGAAGCATCGCCGCCGCAGACCTTGGTGGCGGCCAGGCAGTCGGTGACGCCGCGGTACTCGAAGTTCTTCACCGCGTTGGTGCCGCCGTTGCACAGCACATGGGCCACCATCTTCTCGCCGGAGGGAGCCTCCATGCCCATGATGGCGGCGATCTTGGCGGCGCCCTCAGCGCCGGCAGGGGCGCAGGCGCTCACGGGAGCCTTGCCGGCCAGAATGGCCTCGGCGCAGCCGGCGCAGCCGGGATAGCCGCAGCCGCCGCAGTTGGCGCCGGCCAGAGCGGCCTGGATCTCGGGCAGGCGGGGATCCACCTGGACCTCAAAGACCTTGGCGGCGACAGCCAGGATCAGACCGAAAACGACGGCCAGACCGCCCAGCAGGATAACAGCATACAGAATATTGATTCCGTTCATCTTTTCCTCTACCTCCTTACCAGACCTTCAGGCCGCTGAAGCCCATGAAGGCCAGGGCGATCAGGCCGGCGGTGACCAGCGCGATGGGGAAGCCGTCGAAGGCCTTGGGATTGTCGGCAAACTCCAGCTGCTCGCGGACGGCCGCAAACAGGAAGATGGCCAGCAGGAAGCCCAGGCAGCCGTAGCGGCAGGCGGAAGCATCGCCGCCGCAGACCTTGGTGGCGGCCAGGCAGTCGGTGACGCCGCGGT
>CACZNU010000106.1 GCA_902782615.1 Oscillospiraceae bacterium | reverse complement strand
GGTGGGAACAACTGGACTCGAACCAGTGACCCCCTGCTTGTAAGGCAGGTGCTCTAACCAGCTGAGCTATGCTCCCGTCCTTGCCGCTTCAAGAACGGCAAGGGTTATTATACTAAAACAGGAGGTCACTGTCAACAAAAATTTTTAAAAAATCAAAATTCTTTATCAAGATTCTTTCTTACTTTCTCACTTTCGGTTCAGACCGTCGATCAGAGCCTGCAGCTCTTCACCAGAAAACTCATACACCGCGTCGCAGAACTGGCAGGTCATCTGACACCTGCCCTGATCCCGGAGGATGCCCTCCAGTTCCTCGGCCCCCAGGGAGATCAGCGCCCGCTCCACCCGATCTCGGGAGCAGTAGCACCGGTACTCCACCGGATCGCTCTCCAGGATCTTC
This sequence comes from Oscillospiraceae bacterium, assembly GCA_902782615.1. Lineage (GTDB taxonomy): Bacteria > Bacillota > Clostridia > Oscillospirales > Oscillospiraceae > Vescimonas. The sequence goes on along the minus strand of CACZNU010000106.1, from coordinate 29,822 downwards.
AGTTCAAAGTCCGACATCACCGTCCGAAGCAGATGCTCCGGGTCCGGGTCCTTTTCCAGCAGGGCCGACACGGCGCCTGCTGCCATGATGCCGCCCTCCACCTTCACGATGGTATCCTCCGTGGCGCCGGGCATCAGCTGGATAAGATAGCCGCCGGCGCTGCGGATGCTGCGGTCCCGGTCCACCAGTACCCCCAGGGCGCAGGCGGTGGGGATCTGCTCCGATTCCACAAAGTAGCCGGCAATATCCTCGGCGATCTCGCCGCCCAGCAGGTCCACGGTGCCCACATAGGGATCCCGCATGTTCAGGTCCTTGATGACCGTCAGCGTACCCTCATGGCCCACGGCAGCGCCCACGTCCAGCTTGCCGTCACTTCGCAGGGGCAGATCAACCTGGGGATTGCCCACGTAGCCGCGGACGTTGCCCTCCGCGTCTGACACGGCCAGCACTGTGCCAAGGGGCCCGCTGCCCTTAAACTGCAGTGTCACGCTGGCGCCCCGGCCTTTCAGGGCGTTTCCCATCATGCTGGCGCCGGACAGGGCGCGGCCCAGGGCGGCGGTGGCGGTGGGCGACAGGTTGTGGATATTCCGGGCGCGCTCCACCAGGTCCCGGCTGCAGATGGCTGCGGCCTGGACCATGCCGTCGGTGGAGATAGCTCTGACGATACGATCACTCATGGGTCAAATTACTCCTATAATACTTATTTTCCGCAGGCGCGGGTCACCTTGAAATCCAGCCAGACCACCATCAGAATGGACAGGGCGCCGAAGCCCTTGGCGGCCACAGGGTCATCCCCTCTGGCGACGGCCACAAACCCGGCCGCCACCGCCAGCACGTAGACCGCCAGCAGGCCGATGATAACCACGGCGTCAAATCGCTTCCAGGGCTGGCGCTTCTCATTTCTGCGCCACTGGAGCCACATGTACACACAGTGGATCATGGCGATGGCCGAGAGGACGATCTCATAATAGAAGCCCTTGTACATCGATCACATACTCCTTTACAGGCGCACGCAGGAGAAATAGATTCTCTGCTCCCCCGCCGCCGGTTTCCGCAGCTTCATGTCGCCGTAGACCCGGATCCTGCCAAAGCCGGCCTCCCGCAGCCACGCCGTCAGCTCTTCTGCGGTATGGCACCGCTCCCGGTGGATCTCCAGGCTCCGCTCCCAGTGGTCGTCATCCCGCCGGCGGAACAGATCCATGTAATAGGTGCAGAGACGGCGGCTGTACTCCGTCCGCCAGACGCAGTAGACGTCCTCCGTCTCGTCCAGGAACACCTGACCGTCCAGAGCCTGGAACTTCTCCGGTGTGTTCACATCAAAGATCAGCAGGCCCCCCGGGGCGACGAACAGGTGCAGCCGCTGCAATGTGCGCTTTACATCCGCCGGGCGGGTCAGATAGTTCAGACTGTCCAGGCAGCAGATGGCGGCGTCCACCGTGCCGTAGAGGTCCAGTTTCGGCATGGACTGGTGCAAAAAGATGGGGGGCACGCCCCCCACCGCGCCGTATTTCTCCATGGCAACGGCCAGCATCTCCTCGCTGCCGTCCACGCCGATCATCTCGTAGCCCCGCTCCGTCAGGAGCCAGGTCATGGTGCCCGTGCCGCAGGCCAGATCCAGCACCGTGTGCACCGGGATCCTGGCCTGCCGGAACAGCTTCTCCAGATAATCCGCGCGCTGTTCATAAGCCACGTCGCCGGTCAGAGCGTCGTAGCAGGCAGCCAGCTGGTCGTAGCAGCTCATTCGTCCTTATTCTCCTTCATCTTCTCCAGAATGCTCTCATAGCCGCCGCAGCCGCCCAGCAGACTCCGGTTGACGCGGCTGATGGTGGCGCTGGAGGCACCTGTCTTCTCCAGAATATCGTTGTAGATCATGCCCTCGTTGAGCAGCATGGCCACCTCAAAGCGCTGCTCCATAGAGCGCAACTCCGAGATGGTACACAGATCCTGGAAGAAGCTGTAGCACTCCTCCTCCGTTTCCAGCTTCAAAATGGCCCGGTAGAGCAAGTCGCTCTTCTCCTTGCGGGCGATCTTCGATTTAGCAGCTCTCATCCCGTTCCCTCCTTCATATATTGCAGGCATATTGTGGGTTTTGCCCGATGTCCAGTATTATTTTATCATTTTAGTTGGCGAAAGTAAACACCAAACTTCAAATATTTCACCAAATCGCGTAAATCTGCATAGATTGATATAGATTTTCAAGGGCAAGAGGTGTTTTGTTTGCAGGGACAGCTGGATTACACCACCGATACCCGGCGCTTCCCGCCGGATGACCTGCCGCTGCTGACCGCCAGTCTCCGCCTTCCCCGCTGGGACGGTCCGGGCGGCAGCCGCTTCAACCGCTACTACGCCGCCTATGGGCGGGCCTTCTTCTCCTACTGTCAAAGCGAGCTGCTGCCCCGGGCCGTGTCCGCCCTGGAGCTGGCCCGGGGCTGCGGCGGGCCGATCCCGGAGTGGACCGTCACGCTGGACACCGTGGTAACGCTGCAGCGGGAGGATCTGCTCAGTCTCTACACCGACACGGTGGAGCGCAGCGGCGGCCGCCCCCTGATCCTTCGCCGGGCCGACACCTGGGATCTGGCCCGCGGCTCACCGCTGCCGCTGAGCGATCTCTTCCCCGGTCAGCCCCTGTGGAAGGGGCGCCTTCTGCGCAGCGTCGCCCAGCAGATCCGGCAGCAGCAGGAGCAGGGTACGGCCCTCTACCGGCCCGACTGGCGCCACCACCTTCACACCGCCTTCAGCGGCGACCACTTCTATCTGACGGAGGATCGCCTGTGCCTGTTTTGTCAGATGTATGCCATCGCCCCGCCAGTGGAGGGCATCCCCGTGTTCTCCATCCCCTATGACGCGGAAAAAGGTCCCCGCCTGCCGGCATAAAAAAGCTCCCGCCGCAGAATATGCGGCGGGGGCTTTTATCCTATTCAGGCCAGAATATCCACCAGATCGTTCAGACCGATGGACTTGCTGACGATCACCACCCGGTCGCCCTCCTGGATGGTGGTCATACCGCCGGGGATGATGATGCCCCTGTCTCGGGCGATGGCCGCCACCAGAATGCCCCGCTTCAGCTTCAGGTCCATCAGCGGCGTATCCAGCACCGGCCGGCTGGCAGCCGTGGCGGTAAATTCCAGCGCCTCCACCGCCCCGTCCAGCATCCGGTACAGGCTCTCCACGGCGCTGCCCTCGCTGTTGGCCAGAGCCCGGACATACCGGGTGATCTGACCGGCGGTGATGTCCTTGGGGGAGATGATGCTGTCAATGCCGGTATCCCGGACCAGATCGATGTAGTTGGGGCGGGTCATCTTGGCAATGACCTTGCCCACACCCACTCGCTGGGCGTTGATGGCCATCAGCAGGTTCTCTTCATCCCGATCCGTCAGGGAGACGAAGGCGTCCGTTTCAAAGATGTTCTCGCTGCGGATGAGATTGCTGTCGGTGCCGTCGCCCTCGATGATCATGGCGTGGGGCAGCTGGGCCGCCAGGCGGAGACACTTCTCCGGACTGATCTCCACCACCCGGACCTTGGTGTTGGTCCGGGCCAGTTCCCAGGCCAGGTACACCGCTATGCGGCTGCCGCCCAGCACCGATACGGTCTTGATCCGCTGAGGAGAGCGGCCGATGCTCCGCAGCACCTTCTGCAGATCCGGCTTGGTACCCACCATGTAGAGCTTGTCTCCGGCCGCAGGGGCAAAGCTGCCGTCGGGGATGATCACATCGCCTTCATGCTCCACGGCGCAGACCAGTACGTTGGACAGTCGCGGCACCCACAGGGTGCTCAGCTTGCTGCCCACGAAGGTGTCCTTCTCCGTGACCTGCAGACCGATCATGTCGATGCGGCCCCGGGCAAAGGGCTCCACCGACGACACCGTAGGGAAGCTGAGGATGCGGGCGATCTCCCGGGCGGCGCTCAGATCCGGATTGATGAGCATGTCCAGACCGATCTCCTGCTTCAGCGTATCGGCATCCCGGCGGTACTCCGGGTTGCGGACCCGGGCGATGGTGTGGCGGGCGCCCAGCTTCTTGGCGATCAGGCAGCAGACCAGGTTGGTCTCGTCCTTGTCTGTCACGGCAATGACCAGGTCGGCATCCCGCACACCGGCCTCGATGAGCACGCTGATGCTGGCGCCGTTGCCCTCCACGCACATGATGTCCAGCGTGCTGTCCGCTTTGCGCAGGGCAGCGGCGGCGGAGTCCACCATGATGATGTCGTGGTTCTCCTTGGCCATCTCCGCGGCGATGGCATAGCCCACCTTGCCGTTGCCTACGATAATGATTTTCATATCAGTTCCCTTTTCCCTCCCCGGACTCCTCTGCGGGTGTCTGGCCGGAGACCTGTTCCGTCTCCGCCTTCCGCCGGGTCCGCTCGGCAATCATGGCGCCGTTGAGCTCGGCGCCAAGCACCAGCACCGTGCCGCTCCAGTAGAGCCATAGCAGCGCCACGATAATAGTGGCGATGGAGCCGTACAGCTCCGCATAATGGGCAAAATGTTCCACATAATAGGAGAAGGCCATGCTCACCGCCAGCCATCCCGCCAGGGAGCTGGCCACGCCCGGCAGCACCTGCCGGGCCGGAATAGTCTCCCCCAGCGCCAGCATATACAGCGTCCACAGCATCGCCGCCATGACCAGACCCATCAGGACAAAGCGGAGATAGCTCCACACACTGATAAAGCTCTCCGGAATGGTGATCAGCGCGGATACAAACTCCAAAGCCCGGCGGCCAACCATGGTCAAAAGCGTGGTCAGCGCAATGCTGACGATGAGCAGCAGGGCAAAGAGCAGCGTGCGCAGCGTACTGCGCAGTATGCTCTTCGGCGGTCCGTAGTTGAAAGCCTTGCGCACCGAGTGCATCAGACAGCTGGTGGCCCGCATGGGAAACCAGATGGAAAACACCAGGCTGAACCACAGCAGCTTCTTGCTGGCGTTGCCGGACACATATTCCAGATATGCCTTCACGATCCCCACCACGGCGGGCGGGGCGATGTTGCTCAAAAACGCCGTGATGCTCTCCACATTCAGCTGCAGAGCACCCAGCAGCACGCTGATAAAGATGAGGAGCGGAAAAAGGGCAAACAGCAGATAATAGGTCAGCGCCGCGCTGTCGCGGGCCACGTCGTGATCATAGTAGCGCACGAACACCTGGCTCAGCACACGCCCGACGGCGCCGCCGCGGCGCTCCTTGTCTTTTCTCATGGGTAACCCCCTCCTGTCCCGCTATTCTACCACACGGCACCGCAAAAGAAAAGTCATTTTTCGTCCCCTGCGCCGCCTGCCCCCTTTCTTTTCTCTGATAAAACTTTAAATTTTAAAAGTTAATTCCAAATATTTCAATTTTTTCTCTTGTAAAACGCAAAACAATATGATAAGATGCTTGCATTAGAAGGGTGTACAATATTTTCCAGAATCTGTAAAGAGGGTCGAGCTATGGATAATCTTACCGAACTCGTCCGTGCTGAGATCGCGCGGCAATATAAAAGTGTACGTCAGTTCGCCTTTGCGGTGAACATCCCTCTGTCCACCATCAACAGTGCCCTGCACAACGGGATCGGTGGCTCTTCATACGATACCGTCATGCACATCTGCAAAACGCTTGGCATCAAGCCTACCGCGGAGGACTCCTCCCACTATCTGACGGAGGATGCCCTGCGCCTGCTGGAGCAGTATGCCCAGCTGGACAACTATGGCCGCCACACCATCTCCTCGGTGATGCAGGTGGAGTATGAGCGCTGCGCCGCTTCTCCCCGGTCCCGTGCCAGACGCGGTGCCGCCAGCATCAACGTCCCCATCGAGGAGGACGCGGAGAAGTAAATTCTCCTCCCCCAGCAGCAGAAAACACCACACGCCGTGCGGTGTTTTTTCATATCTCCTCTTCCCGGCACATAGGATAGGGAAGCCAAAAGGCCCCGTATCCGGTCCGCCTTTTCGGCGCAAAAACGGGAAGGGACGGGAAGTCTATGAAAAAAAGCTCGGTGAAGATCCTGTTGCTGCGGCGGCAGCATCTCCTGATCCTGGCCGCTCTGGTGCTGGCGGGCGGTATCTTCTGGATGGTCAGCATGCCCCTGGCGGTCAGCGCCACCGCCTCCCAGCGGCAGCTGCCCATTTACTCGGTGGAGCGGAATGAGAAAGTCTGCGCCATCTCCTTTGACGCCGCCTGGGGCAACGAGGACACCCAGACGCTCATCGATATCCTGGCCAGGTACAACGTGAAGGCCACCTTTTTCGTGGTGGGAGACTGGGCGGAAAAGTATCCCGAGTCAGCCAAGGCTCTGTCCGACGCCGGACATGAGGTCATGAGCCACTCCCTCCACCACGACCACTACAACAGCCTCTCCTCGGACCAGATCGTGGCGGACCTAAACGCCGCCAACGAGAAGATCGCCGCCGTCACGGGCAAGACGCCCACCCTGATCCGCTGTCCCTACGGAGAGTATGACGACCATGTGATCTCCGCCGTCCGCTCCATCGGCATGGAGCCCATCCAATGGGACGTGGATGGATCCCATACAACGGAAAGCTCCAGCCGCATCAGGGCATTCGAAGTCCCCCACATAAAAAAGGAGAGGCCTTTTCCAGGTGAAAAGGTCTCTCTTTTTTTCACATATTTTAAATATTAAATATAAGGAGTGTCCATTGTAAAGGAGGGATGGGCACTGCGGGTGGCGCTGGCGTCCAGGCTCCGCAGCATCTCCTCGGAGTGGTCGCCCACGCAGCCCACCACCAGATATGCCTTGCGGCGCCTGTCATATATGGTGTGATGGAGCAGGCGGAAGCCCTGGATCATCTTGGTGTTGGACACATGGGTGCGGGGGCCGGTGCAGTTGTGGCGTGCGCCGCCGATGGTGATGTGGCCCTCGTCCACATAGCCGATATCCAGGCCCTGGGCGATCATATCATTGACCTTGGTCTCCAACTCCACCAGATCGAACTGGGGCTCCCTGTCCGGGAAAACCATCACGAAGCCGTGCTTCACATCGTCGTGGACACAGCGGTCCAGTTCCTCCCGGGGCATGCAGTATTCGCACAGATCCTCCGCCGTGTGGGCCATCAGACGATAGGGCAGGGATTGATAGACGATGTCGTACACCTCCTGGGGCATGGGGCCGAACAGGTGGGGCCGGGTGATGACGATCTCCTCCCCCACACCGATGAGCAGATCGGCGTTGACACCCAAATACGGGTAGATCAAATCAAAATGCTCCACGATCACCCTCTTGCCCCGGTGGACAGCCTGGGCAATGGCGTCTGCCAACACGTTCAGGGGCTTGAAGCCCATCTCAAAGCGGATATCCAGATGATAGGTATGGGGCGTAAAAAAGCCCGTCTCCATATCCTGCTCCAACAGCGGCAGCGGGCGGACGTTCACACCGTTGTCGTCGTTGGTCAGCTCCAGACCGGGGAACATACCCTTGATGAGCACGCTCTTGCCGGAGCCGGCATCGCCGATGACGCCGATGATGTGGTCAAAGGGGGACAGATACGTCTGGGCCAGCTGGATACCCAGATCGAAAATGCGGCGCCGGCCGCGGGGTGCGTAATAGGTGCTGTAGATATGATTGGTACTGGGTTCGTTGAACGGCATATGGATCCCTCCTGTCAGATCAGATGCTTGTCCTGCAAATAGCGCAGCGTGGTCTCCGGCACAAGGCGGCGCAGCCGATCCTCCTGTCCGCTCCGGAGCAGAGAGCGGACCGCGCTGGCGCTGACCGGCTCCTCCCCTGCCGTCCGGCGGGGAATCTCACGCACTTCGATCCCGCGCTGCGGCAGAAACTGCTGCATCGCCCGGTTGTAGGCCGCCGTAACAGGGGAAAGGGGCTCCGTACCCACATAGCGGCGGGTGATGTTCAGCCGGGGCGCAAAGTGTGCGGCAAAGATCTCCATGTCCAGCCGGCACTTGACCTCCGGGGCAGCGTCGCTATCCCGGAGAAAATAAGTGGGGAATGTGGCCTGGGAAATCAGATACGGCCCGGTGGAGCAGACGATCACGTTGGAAAGGTCCGCCGTGCCCTGCCGCACCAGATCCAGCCGGTCCGCCGCCGGGAAGCGCCCCCTGTCCTCCGACAGAACGAACACATACACCCGCTCACATTCCGCGGCGGCGGTTTCGATGAGATACCGGTGTCCCAGAGTAAAGGGGTCGCAGTTCATCACCGCCGCCCCCGTCACGCCCGGTACATCGGGCCGGGCCAGGGCCTCCACAAAGTCCGTCACGCCATGGCGGCGGTTCTCCATCAGCAGGACGTCCTCCGTCCGGGCCACCGGATAGAAGAACAGGTCCTCAAACATCCAGCGGTTCTTCGGCTTTGTATAGAGGAAGAGATGGTCGATCCCGTGGGAAAAGGCCTCCTTGCGCAGCTCCGTCAGCACAGTGGCGCTCAGGCCCTCGCCCTGATGGCCTGCCGCCGTGGCGATATACTTCAGGACGCTGCCGTCCCGGGCGCCGGTGGCGGCCAGGGTGTCACCGTCCCAAAGAAGCACCGTGTATTCCGCTTCTTTTTCCGGACGCAGGCCCTCCGCCTCCAGCAGAGTCCGCCAGGCGGTCAGCTGTCCGCCGTTCATGCGTCCCACGCCTTCCAGGTCCATTTGTACCACCTCTTTCCCCGCTGTCCCCGGGTTTTTGTTCAGTATACCGTAGATTTACTTTTTTGAAAAGATAAATTCGGCAAAAAAGGTTGAAATCCACTTTCGGTTAATGTATTATATGATACAGCAAAATTGTTATAGTACAAGCTTCAGAAAGGAGCCGTTGTAAATGGAGATCATCAAGAAAGCCTCCGCCGGCACGCTGGAGTCCAGCGATGTCTACGTGGAGATCGAACCCGGCAGCCGGGGGATCCAGCTGACACTGGATTCCGTCGTGGAGCAGCAGTTCGGCCAGAGCATCCGAGCGTTGGTGCAGGAGGTGCTGGCTGAGCTGGGTGTAACCGACGCCAACATTTCCATCGCCGACCGGGGCGCGTTGGACTGTGTCATCCGCGCCAGAGTCGAGACCGCCGTGATGCGGGGGAAAGGAGAGTAAGCCATGCGACGTTCCATGCTGTTTATTCCCGGCAATACGCCGAACCTGCTGATCAACGGCGCCTATCTGGGCGCTGACGCGTTGATCTTCGATCTGGAGGACGCCGTGTCCCCGGACGAAAAGGATTCCGCCCGGAATCTGGTGCGCAACACCCTGAAGTACATGGATCTGCGTGGCTGCGAGGCCATCGTGCGCATCAATTCCATCGACACTGACTACTGGAAAAAGGACCTGGATCAGATCATGACCCAGAAGCCCGACCTCATCATGCTGCCCAAGACCGGCTGCGCCAGGGACGTGCTGACGGCGGACGCCTACATGACCCAGGTGGAGCAGCGCCTGGGCTACGAGCCCAACACCGTGCGTCTCATGCCCCTCATCGAGACGGCGCTGGGCGTGGAGAACGCCTTTGAGATTGCCTCCGCCAGCAAGCGTGTGGCGGCCATCTTCCTGGGCGCCGAGGACCTCACCGCCGATCTGCGCTGCAAGCGGACCAAGGGCGGCGCCGAGATCTGCTACGCCCGCAGCCGCATGGTGGTGGCGGCCCGCGCCGCCGACGTGGACGTATACGACACCCCCTTCACCGACGTCAACGACGACGAGGGCATCCGGGTGGACGCCGAATACGCCAAGTCCCTGGGCTTTACCGGCAAGGCCTCCATCTCCCCCCGTCACGTGGGTGTGATCAACGAGGTGTTCAGCCCCTCCCAGAAGGACATTGACTACGCATACGAGGTCATGGACGCCATCCGTCTGGCCCACGAGCAGGGCCGCGGCGCCATTGCGCTCCATGGCAAGATGATCGACGCTCCCATCGTGGCCCGGGCACAGCAGACCATTGCCATGGCCGAGGAGATGGGTGTGGGAAAGGCGGTACAGCATGAATAACAAAGTTGTTTCCTCCCTGCGCGAGGCCATTGAGCTCTCCGGTCTGAAAAGCGGCATGACCGTGTCCTTCCACCACCACCTGCGCAACGGCGACTTCGTGCTGAACATGGTGATGGCGGAGATCGCCCAGATGGGCATCCGGGATCTGACCGTCAACGCCAGCTCCCTCTTCGATATCCACGCCCCCCTGCTGCAGCACATTGAGAACCACGTGGTCACCCGTCTGCAGACCGACTATATGTCCGGCACCATCGGCAAGGCCATCTCCCGGGGCATCATGGACAATCCCGTGGAGTTCCGCACCCACGGCGGCCGTCCCAGCGACATCGAACTGGGCCGCACCCCCATCGACGTGGCCTTCATCGCCGCTCCCGCCGCCGACGACATGGGCAACTGCTCCGGCAAGTACGGCAAGAGCGCCTGCGGCAGCCTGGGCTACGCCTATCCCGACGCGGCCAACGCCAAAAAAGTGGTGGTCATCACCGACAATCTGGTGCCCTATCCCCTGCCGGACTGGTCCATCCCCGAGACCTATGTGGACTACGTGGTGACCGTGGACGCCATCGGCGATCCCAACGGCATTGTATCCGGCACCACCAAGATCACCCGGGACCCGGTAGGTCTGGTGATGGCCGATCTGGCCGCTCAGGTGATCCGCCACTCCGGCCTTCTGAAGGACGGCTTCTCCTTCCAGACCGGCGCCGGCGGCGCTTCTCTGGCCGCGGCCAAGTATCTCAAGGACATCATGCTCCGGGAGAACATCCACGGCAGCTTCGGCTGCGGCGGCATCACCGGCTACATGGTGGATATGCTCAACGAGGGCTGCTTCGAGTCCCTGATGGACGTGCAGTGCTTCGACCTGAAGGCGGTGGAGTCCATCCGCACCAATCCCCGCCACCAGGAGATCTCCGCCTCCCACTATGCCAGTCCCAGCGCACGCAGCGCCGTGGTGAACAGTCTGGATGTGGTGATCCTGGGCGCCACTGAGGTGGACACCGACTTCAACGTCAACGTTCACACAGACTCCAACGGCTATATCATGGGCGGCTCCGGCGGCCACAGCGACACCGCTGCAGGCGCTAAGCTCTCCATGATCATCGCCCCCATGTACCGCGCCCGTCTGCCCATCGTCACCGACCGGGTCAACTGTATCTCCACGCCCGGCCGCGACATCGACGTGCTGGTGACTCAGGGCGGCATTGCCGTTAACCCCAAAAACACCGAGCTGCGTCAGCGTCTGACGGACGCCGGACTGCCCGTGGTGGATATCCACCAGTTGAAGGAAACGGCGGAGCGCATCACCGGTACCCCCTGCCGGATCGCCCACAGCGACCGGGTGGTAGCCAACGTGATCTACCGGGACGGCACGCTGCTGGACACCATCCACGGCGTGAGCGGCAAGTGAGGCGGCCATGATGAGAGAAATAGACGCCGCGCGGATCACCGAGGTGGTGGCGCGCCTCTGCGTGGAGGCCAACTGCCATCTGCCTCAGGATATGAGAGACTGCATCCGGCACAGCTGCGAAAGCGAGCCCTGGGCTCCCGGGCGGGAGATCCTGGAGCGCATTATGGAGAACTATCACATCGCCGACGAGCGAAACCAGCCCATCTGCCAGGACACCGGCGTGGCCTGCGTGTTTCTGGAGGTCGGGCAGGACGTACATGTCAACGGCAGCATAGAAGACGCCGTGAACGAGGGCGTCCGCCGGGGCTACGCAGAGGGCTACCTCCGCAAGTCCGTGGTGGGCGATCCTCTGAACCGGGTCAACACCGGCGACAACACCCCCGCCATGATCTATTACGATTTGGTCCCCGGCGATCAGCTGAAGATCACCGTGGCCCCCAAGGGCTTCGGCAGCGAGAATATGAGCCAGATCAAGATGCTCAAGCCCTCCGACGGCCTCCAGGGCGTCAAGGACTTCATCGTCAAGGTGGTGGAGGAGGCCGGCCCCAACCCCTGTCCCCCCATCGTGGTGGGTGTGGGCATCGGCGGCACCTTTGACAAGGCCGCCTATATGGCCAAGAAGGCGCTGATGCGCAGCGTGGATCAGCGCAGCGAGGATCCCTTCTACGCCGACCTGGAGCGGGAGATGCTGGATAAGATCAACACACTGGGCATCGGCCCCCAGGGCTTCGGCGGCCGGACCACCGCCCTGGCCGTCAACATCGAGCACGGTCCCACCCACATTGCGGGTCTGCCGGTGGCCGTGAACATCAACTGCCACGTGACCCGCCACAAAACGGAGGTGCTGTGACATGGCCATCAAAGTAACCGCCCCCCTCAGCCGTGAGGAGGCCCGCAAGCTCCGCTCCGGCGACAGCTGTCTGATCTCCGGCGTGATCTACACCGCCCGGGACGCCGCCCACAAGCGGCTGTGCGAGCTGGTGGCCCAGGGCAAGGAGCTGCCCCTGGATATCAAGGACGCCGTGATCTATTTCGTCGGCCCCACCCCCGCCAAGGAGGGGCAGGCCATCGGCTCCGCCGGACCCACCACCTCCTACCGCATGGACGCCTACAGTCCCACCCTTATCGCCCAGGGCCAGACCGGCATGATCGGCAAGGGCAAGCGGGGACCGGAGGTGGTAGCCGCCATGAAGGAGCACGGTGCCGTCTACTTCGGCGCCATCGGCGGCTGCGGCGCGCTTTTGAGCAAGTGCATCAAAAAGGCCGAGGTCATCGCCTATGAGGACCTGGGCGCCGAGGCCATCCGCCGCCTGGAGGTGGAGGATTTTCCCGCCGTAGTCATCATCGACAGCCAGGGCAACAACCTCTATGAGACCGGCCGGACCGCGTACCTGGAGAGCTTGCAATAAACCGTTTCCCGCAAGACGACACCATTGCGGCAGATCACATCAAAGGAGGTGGCACACATGCCGGAGCTGTATCAGCTGCACCCCGAACAAGGCATTCCCATTTACCGGCAGCTGGTGGACGTGATCCTGACTCAAATCAAGAACGGAACGCTGAGCGCCGACACAAAGCTGCCCACCGTGCGGGATCTGGCGGACCAGCTGAATGTGGCGCAGGGCACCGTGAAACGGGCCTATGACGAGCTGGAACGGCTGGGTGCCGTGAGAAAAGTTCAGGGCCGGGGCACCTTCGTGTGCTATCAGCCCGCCTCCTCCGACAGCCGCAAGGAACGGGCCATGGCGGCCATCGATCAGATGCTGGACACTATGGAGGAGCTGGACTTCTCGCTGGCGGAGGTCAATATTTTTCTCAATCTCAAGCTGCGCCAGCGCTCTGCCGCCCGGAACGATCTGCAGATTGCCGTGGTGGAGTGCAATCCCGAGACTCTGTCTCAGCTGTTGGATCAGCTCTATGAGACCGCCGGTCCTGTCGATCTCCGGGCCCACCTGCTGAAAGACGTACAGGAATATCCCTACCGCATCGGCGAGGACGTGGATCTCATCGTCACCAGTGCCGAGCACGCGGACGTGCTGAAGGACATCATCTCCCAGAAGGAGAAAATCGCCAGAGTGGCCCTGAGCCTGACGCCCCACAGCGCCGCCCAGCTGCTGAAGCTGACGGCCGGTCAGCGTCTGGGCATTCTATGCCGGAGCAGGCGGTTCGGCGAACTGATCTACCCGGTCTGCACCGCCTACACCGAGAATGTGGAGATCCGGCCTCCCCGGCTGCTGGATGAGGCAGAAGGTCTGGACGCCTATCTGGCGGGACTGTCCGCTCTGGCCGTTCCCGACGGCTTTGAACGGTACTGCACCAGTGAGGTTCTGCAGCGTCTGCAGGCCTTCGGTGCCAAACACCCCCTGGTCCGCTGCCGGTATCAGGTGGATGAGGGCTCGCTGATATACCTGCAGGAGCGGATCGAGCGCCTGCGGGACAGGACAAGAGTGTGAGTCGGAAAACTTTCTGCTTCAAACGGGAACATTGTTCTTGACATGAGCTGTCCTTCCACTTATCTTATAAAAATAGAACACCATTTCGTGAAAAATCCAATAGATTACCATTGAATTGAGGTATGCAGACATGGAAAACACCCATCGTAAAAAGGTGCTTGTCATCGGCGTCATCGGCGCAGACGTCCACGCCGTCGGCAACAAGATCCTCTACCACGCCTTCACCGAGGCCGGCTTTGACGTTGTCAATCTGGGCGTGATGGTCTCCCAGGAGGAGTACATCGCCGCCGCCATCGAGGCCAACGCCGACGCCATCGTGATTTCCTCCCTGTACGGACAGGGGGAGCTGGACTGCCGCGGCATGCGCGAGAAGTGCGACGAGGCCGGTCTGAAGGGTATTCCCCTGCTGGTGGGCGGCAACATCGTCATCGGCAAGCAGTCCTTCGAGGAGGTGGAGAAGCGCTTCAAGGCCATGGGCTTTGACCGGGCCTTCCCTCCCGGAACGCCTCCTGAGACCACCATCGAGGCCCTGCACGAGCTGCTGGACGACAAGGCTTGAGCCCTATGAAACCCGTATTGCTCATTGACTTCGGCAGTACATATACCAAAGTAACTGCCGTAGACGTGGAGGCTGAGAAGATCCTAGGGACCGCCGCCTCCTACACCACCATTGAAACCGACATCAACAACGGCCTGCGCAACGCCCTGGCCCAGTTGGAAAAGGCCTGCGGTAAGCTGATCTTTTCCGAGACCTACGCCTGCTCCTCCGCTGCGGGAGGCCTGCGGATGATCACCAGCGGCCTTGTACCGGAGCTGACCAGTGAGGCCGCCCGGCTGGCAAGCCTGGGTGCCGGTGCCAAGGTCATCAAGGTCTACTCCTTCCAGCTGACGGAGGACGATCTGGACGAGATCCGGGCCATCAAGCCCGACATCTTCCTGCTGGTGGGCGGCACGGACGGCGGCAACACCGACTGCATCCTCCACAACGCCCGTATGCTGGCCACCATGGCACCCACTTTCCCCATCGTTATTGCGGGCAACCGGACGGCAGCCCGGGAGTGTCAGCGGATCCTTCAGGACTGCACCGTACATATCTGTGACAACGTGATGCCCAAGTTCGGTGTGCTGAACATTGAGCCCACCCAGAAGCAGATCCGTGAGATCTTCCTCAAGCGCATCATCCAGGCCAAGGGGCTCAGCCACGCGGCGGAGCTGCTGGACGACATCATGATGCCCACGCCCTCCGCCGTGCTCCAGGCCATGACCCTGCTGGCACAGGGTTGCGACGGTGAGGCCGGCATCGGCGACCTGATCGCCGTGGATGTGGGCGGCGCCACCACCGACGTCTATTCCATCGCCGACGGCATGCCCCGGCAGATGAACACCGTCTACAAGGGGCTGCCCGAGCCCTACGCCAAGCGGACCGTGGAGGGCGACATCGGCATGCGCTACAGCATCCACGGCATCGTGGACGCCGCCGGCATCAACGCCGTGGCCGCTCTGTCCGGCCTGACGGCGGACCGGGTCCGGGAGCTGGTGGACTATCTGGGCACCCACACCGACGTGGTACCCGGTGATGACCCCGAGCTGGAGGCCCTGGATTACGCCCTGGCCTCCCTTGCCATCGAGACGGCGGTGAGCCGTCACGCCGGCACCATCGAGGAGACCTTCACCATGATGGGGCAGACGTTTGTTCAGTCCGGCAAGAATCTCACGGACGTCCGCCAGATCATCGTCACCGGGGGCAGCCTCATCCATACCAAGCGGACAGCTCAGATCGCCGCCCATGCCCTGTTCGATCCGGCCAACCCCGCCTCCCTGCGTCCCATGCGGGCGGAGATCCGGGTGGACCGCACCTACATCATAGCAGCTATGGGACTTCTGTCCTCTCACTATCCGCAGGCAGCACTGCGAATCTTAAAAAAGGAGCTGGAAAACAATGGATATCCAGAACAAACGAATTCCCGATGACGAGTTTGCCCGTCTGCGGCAGGAAGTCCTGGCCCAGTGGCCCACCGGTGCAGGTGTGGATTTGCAGGAGGCCGTGGATTATCACAAGGCCATGCCCGAGGAATGCATTTTTTCCAAGAAACTTGTGGCCGCCAAGGCCGCCCACAAGACGCTGGTGCAGCCCCGCGCCGGTGTGCCTGTCATTGAAGAGCACATCAAGCTGATGCAGTACCTGGAAAAGGAGGGCGAGGCCGACCTGCTGCCCACCACCATCGACAGCTACACCCGCCAGAACCGCTATGAGGAGGCGGAGAACGGCATCAAGGAGTCCATCCGCCTGGGCCGCGCCATGCTCAATGGCTTCCCGGCCGTCAACCACGGTGTGGCGGGCTGCCGCCGCGTGATCGAGAGCGTCCACACGCCCCTGCAGGTGCGTCACGGTACCCCCGATGCCCGTCTGCTGACGGAGATCACCTATGCCGGCGGCTTCACCAGCTATGAGGGAGGCGGTATCTCCTACAACCTGCCCTACTGCAAGAACATCCCCATGGAGCGCACCATCCGCGACTGGCAGTATGTGGATCGCCTGACCGGTCTTTATGAGGAGATGGGCGTATCCATCAACCGGGAGCCCTACGGCCCCCTCACCGGCACTCTGGTGCCCCCCTGCATCTCCCACGCCGCCGCCATCATCGAGGCGCTGCTGGCCGCCGAGCAGGGCGTGAAGAACATCACCGTGGGCTACGGCCAGTGCGGCAACCTGGTGCAGGATATCGCCGCTATCCGGGTCCTGGAGCAGCTCACCGACGAGTATCTGCAGAAGTACGGCCACAACGACGTGGTGGTCACCACGGTGCTCCACCAGTGGATGGGCGGCTTCCCCGCCGATGAGGCCAAGGCCTTCGGCGTCATCGCCACCGGCAGCCTGATCGCCGCTCTGTCCGGCGCCACCAAGGTCATCGTCAAGAGCCCCCATGAAGCCGTTGGCATCCCCACCATGGAGGCCAACGCCCAGGGTCTGCGCTGCACTAAGCAGGTGGTGAACATGATGGCCGACCAGGCTTTCCACGACAGCCATCTGGCCGAGGAGATGGAGATCATCCGCCAGGAGACCCGCTGTATCGTGGACAAGTGCTTCGAGCTGGGCCAGGGCGATATCGCCATCGGCGTGTGCCGCGGCGTCGAGGCCGGCGTGCTGGACGTGCCCTTCGCCCCCTGCCGAGCCAATGCCGGTCTGATGCTGCCCTGCCGCGACAACGACGGTGCCGTCCGCATCCTGAACACCGGCCACCTGCCCTTCACCCAGGACCTGAAGGACTTCCACGCCGCCAAGATCGCCGAGCGCGCCAAGTTCGAACACCGCGCCGCCTCCTTCCAGATGGTCATCGATGACGTGTACGCCATCGGCAAGGGCCGCCTGGTGGGCCGTCCCCGCAACTGAGCAACGCGAGCAGAACCACAGAAGGTATTTGATAGGAGGATTATCTACCATGAAAATTGTTGACGTCATCTGTTCCCCCGGCCGCACCGGCTTCTATTTCGACGATCAGCGCGCCATCAAGAAGGGCGCCGGTCACGACGGCGTATTCTATGTGGGCGAGCCTGTCACCGAGGGCTTCACCTCCGTCCGTCAGGCCGGTGAGTCCATCTCCGTGATGCTGGTGCTGGAGGACGGTCAGATCGCTTACGGCGACTGCGCCGCCGTGCAGTACTCCGGCGCCGGCGGACGGGATCCCCTGTTCCTGGCCCGTGACTTTATCCCCATCATCGACAAGTACATCAAGCCCCAGCTGGTGGGCAAGGAGGCCGATGATTTCCGGGGCCTGTGCGCTATGATGGAGGCCATTGAGGTGGAGGGCAAGCGTCTGCACACCGCCATCCGTTACGGCGTGTCCCAGGCCATCCTGGATGCCGTGGCCAAGGCCACCGGCCGGCTGATGTGCGAGGTGGTGGCCGATGAGTACGGCTGCACCGTGTCCGAGACCCCCATCCCCATCTTCACCCAGTCCGGCGACGACCGCTACGACAACGCCGACAAGATGATCATCAAGGGCGCTCAGGTCCTGCCCCACGCCCTCATCAACAACGTGGACACCAAGCTGGGCCGCAACGGTGAGAAGCTGGCCGAGTACGTGGGCTGGCTCCGCGACCGCATTCTGTCCATGCGCACCGACGAGAGCTATATGCCCGTCCTGCACATCGACGTGTACGGCACCATCGGCGCCGCCTTCGGCAACAACAATTACAAGGCCATGGCCGACTATCTGGCCAGGCTGGAGGAGATCGCCAAGCCCTTCCACCTGCGCATCGAGGGTCCCATGGACTGCGACTGCGACCGGGAGACCCAGATGATCGCTCTGGCCGGTCTGACCAAGGAATTGGATGACCGGGGCATCAACGTGGAGCTGGTGGCCGACGAGTGGTGCAACACCCTGGAGGATATCAAGCTCTTTGCCGACAACAAGGCCGGTCACATGGTGCAGATCAAGACCCCCGATCTGGGCGGCATCAACAACACCATCGAGGCCGTTCTCTACTGCAAGGCCAAGGGCATCGGCGCCTATCAGGGCGGCACCTGCAACGAGACCGACCGCAGCGCTCAGGTGTGCGTCAACTGCGCCATGGCTACCCAGCCCGTGCAGATCCTGGCCAAGCCCGGCATGGGCGTGGACGAGGGCTTCATGATCGTCTACAACGAGATGAATCGCATCATTGCCCTGCGCAAGGCCCGCAAAAACCGCTGAGTTCTGCCCATTGCAAAACATGATAAACATGCTCCCGGGGAAAACCTCGGGAGCATGTTTTTTCATCCGCTCCGCCGTCCGGTTTTTTTCCTGCCGGGACATGATCCGCCGGGGCGGCGCATAGGCTTGGGGTAAGGAGGGTCGCCTATGGAGATCAAGCATACACACCCCGTTTACCCCGATGAAGAATCCCGGCGCAGCGCATTGCAGGACAGGCAGCGGATCTGCCTTGTGCAGATCCGCCGTCTGCGGGACAAGTCGTCCCGGCAGGCATAAGCCATGCGATACCAGGCCATCTACGCCCGCCAGTCCATCGAAAAGAAGAACAGTCTCTCCATCCAGGGTCAGCAGGAGCTGTGCCGCCGGGCGGCAGGGACAGACCAGATCTGGCTCTACCAGGACCGGGGCTACTCCGGCAAGAACACCGCCCGCCCCGATTTTCAGCGGCTGCTGCAGGACATCCGGGCGGACAGGATCCAAAAGCTCTACGTCTACCGTCTGGACCGGTTCTCCCGCTCCATCGCCGACTTCAGCCAGCTTTGGAAGGTGCTGCAGGAGCACCAGGTGGAGTT
Organism: Oscillospiraceae bacterium; assembly: GCA_902782615.1. GTDB lineage: Bacteria > Bacillota > Clostridia > Oscillospirales > Oscillospiraceae > Vescimonas. The sequence goes on along the minus strand of CACZNU010000106.1, from coordinate 10,797 downwards.
TGTGTCCGTCACCGAGAATTTCGACACCGCCACGCCTATGGGACGGGCCATGCTCCACATTATCATGGTCTTTGCCCAGCTGGAACGGGAGACCACCTCCGAGCGGGTACACGACAACTACATATCCCGCGCCGCCACCGGTGCCTGGCCCGGCGGGCCCGCTCCCTACGGCTACCGGATCGGGCGAAGCCGCGACCCGGACGGCCGGAGCGTTCCCACCCTCATTCCCGACGACGAGACGGGAAAGGTGGTGCAATCCATCTTTCAGGCATACGTCGCCGAGGACGCCTCCCTGGGCAGCATCGTCCGACAGCTGAACAGCCGGGAGATCCCCTGCGCCAGAAGAGCCTTCTGGGACAACGTGAGTCTCTCCCGGATCCTGCACAATCCCGTCTATGTCATGGCCGATGAGCAGGTATATCTCCACTACAGGGCCATGGGCGTGCGGGTGGATTCGCCGGAGGAGGCCTTTGACGGCGTCCACAGCGCTTTTCTCTACGGCAAGCGGGAAGCAAATGAGCGCAAATACACCGACGTCCGCCAGCACACGCTGGTGGTGCTGGGCAGCGTGGGCATCATCCCCGCGCCGCTCTGGCTGCGGTGCCAGGAAAAGCTGCAGCGCAACGCCCAGATCGGCAACGCCGGAAAGGGACGCCACACCTGGCTCAGCGGCCTCCTGAAATGCGCCAAATGCGGCTACAGCATTAAGATCCAGGCCGAAGGGCAGCACCGCCGGATGATCTGCAGCGGACGCTACAACACCGCCCGCTGCGACGCCGCCATCCACGTGGATCTGACGGAATTGGAGGAGGCTGTGGCTCTGGAGCTGGAGGGGCTGCTGGCGGAGTGTCCCGCTCCGGAGCCGCTGCCAAAAGAAGATACCTGCGCCGCCAGGCTGGACGAACTGGACCGCCGGGCCGACCGGCTGATGGACGCCTTTGCCGAGAGCGAGGATATGTCCAATGCCTATCTCCGCCGGGCCCTGAGTCGGCTGGAAGCGGAGCGAGGGCAGCTGCTTGCCGAGAGCAAGCGGGAAGCGGCACGTCCCTCTCTTTCGGACAAGCTGGTATTCAGCCGGCTGTCCTTCGAGGAGAAAAAGGCCGTGGCCGCCCAGTTTATTGAGCGGATCGAGGTCTCCTCCCATTCCGCCGAGGTCAAGTGGGCGGTATAAAAGCCGTGGCGGGTGTGATCCCCCGCCACGGCTTTTCAGCAGATCTGCCCCCCAAAATGCCGGTATGACCGCCGCCGACCATGAAAAAACTGACCTCCACACTCCGTTATCACGGGAGTGCGGAGGTCAGTTTTCGTAAGCGGCCCCAAGGGTTTTCCGTTGTATGGGACGCGGACAGCCTGGACTGGAAGGACTACGACGCCGACACCATCTACCGCCGGGTGACGGACCAGGTGGCGCCGGGCAGCATCGTGCTGTTCCACAACGCCGCCCTCCACACCCCCGAAGCCCTGCCCCGGATCCTGGATACGCTCCTCGGCAACGGCTACTCCGTGATCCCCATCTCCCAGCTCATCTACACCGGCAACTACACCATCGACCACACAGGCCGCCAGTTTCCGGCGGAGCAGCCCGGCTGATCCGGAACCGGTATGATCCCCGGTATAAAAAGACCGCCCGAAGGCGGTCTTTTCTCTATTTGCAGGGGAGGATCAGGTCTCAAAATAGCCCTTCATCAGCGCTTTGCCGTCCCAGACGGCCACGCGGCCCCTGGCCATCACGTGGCGCACCTCGTACTTCTCACTGAGCACCAGCAGATCGGCATCGGCGCCCACGGCCACGGTGCCCTTCCGGCCGGTCTGGCCGATGAGGCGTGCGGGATTTTCCGTGAAGAACCGCAGTGCCGTCTGCAGATCCAGGCCCTCCCGCCAGATCATCCGCCGCAGCTCCTGCAGAAGCGTCACGCTGGTGGCTGAGCAAAGGCCGATGCACTCGCCGGCTTCATTGAAGGCCGGCTGGCTGCCGCCGCCGTCGCTGCTCATGGTCACGTAGGCCGGGTCGGCCCCCATCCGCAGGGCGCTGCACAGCGCCGCCGCCGTGCCGGGCACGTTGTCCGGCAGCTCGGCGGTAAAGTCGATGGTGCCGCCCATCTTCGTCAGCTCCACGCCCTCGGCGATCAGCTCCGGGGAGCGGCAGCAGTGGGTGGGCAGAAAGTGCTTGGCAGGCACGTCGGAGTGCTTCAGGGCCCAGAAGATGGCGGCCATCCGGTCCTCGGATGTGCCCATGTGGAGCACCACCAGGCCCGGCTTGCCGGAGATCATGCCGCCCAGGCGGGCCTCCGTGGCCAGGCGAGCCAGCTCCTGGCCCGTCACCGCCGAGCTGCGGTGGTCGGCGATGGCCACCTTCACGCCGATGATCTTGTCGATGAGACAGATATCACGCTGGACATCGCCGGTGAGAGTCTTGGTGGGGACCCGGTAGTTGCCGGTGAGCATCCAGGTGGACAATCCCTCCTCCTCCAGGGCCCGGACCTTGAAGAGCAGATTCTCCAGACTCCGGGAGACGCCGTCCGTCCCCAGCAGGCCCACCACGGAGGTGACGCCGTTGAGGGTAAAGTCCGTCAGCTTCAGCTCCGGCGTCCGGGAGGCGGGGCCCTGTTCACCGCCGCCGCCGGTAACGTGGACATGCTGGTCGATGAGGCCGGGGCAGACGATGGCGCCCTCCAGATCCCGGACGGTGATCTCCGGCGCGTTCAGCCAGAGGCCCAGATTTTCCCCCATGGCGGCGACCTTGTCGCCCTCGATGAGGATGTCCCGCAGGCCCAGGTGGGCCGGGGCATAGACGTCGCAGTTTCTCCAAAGTGTCAGCATGGCGCGGTCCTCCTGATCTGATTGTTGGGTCGATTGGTCGGATCGATGTCAAAACGCCCAGTTGCCGTTGCGGAAGATGGGCACCACCTTGCCGCCGGCACAGATGGCATCGATGCTCATGTCAGCTGAGCCGATCATAAAGTCCTCGTGGACCATGGACTCATTGACGCCCAGAGCGCGGACCTCATCCAGCGTCTTGTGCTGGAAGTCCTCGATGGTATCGGCAAAGCCCTTGCCCAGGGCCAGGTGGCACACGGCGTTCTCATCAAAGAGGGTGTTGTAGAACAGCAGGCCGGTGTTGTTGATGGGGGAATCGTAGGGAACCAGTGCGCACTCGCCCAGATAGGCGCTGCCCTCGTCCATGGTGATGATCTTGGTCAGCAGGTCTTCGTTGCGCTCGGCGTGCCACTCCACCGCCTTGCCCTCGTGGAAGCGGATCCAGAAGTTCTCGATAAGCTGGCCCTGATAGCACAGGGGCTTGGTGGCGTAGACGATGCCCTCAGCCTGACCCTTCATGGGGGAAATGAAGCACTCCTCGGTGGGCATGTTGGGGTTGAAGACGATGCTCTGGAGGGACTCCTCGCTGCCGCCGCAGAACCGGGCCTGGGGGATCATGCCCACGGTGAGCTCGGTACCGTTGGAGGAGGTGTAGTGGAGCTTCTCAATGCCCAGAGAATTCAGGTACGCGCAGTGGTCCCGGAGGGACTTGTTGTGTCTCTCCCACTCGGCCACGGGATCGTCCCACACCCGGCAGGTATCCAGAATGGCCTGCCACAGCTTCTCCACCGCCTGGCTGGCCCGGACACCGGGGAACAGCTTCTTGGCCCAGGCCTCGCCGGGCACGGCGGCAATGCACCACTGGTACTTGTTCTCCATCTGATCCCGGTAGCCCTTGATGATGGGATAGCGGGCCTGGAGGGCTTTGGTCATCTTGGTCTGGTTGATGCCGTTGAGGCCGTCGGGATCGTCGGACTCCAGGAAGATGCGGCAGGGCAGCACGTCAGCATAGTGCTTCCAGCGGGCCTCCTCATACTCGGCCATCTTGTTGAGGCTGCGCTGGGTGCGATAGCGGTAGTGCAGCTTCTCCAGGGGCTGGTAGCTCCAGTCCACGACCACCTTTCCGGCCTTGCACTTATAGCACTCCTCCACCAGCATCTTCACAAACTCCGGCTGGTCCAGGCCGGCACGGATAAATACCTCCTGACCCGGCTGGACGTTCACGCCCATGCGGGCGATCAGCCGGGCATACTTGCGCAATACGGTCTTTTTCATATGTTCTGCCTCCTGTGATTGATCATGGGGCCACACCCTGTGACCCACTTGACGCTGTCTTGCAGCAATAATATAATAGATTTTGCAGGCAGGGTCAAGGGATTTCCCCCTTTCCGGGCGGGAAAAGGGCTCTTCCGCAAAAGTTTTCCGCCTGTTCATACATCCGTCTTTCTTTTGTGATAGGATATAAGAAAGCAAGAATCCAGCGTACAGAAATACTTATCATAAGGCAGGTCTTGTTACATGATGATCGAAAAGAGCGGCAGCATCCGGCTCAAGGAGATCTCTGTTCCCCAGAACGCCACCCCGGAGCAGGCCGAGCTGGCCCAGGGCATGGTCCGGGTGAATCATCTCTATCGCAGCGCGCTGAAGGTGGCTGTGACCCAAATGGAGATCCTGGACGATGAATTTGCCAGCCTGTACGACCACTCCCCCATCCACCACATCGAGTACCGCATCAAGACTCTGGACAGTATCATCGACAAGCTGAAGCGCCAGGGCCACGAGGTGACCATCGACAACATCTACGCCCACATCCAGGACGTGGCCGGGATCCGCGTCATCTGCAACTATCTGGACGACATCTACTATCTCCGCCGCCTCCTGACCCGCAGCGAGTCCTTCAAGGTCATCCGGGAGGTGGACTACATCAAAACGCCCAAGGAATCCGGCTACCGCAGTCTCCACCTGATCGTGGACGTACCCATCGTCATCTCCGAGGGCACGCTGCAGTTGCCGGTGGAGATCCAGCTGCGGACCATCGCCATGGACATGTGGGCCAGTCTCGAGCACGAGCTGCGCTACAAGTCCGACCGGGATTTCAGCGACACCGACACCGCCCGTCTCCGTCTCTGCTCCGACGCCATCTTTGAGGTGGACCGGGAAATGCAGAACATCTACCAGGGCAAGGATCCGGAATACGAGGAGTAGTACATATCATCAAAAAAGGGACGCTTCGGCCGTCTTGGCCGAAGCGTCCCTTTTTCGATTTGATCAGCCGATGACGCCGAACATCTCCACTCCCAGCACACTGAGAAGTCCCATGATGCATCCGGCCAGCAGTACGCCGCCCATGCAGGCGATGGATGTCTTCTTCAGCCCCAGGTGGAGGATGCTGGCGGCCAGCGTGCCGGTCCATGCTCCCGTGCCGGGCAGGGGGATGCCCACAAATAACAGCAGCGCCAGCACCAGGCCATGGCTGCCCTTGGCCTGGAGCTTCTGTCCGGCGTGTTTGCCTTTCACCAGACAAAAGGTAAAAAACCGCCCAATCACCGGCTTGTCCCGGCCCCACTCCAGCACCTTCCGGGCAAAGAGGTAAATCAGCGGCACCGGCAGCATGTTGCCCACAATGGCAAGGGGGAAGGTCTGCCACAGGGGCAGGCCGAACAGCACGCCGTAGGGGATGGCGCCCCGCAGCTCGATCAGAGGCACCATGGAGACGAGAAAAACGATGAGATACTTTTTCAGCATATGGCTCTCCGTAGTCTGCAAATGAAGTAATAATAGAGTATTATATCTGCCGGCCGCCGCTTTTGCAAGAAAAAGACGCCCTGATCCGGCAGAATCGTCGGGATAGCCAATCCACGGGGAAATCTTTTGCCGAAATACCGTCTCTTTTCCCGAGGCTTGCTCTCGACACAGACCGCGCGTTTCGATATAATATAGGTAGTATATTGGGAGGGAATGCGTAATGACTGTCAGTGACTATATCGCTCTGCTGGGCGGCGTGGCTCTGTTCCTGTTCGGTATGGCCTTCATGGGTGAAAACCTGAAGAAGGTGGCCGGCAACAGTCTGGAACTGGTGCTCTATCGCCTCAGCAGCACGCCGCTAAAGGGTATCCTGCTGGGCACCGGCGTCACCGCCGTGATCCAGTCGTCCTCCGCCACCTCGGTCATGGTGGTGGGCTTTGTCAACTCCGGCATGATGAAGGTGCGCCAGGCCATCGGCGTGGTGATGGGCGCCATTCTGGGCACCAGCGTCACCGGCTGGATCGTGGCTCTCAGCAGTCTGGGCACCGGCTCAGGCTGGGTGGAGCTGCTGTCCACCGCCACCCTCACCGGCATCATCGCCGTCGCCGGCATCATCCTGCGGATGACCGGCAGGAAGCAGTCCACCGTCCATATCGGTGACATCATGCTGGGCTTCGCCGTGCTGATGTTCGGCATGAGCGCCATGAGCGGCGCTGTGGCGCCGCTGAAGGAGAGCGAAGCCTTTGTCCACGCCATCACCGCCTTCTCCAACCCCGTGCTGGGCATTCTGGTGGGTATCCTGTTCACCAGCGTGCTCCAGAGCGCCTCGGCTGCCGTGGGTATTCTGCAGGCTCTGGCCGTCACCGGCGCCATCACCTTCGACATCGCCCTGCCCATCGTCATGGGCGTGGCCATCGGCGCAGCCGTACCGGTCCTGCTCAGCGCTCTGGGTGCCAGCGTGGGCGGCAAGCGTACCGCCTGGGCCTATCTGATCGTCGACGTGCTGGGTGTCGTCATCTGGTCCATTCTCTTCTATGGCGCCAACGCCATCTTCCACTTCCCCATCCTGTCCAGGACGATGACCGCCGTCTCCATCGCCCTGCTGAACACGCTGTTCCGTCTGGGCACGGTGCTGGTCCTGGCGCCTGTGATCCCCCTGCTGGAGAGGATCGTCCGGGTCCTGATCCCCGATCGGGGCACCGACACCGGCGAGCAGGAGGACATGGACCGGCTGGAGGAGCGCTTCCTGCAGCACCCGGCCCTGGCTGTGGAACAAAGCCGCCTGGTCACCAACTCCATGGCCCGGAAGGCCGAGGAGAACCTGGTGAATGCCATCGCGCTCCGCTCCGACTATTCCGACAAGATGTTCCGCCGTGTGGAGGACATGGAGTCCGTCGTCGACCGCTATGAGGACAAGCTGGGCACTTATCTCATGAAGATCACGTCCAAGTCCATCACCACCGAGCAGAGCGAGGACGTGAGCAAATACCTCCACACCATCTCCGACTTTGAGCGAATTTCCGACCACGCCCTGAACATCGCCGAAACCGCCCGGGAGATCCATGAGAAAAATTTGGAGTTCTCCGGCGCCGCAGCCCACGAACTGGAACTGATGGAGGGTGCTGTCCGGGAGATCCTGCAGCTGGCTGTGGAGGCCTTTGTCTCCGGCGATCTGATGGTGGCCGCCCGGGTGGAGCCTCTGGAGGAGATCATTGACGGTTTGTGCGACGAGATGAAGCTGCATCACGTGGAGCGGCTCAAGACCGGTGAGTGTACCCTGGGCCACGGCTTCGTGTTCAACGATCTCATCACCAACTACGAGCGGGTGGCGGACCACTGCTCCAATGTCGCCGTTGCCCTCATCGAGCTGAAATCCGATAGCTTTGACACCCACGAGTACCTCAGCAGCGTGAAGCATCTGCGGGACACCTCCTTCACCCAGTACTATGAGGAATACAAGAAAAAATACGCCCTCTGACCTCTCGTCAGCGCAGAAGAACGGCATCGGGAACACCCGATGCCGTTCTTTTCTATTCGATCACAGGCAGGCTCGCCGCCGTCACCGCCTGTCCTGTCCGCCGGGTCTCCTCATCCGGCAGATGGAGGTTCAGCGACAGCTCCGGATAGTCAGCCGCCAGCGTCCGGCGGCAGGCCGTCAGCGCCGCGTCACCGCCGTCGCCGCTCATGACCCGGCCCAGCAGCAGTACGTGGCGGCAGTCGTAAAAAAGCGCGTAGCCGGCCAGGGCGTGACCCAGCCAGACGCCCAGCGTCTCAAAGACCGCGGTCGCCCGCTCATCCCCCCGGGCCATGGCCTCCTGTACGGCCCGCAGCTGCTCCGCCGGGGTGTCGCCCTCCGGGGACAGGCCCGCCCGCTTCGCCAGGCGGATCGTGCCCTCCTGGGAGAAATAGCTGGCGCCGCAGCCCAGATCGCCGGACCAATCGTCCCGTGGTGCCTTAGCGGACACGTCCACCGGTACGAAGGCCAGCTCGTTGAGCCAGCCGGTGATGCGGAAATCCCCATCCACGAAGCCGCCCGCCTCGCTGGTGCCCATGGCGATGCCCAGCACGCCGCCCTCTTCCAGGGACATGGCGCCTGAGAGAGCCGCCACATCCCCGTCGTTCACCACCCGGCAGGGCACGTCGCCGAAGGTATCCCGCACTGCCCGGAGGTAGAGATCCCGGCCGCTGACCCGGAACTCCTCCGCCGGCACCCTGAGAAACAGGCTGGCACTGCCGGTGCGGCCGCCGATCTGGATCCCCGCCGAGGAGATGCCTACCGCGTCCACCCGGGGCAGATGCGCCGCGGCGCTCCGCAGGGCTGTCACCACCTCCCGGTAGTGATAGCGGAGGTCGCCGTGATCCTTGGGTGCCCAGAGGACCTCCTCGGTATAGACCACCTGTCCGTCCCGCACCGCCGCCGCCTTCCGGTCGCTGCCGCCGGCATCGAAGCCAACGCGACAGCCGTTCCGCCCGGTGGCCACGGGGATGGGTTCGCTGCGGGCAGGCGGAAGCACCTCGACCCACTCCACGCAGAAGGGACGGTCATAGGTCCGGGCCATAAAGTCTGCGTCAAAGGCCCGGGCGCCGCCGGGACGATAGTCGTCCCGGAGCCAGGCACACACCGTTTCGTCATCCGCCAGCACCCGGCAGCCGCCCCGGATCCACAGCAGCGTTTTGACCAGGCGGTCGATATAGAGCCGGTCCGCCGCCGTGGGGGTGCTGTGGATGCAGGTGCGGTATACCGCCGTCTGTCCGCCGCCCTCCACGGCGATGCCAACACTCCGGTCCGCCGCGGCCAGAAAAGCCCGGCGGAACTGCTCCACGGGGTAAAAATCCGGGTCCAGCGGCGGCTGACACGTCCACTTCGCCCGGATACCAAAGCGCTCCATCCCCTCACCTCCTGTCGTTTTCTGCTATTGTAGCACAAGCCGGCGGATGTGGCGAGGGGGATTTTTATTTCGGTATGCCGGTGAGTCCTGTACCGGGGTCGGCAAAGAGGGGCAGCATGGGCGGGTGGAAAGTCCATCTCACGAACAGCGCCCCCACCGCCAGCAGCACAAAAAGCCCCAGTATCTGCCATTGCTTGCCCCCAAAGTTTCCCCCCCGCGCCAGCTTTCTGGTGATCCCGAAGGCCAGCAGCACCGCCACCTGGAAGATGGTGATATTCACCACGTGATTCACCTGACCGGTGACGCCCCGGTAGGTGTAGAACAGCAGCGGAATGGCGGCCAGCCCCGCCAGCATACCCAAGGTACGGGGCATCAGCAGCTCTCCGCCCTTCTTTCCCAAGGCGAGAATCTCCACCAGCGTCCACAGGAGCCAGGGCATGGCCAGCAGCTTCATATGCTCCCAGGTGGACTCGTTGACGGCGGCAATCATCGCAGCCGCCGGACTGCCGCCGCTCCATCCATAGGCGAAGTGCAGCAGATTGCCGGCGATCAGCACCGCAAAAAGCCCCGCCGTCTCCCAGGCGGGCCACTTCTCCTCACACATCAAAAACGCCCCCTTCGCGTCATCCTACGCGAAGGGGGCCGTTCTTATGCCTGATAGCGGGGCACCACCACGCCGGAGAGCGCCGGCGTCACATCGAAGCTGTTTCCAGCCAGCTCATGGACCTGCTCCGCCGGGAACAGGGCCAGAAACTCCTCCAAGGGGGCGATGTTCTCAAACCCGATGTTGCCCCGGCGATAGTGCATGGGCACCACGATCCGGGGGTGGAGCGCGTCCACCACGGCTTTAGCGCCAATCGGGTCCACGGTGTAGGTGCCGCCCACAGGGATCAGCAGCACGTCGCAGCCGCGGAGAAGGGCCGTCTGCTGCCGGTTGAGCTGGTGGCCCAGGTCGCCCAGGTGGACCACCGTCAGCCCCTCGGCGCCCATGATATGAACGGTGTTCTTTCCCCGCAGGGCGCCCTCCTGGTCATCGTGGAAAGCGGCCACGGCGGAGATCCGGAAAGGGGACTTGGCCCCCGTCACCTTCACGGCGGCGCGGCAGTTGTGGTCGAAGTGGTCATGGCTGCACAGCACCTCGTTGGCGGTCAAATGCAGCGGCTCATAGCCCCGCACCTTCTCATAGGGGTCCAGCACGATGCGATAGCCCTCGGACTCCACGCCGAAGCAGGCGTGGCCATACCAGGTGATCTTCACAGGAAATCCCTCCTTTTGAATGGATAAATCGCCCCCGGAACGGGGATTCCGGGGGCAGATGGGTCTTTACTTCTTGGCCTTGGTGTCCACCACCTCACGGAGCAGGGCGGTGAACTCGTCCATGGTCATGGCACCCAGGTCGCCGTCCGAGCGGTGGCGCGGGGAGACGGTTCCGTTCTCCATGTCCCGGTCGCCCACAACCACCATGTAGGGGATCTTCTCCAGCTGGGCGTCCCGGATCTTCTTGCCGATCTTCTCGTTGCGGTAGTCCACCTCCACCCGGAAGCCCTGGGCCTCCAGAGTCTTGGCGGCATCGGCGCAGTAGTCGGCAGCACGATCCGTGACGGGCAGGAAGCGGACCTGCTCGGGGGCCATCCAGGTGGGCAGGGCGCCGGCATACTCCTCGATCAGATAGGCCAGGGTGCGCTCATAGCAGCCCATGGAGGTGCGGTGGATGATATAGGGCAGGGCCTTCTCGCCGTTCTCGTCGATATAGTACATCCCGTAGCGCTGGGCCAGGAGCATATCGACCTGGATCGTGATCAGGGTGTCCTCCTTGCCGAAGACGTTCTTATACTGGATATCCAGC
>CACZNU010000105.1 GCA_902782615.1 Oscillospiraceae bacterium | reverse complement strand
GAACAGCTCCGAGGCCGTGGACATGCCGGTGCGGATCATGCCCCAGCACCAGCCCTCCTCCCGGGTGATATGCATATACTCCCTGGCATAGCGGATGTAGGCCTGTCCCTTTCCGCTGCTGACCCAGCCCTTCACTGTCTCGTTGTCGTGGGTACCGATGTAGCAGACGCTGTGCCTCTGGCAGTTGTGGGGCACGTAGCCGGACTCGCCCTGGGGCTCGAAGCCGAACTCCAGGATCTTCATGCCCGGCAGGCCGGAATCACTCAGCAGCTTCTCCACCTCCGGCGTGGTATAGCCCAGATCCTCGGCGATGAAGCGCAGGTTAGGGAACCAGCTGGTCAGCACGCCCACCAGATCCATGCCCGGTCCCGACTTCCAGCGGCCCCGGCGGGCGGTATCGTCGCCATACGGAACGGCCCAATAGCTCTCAAAGCCACGGAAGTGGTCGATTCGGATCACGTCATACAGCTTCTGGGCGCCCTCGATCCGCCGGATCCACCAGCCGAAGCCGTCGGCGCGCATGGCATCCCAGTCATAGAGGGGATTGCCCCACAGCTGGCCGTCGGCGGTGAAGGCATCCGGCGGCACGCCGGCTACCTCCTTGGGCACGTTCTCCTCGTCCAGTTGGAAGAAAGACGGGCTGCTCCACACGTCGGCGGAGTCCAGCGCCACGTAGATGGGCACGTCGCCGATAAACTGGATGCCCTTATCATGGGCATAGCGGCGCAGATCGTTCCACTGACGGAAGAACAGGAACTGGGTAAAGACCCAGAAGTCCACCTCGTCCCGGAGTTCCCGGTGGTACCGCTCCACTGCCTCGGCTTTGTGGAGACGGATATCCTCCTCCGGCCACTCCGTCCAGCTCACCATGCCGAAATGGACCTTCATGGCCATGAACAGGGCGTAATCCTCCAGCCAACTCCGGTTCTCCTGGCGGAAAGCCGCCATCTCGTCGCTCAGCTTCTCCCGGCCCCGGGCAAATGCCCGGCGCAGCACGGGAAAGCGGCCGGCATAGACCTTACCATAGTCCACCCGCTGCTCATCCTCGCCCCAGTCCACGTCCCGGAGTTCGGTGCGCTTCAGCAGGCCGTCCCGCACCAGCAGATCCAGATCGATGAGATAAGGATTCCCGGCAAAGGTGGAAAAGGATGAATAAGGGCTGTCCCCATAGCTGGTGGGGCCCAGGGGCAGCAGCTGCCAGTAGGTCTGACCGGCGGAGCGCAAAAAGTCCACAAAACGATAGGCGGCCCTGCCCATGGTGCCGATCCCGTAGGGGGACGGCAGGGAGGTCATCGCCATCAGAATACCGCTCTTCCGCATATGATCCACACTCTCTTTTTCTACGAAATCTGTCCGAAGCGGACGCCGGTAACAGTTTACCAATTCAGCGTTCAAATGTCAACGGACGGTCTTTCCGTCTGCCGGCAGAATTGACTTGCCCGGTAAAAAATGGTACCATCAGCATGGCAAAACTTCCATCCTTACGAAACGGAGATGTTGACGATGCGCAATAGAATCCTCTCCCTGTGTCTGGCCCTCCTGATGGCGCTGTCCCTTCTCAGCGGCTGCGGCGGTCCCTCCGCCCCGGCGACAGAGGATGAGTACACCCTGCCTCCGGAGGACGGCTGCAATCAGCTGACCCTCTACTGGACTGACCCGGACGCCGACTATGACAAGTGCGACGTTTGGATGTGGTGGGACGGTCAGGACGGCAGCGGCCGCCTGTTTCATCCCTGCGACTACGGCGTCAAGTGTGTGGTCAACGTGCCGGAGTCCGTGACCGAGGTGGGCTTCATCGTCCGCCGCGACTGCAGCGATCCCGGCGGCAGCAGCTGGGGCGAGGCCAGCAAGGACTATCCCGATGACCGTTTCGCCGTGATCACCGGGCCCGACACCCGGATCTATCTCCAGCCGGGCGATGGCGGCCAATACTTCAGCGAGGACGGTGGAAAAACCTTGACGCAGCTCCGTTTGTTTTCTCTGGCGGGCATCACCGCCCCCAATGAGATCCGTTACTTTATCACTCCCGCCAAGCGCATCGAGAGTCTGGACCAGATCAAGGTTCGGGATGGGGACCGGGAGTTGAAGATTACTTCCCTCTCCAGCCTCAACAACGAGGTGGTCACCGGTACTGTCACCCTGGCAGAGGATCTGGATCTGAGCCGGTCCTACACGGTGGAGATTGCGGGCTACGGCACTGTCACCGCCGTGCCCACCGGCGTTTTTGACAGCTCCGCCTTTGTGGAGCAGTACGTCTACGATGGGGACGATCTGGGTGCCACGATCCGTGTCGGGGAGACGGCCTTCAAGGTCTGGGCCCCCACCGCCTCTGCCGTGAAGCTGAATCTCTTCACCGCGGGCGACGGCGGCAGCGCCTATGACACGGCGGACATGATCCGGGGCGACAAGGGCGTGTGGTATACCACCGCCCCCTGCGGTCACGGCACCTATTATACCTACACCGTCACCACCGCCGTGGGCACCCAGGAGGCCGTGGACCCCTATGCCCGGGCTGTGGGCGTCAACGGCGATCGGGGCATGGTGGTGGATCTCCGGCAAACCGATCCGGAGGGCTTCCGCGAGAGCGGGTTCTATCGGGGCCTCACCTCCTACCGGGATGCCGCCATCTGGGAGGTCCACGTCCGGGACTTCTCCAACGCTATCGCCGCCAGCCAGTATCCCGGCAAGTACCTGGCCTTCACCGAGACCGGGCTCACCAACAGCGCCGGTCTGCCGGCGGGTCTGGACTACGTGAAGGATCTGGGCGTCACCCATGTTCACCTCCAGCCGGTCTATGACTTCGCCACGGTGGACGAAACCTCCGACGCTCCCCAGTTCAACTGGGGCTACGATCCCAAGAACTACAACGCCCCGGAGGGCAGCTATTCTACCGATCCCTACCACGGCGAGATCCGCATCAATGAGTTCAAGCAGATGGTCCGGAGCCTCCATGACAACGGCTTGGGCGTCATCATGGACGTGGTATATAACCACACCTACGATCTCAACTCCAACCTCAACCGCATTGTCCCCTACTACTATTACCGCTACGATGCCATGGGCGCCGCCTCCAACGGCAGCGGCTGCGGCAACGAGACCGCCTCCGACCGGGCCATGTTCCGCAAGTTCATGGTGGACAGCGTCTGCTACTGGGCCACGGAATACAAGGTGGACGGCTTCCGATTTGACCTGATGGCCCTCCACGACACCGATACCATGCAGGCCATCGAGTCCGCCCTCCACGCCATCAACCCCCAGGCCATCCTCTACGGCGAGGGCTGGACCGGCGGCACCACCCCCCTGAATCCCAACAAGCAGGCCAGTCAGCAGAACATCGGCAAGATCACTGCCACGGGCGGCGGCATCGGTGCCGTGGCGGTGTTCAATGATGCCATCCGGGACGGACTCAAGGGCAGCGTCTTCGATGCCAAGGACACCGGCTATATCAACGGCAGTGCCAACAAGGCCAACGCCGACCGGGTGATTTTCGGTCTCCAGGGCGGCGCCAAGACCAGCGCCACCAACTGGGGTGTCCAGAACGCCATGGTTATCAACTACATGTCCTCCCACGACAACCAGACTCTGTGGGATAAGCTGGCGGTCTCCGCCCCCGATGCCTCCCATGATCAGCGGTTGGCCATGAACTGCCTGGGCGCGGCGGCGGTGTGGCTGGGTCGGGGGACGCCCTTCATGCTGGCGGGCGAGGAGATGCTCCGCACCAAAGGCGGCGACGGCAACAGCTATAAATCCTCCGACGCGGTGAACAATCTGGACTGGGAGTCCCTGACCCCCCACAGCGACCAGTGGGCCATGTCCCGGTTCTACAAGACGCTGATCGCCCTGCGGCGGGACAACGACTTCCTTCGAAACGGCGACGTGACCTGCGGCATCCTCTCCGGTAATGCCATCCAAGCCACCTGGACGGTAGACGGTGAGATCGTGGCGGCAGCTGTCTTCAACGGCGGGAGCGATGCCCTGTCCCTGGCGGGCCACGACTTTGCCGGCTGGGAGATTCTCCTCCGGGGCACCAACACCGACTGCGGAATCGTGGGTGAGACGATCGAGGTTGACCCCTGTTCCTTCCTCCTGTTGCGTAAATAAGATGAAAACACAAACGATCCCCCGGCCATTTAGCCGGGGGATCGTTTTATGTCGTTTGCCGGATTCAGTTCAGCAGATTCTCCTCCGTCTCCGGATCAAAGAAGTGCATGACCTTGCCGCGGAAGGTGATGTACAGCTTGTGGCCGTTGACCATGTTCTCCCGCTCGT
This sequence comes from Oscillospiraceae bacterium, assembly GCA_902782615.1. Classification (GTDB taxonomy): domain Bacteria; phylum Bacillota; class Clostridia; order Oscillospirales; family Oscillospiraceae; genus Vescimonas. The sequence continues at coordinate 534 of CACZNU010000105.1, read as the reverse complement.
TGCCCTCCAGGTCGATGGTGGGGACGCGGACGATCAGGCGGGTGCCGTCCTCGGTGAGAACGTGCAGGTGCAGCTCGCTGCCCATCATCTCGTTGACCTCCACCGTACAGGGGATGGCGCCGGGCTCGCCGGCCTTCGTCAGCACGATGTGCTCCGGACGGACGCCCAGGATAACCTCGCCGGTTTCAGCGTGCTTGGCGGCCAGGGCTTCGCCCTTGGCGCCGTCAACCTCCAGCTTCACGCCGAAGGGTTTGACGAAATACTTGCCGCCCTCGCGGGTCAGCTCGGTGCGCATGACGTTCATCTTGGGTGCGCCGATGAACTCCGCCACGAACAGGTTCTTGGGCATCTCGAACACCTCGGTGGGGGTACCCACCTGCTGGATGTAGCCGTCCTTCATGATGACGATGCGGTCGCCCAGGGTCATGGCCTCCGTCTGATCATGGGTCACGTAGATGAAGGTGGTATTCAGTCTCTGGCGCAGCAGGATGATCTCCGCGCGCATCTGGTTGCGGAGCTTGGCGTCCAGGTTGG
>CACZNU010000104.1 GCA_902782615.1 Oscillospiraceae bacterium | reverse complement strand
GAATGGTGACCCGTACGGGACTCGAACCCATGTTACAGCCGTGAAAGGGCCGTGTCTTAACCACTTGACCAACGGGCCGTATTTGTGTTGCCCCGAGGGGGTACCGGTGAGACGACGCGGCGTCTCACCGGTATTTGGTAGCGGCACCTGGATTTGAACCGGGGACACTGCGGGTATGAACCGCATGCTCTAGCCAACTGAGCTATGCCGCCATGCCTCGATAGGGCGAGAATTAATATACCACACCCCCGCGCGGATTGTCAAGGTTTTTTTGCGCCGTGACGACAACTTTTTCCCGCGTCGGCGGGGAGGAGGCGGAGGCCGTCGGAACAGGGCGAAAAGTTGGGGGTGTACAAACGGGCGGGTTTGTGGTATACTTTGTGCAAAGTGCAGAATTTGTGCACGTTTTTTTGTGTGTTTCGCGGCCGGCGGAGACCGCGATCCAGATAGAGGGGCCTGTTCCCCCAACCACACAGCGTGGGCGACAGAGCGGCAGACGGCGACGAAGCAGGGTCGTGCGGATGCCCCGCGCCCTTTCTTTTGCTGCGCGCTTTTTGCGCCGCACCGGGCCGCCGTGTGGCAAGACCCAAGAAAAAGGAGTAACTATGGCTGAAAAATTGAAAATCATCCCCCTTGGCGGTCTCAACGAGATCGGCAAAAACATGACCGCCTATGAATACGGCGGCGAGATTATCGTGGTGGACTGCGGTATGGCATTCCCCGGCGATGATATGTACGGCATCGACTGTGTGATCCCGGACGTGACCTATCTGGCGAAGAACAAGGCCCGGCTGCGCGGTCTGTTCATCACCCACGGCCACGAGGACCACATCGGCGCCATCCCCTACGTCCTCAAGCAGATCAACATCCCCATCTACTGCACCCGGCTGACCGCCGGGCTCATCAAGCTGAAGCTCCAGGAGCACGGTCTGGTCAGCAGCACCAAGATGACCACCGTGGAGGCCGGCATGACCATCCGGGCCGGCAAGTTCCAGGTGGAGTTTCTGCACGTGAACCACTCCATCCCCGACTCGGTGGCCTTTGCCATCCACACCCGGATGGGCACCGTGGTCCACACCGGCGATTTCAAGATCGACTCCACCCCCATTGACGGGGAGGTCATCGACCTGGCCCGCTTCGGCGAGCTGGGCAAGGAGGGCGTGCTGGCCCTGCTGGCCGACTCCACCAACGTGGAGCGCCCCGGCTACACCATGAGCGAGAGCGTAGTGGGCAACACCTTCCTGCGGCAGTTCGGCGGCTGCGACCGGCGCATCATCGTCACCACCTTCGCCAGCAACGTCCATCGCATCCAGCAGGTGCTGGACGCGGCGGCGGCGTGCGGGCGCAAGGCGGCCGTCACGGGCCGCTCCATGGAGAACGTGATGAAGGTGGCCACGGAACTGGGCTATATCAAGCCCCCCAAAAACACGCTGATGGACCTGAACCGGGTGAAGAGCCTGCCCCTGAAGGAGCAGGTCATCATCACCACCGGCTCCCAGGGCGAGGAGATGAGCGCCCTGTACCGCATGGCCTTTTCCACCCACAAGCAGGTGGAGGTGGGCCCCGGCGACAAGGTCATCATCTCCGCCAGCGCCATCCCCGGCAACGAGGTAACGGTGGGCCGGGTCATCAACGAGCTGTTCCGCAAGGGCGTGGACGTGGTCTATGACAAGGCCGATATGCTCCACGTGTCCGGTCACGCCTGCCAGGAGGAGCTGAAGATCATCCACGCGCTGGTGAAACCCAAGTTCTTCATCCCCCTCCACGGCGAACAGCGGATGCTGCAGATCCACAGCCGGGTGGCCCAGTCCATGGGCATGGATCCCCGGAACATCTGCATCGCCGACAACGGCTCCGTCATCGAGCTGACCACCAAGCACATGAAGTGCGAGACCACCGTCCCCTCCGGCGAGGTGTTTGTGGACGGCAGCGGCGTGGGCGACGTGGGCGCCGTGGTGCTCAACGACCGCCGTCTGCTGGCCGCCGAGGGCATGATCGTGGTGGTGCTGTCCATGTCCAGCCACGACCACCAGCTGCTGTGCCAGCCGGAAATCGTCACCCGGGGCTTCGTGTACGTCAAGGAGTCCGAGGAGCTGCTGGAGGAGCTGCGCAACCTGGCCATGGACACGGTGGACGGCATGTCCGCCCGCCGCCGCCGGGACCAGGCGGAGGTCTGCAAGACCGTCCGCTCCGCCATCAGCACCTATCTCTACAAGCATACCAAGCGCAGCCCCATGGTGATCCCCATGGTCACCGAGCTGTAATCCACCGATACGAAAGAAGTCTTCTCATGCTGGCCAATTACCACACCCACACCTGGCGCTGCAACCACGCCCGGGGCGACGAGCGCTCCTACGTGGAGCAGGCCATCGCCGCCGGGATCCGGATCCTGGGCTTTTCCGACCACACCCCCTGCCCCTTCCCCGACGGCCACAACTCCTGGTTCCGCATGTCGGTGGCCGACTGCCCCGACTATTTTGAAACCATCCGCCGCCTGCGGGACGAGTACGCCGACCGCATCCAGATCCACGTGGGCGTGGAGCTGGAGTATTATCCCGCCATCTTCCCCGCCCAGCTGGACCTGCTGCGGCGGCAGGGGTGCGAATATATGCTGCTGGGCCAGCACTACCTCTACAACGAGGAGGACAGCATCTACTGCGGCAATCCCACCGACGATCCGGCCCGTCTGATCCAATACGTGGACCAGACCATCGATGGTCTGTCCACCGGCCTTTTCACCTACCTGGCCCACCCGGATCTGCTCCACTTCACCGGCGACAGGGACACCTATCTCCTCCACATGCGCCGGCTCTGCCGGGCCGCCAGGGAGCAGAATGTACCCCTGGAGCTGAATCTGCTGGGCCTACACGACGGCCGCAACTATCCCACCCGGATCTTCTGGGAGCTGGCGGCGGAGGAGGGCAACCGCACCGTCCTGGGCTGCGACGCCCACTGTCCCGAGGCCCTGAACCGGCCGGAGACCGAGACCGCCGGCCGCCGCTTCCTGGCGGAGCTGGGCCTGACGCCGGAGGACACGGTACCCCTGGTAAAACTGCAATAAAAGCGAGAAGACCACCGCCGCGGCGGTGGTTTTCTGCGTCTCGGGCGGCGATTCTACCGCTGGTCGGTTGCGTTTTGAGGGCTTTTTCGCTACACTGTAGGCAGAGGTGATGGTATGGACAAGACACAGCTGGGCGCGTTCATCGCCGAGCGCCGCAAGGCATTGGGACTGACCCAAAAGGATCTGGCCGCCAGGCTCCACGTGACGGACAAGGCCGTCAGCAAGTGGGAGCGGGGCCTCAGTTACCCGGACGTGACGCTGCTGGAACCCCTGGCCGCCTCCCTGGGGCTGAACCTGACGGAGCTGGTAAGCTGCACCCCGCACGCAGAAACCGGCGAAGAAACACGGGAGGAGCAAGCCATGAAGGACGTTTTGCAGCTCTCCGCCGACAGTGTGGCCGCCACGCGGAAAAAGGGGCGGCGGTGGATCGCCGTCCTGGCGGCGGTCTGTCTGATCCTGGCCGCCATGCTGACAGCATTTGTCTCCTGGAGCGTCACTTATGCCCACAGGCCATTCCATGTTGTGTGGAAGGAGACGGTGGCAGATGCGCATTTCCTATACGTAGAGGATGGCGACCATCTGCTGCGGCTGGCATGTGCGCCGGGCGTGGATTATGCTGCCGTGGACACCGGGGACCCCCAGACGTTATACGACATGAGCATCCGATACAGCCGAGTGACGCATCGTGGCACGGTGGAGACATGTCAACCCTCCGAGCAGGAACGGCTGGGATCTCCTATGAACGAGATTGGCGCTGTCATCGGCCTGGATATGCAGGAGCATGACGCTCTGTTCGGTTATTTTGGGGTAAGCGTTGAGTTGGTTGACCGATATCCGAATCCCACCGGGGCTGGCTACCTCTCCACCTATACTTTCTGGCGGACGGAAAAACCCGATTGGCGAGACCACGCAGAAAATCGGATCTTAACCATTTCGGACTGTCTTGGCTATACGACAGCAACAGACAGCGGAGGCTATGCACAGGCAGACGTTGACGGTGACGGAATCACCGAGCTTCTGGTACGAACCAAATGGTCAGAAAAGCCCTGCGTCGTCTACGGCTGGGAGGATGGCTCCCTTACGGAGACCTGGCTGGATACCGTACCCGAACCGCTGAAAGACGCGAGTAATTGAACAGGCCAAGTCGGACAATGTTTCGGCGGCGATTCTACCGCCGGTCGGTTGCGTTTTCGGGGCTTTTTCGCTACACTATGGGCGAGGTGATCACATGGACAAGACACAGCTGGGCGCGTTCATCGCGGAAAAGCGCAAGGCCCTTGGTCTGACCCAGAAGGATCTGGCCGCCCGCCTCCACGTGACGGACAAGGCCGTCAGCAAGTGGGAGCGGGGCCTCAGCTACCCGGACGTGACGCTGCTGGAGCCGTTGGCCTCCGTTTTCGGTCTGACTGTGACGGAGCTGGTGAGCTGCACCCCGCACACAGAGGCCACAGGAGAAACACAGAAGGAGCAAGCCATGAAGGACGTTTTGCAGCTCTCCGCCGACAGCGTGGCCACCACGCGGAAAAAGGGGCGGCGGTGGATCGCCGTTCTGGCGGCGGTCTGTCTGCTTCTCGCCGCCATGCTGATCCTGCTTTCCAAGCAATTTCCCCTCTCCCGGGTGCTGTCTCTGAAGGGTGGCACCCGGATCGAAAGCGCCGCTGTAATAACGGCAGAAACGGCAAACGGCGTACTCCCCGCCACGATCCAACTGGATGACGACCAGATCCTTCTGCTGGAGGCCTGTCTGCGGGATGGCACCGCCTGCTGGCGGGGCTTCAGTAAAGCATCCTTGATCTGGAATACAGGAGTGCTCTATACCCTCCATCTCCATTACAACAACGGGCAAACCGCGGAGTGCCGCATCCTGAACGGCGCACTCTACACCGATTCTTACGCCTATCGCCTGGATGCGGAAACGTGGACCATGCTGAATCACACGCTGAGGCGCTTCGTCATTCCGAGCCGCTGGGAACTGGATGAGGGTTACACCTGGGAGGAGAACGCCCTCCTCTTCTGGCGGGAGGGTCAGTACGACGTGGCCGGGCCCATCTATACCACGGGCGAGGACACCGACACCCTGCGGCGGATGGTGGATGGACGTACCTATTTCACGGACGGCGCCTTCGCCATGAATGTCATGCTCAGCTCCGACTGGTTTGCCGGTGGCGCCGGGAAGTTCATCCTGGACGGCATGGAGTACACCTACTTCGCCGACACCGGCGCTCTGTACTGCAACAGCACCATGCAGCTGGCCGCGGAACCGCTGACTGCTGACGAGCTGGCGTTCCTCCGGGGGCTCCACAGCAAGGATTGACCAAATAAAAAGCAGCAGCCCCGACGCGTTGCGTCGGGGCTGCTTGTTATTATTCTG
>CACZNU010000103.1 GCA_902782615.1 Oscillospiraceae bacterium | reverse complement strand
TGGCCGACCAGGTGGAGGACAAGCGGCTGGAGGGCATCAGCGACATCCGGGACGAGTCCGACCGCAACGGCATGCGTATCGTCATCGAGCTCAAGCGGGACGCCAACCCCCAGGTGGTGCTCAACCGCCTGTTCGCCCAGACCCAGCTCCAGACCACCTTCGCCATCAACATGTTGGCGCTGGTGGACAATCAGTCCCAGCCCAAGATCCTGTCCCTGCGGCACATCATCGACGAGTACCTGAAGTTCCAGGAGGAGATCATCGTCCGCCGGACCAAGTTCGACCTGAAGAAGGCCCTGGAGCGCGCCCATCTGCTGGAGGGCCTGCTGATCGCCCAGGACAACATCGACGAGGTCATCCACATCATCCGCACCAGCTACGACAACGCCAAGGAAAATCTGATGGCCCGCTTCCAGCTGGACGACGTCCAGGCCCAGGCCATTCTGGATATGCAGCTCAAGCGGCTCCAGGGCCTGGACCGGGAGAAGCTGCAGAACGAGTACAACGAGCTGGAGGAGCGCATCGCCTACTTCCGCCGGGTACTGGGCGACGAGAACCTGGTCAAGCAGATCCTCAAGGAGGAGCTCCGGGCCCTGGCCGACAAGTACGGCGACGACCGCGTTACCGAGATCCAGGACGTGGAGGACGACATCGACATCGAGGACCTCATCGAGGAGGAGGAGTGCGTCTACACCCTGACCCGCAACGGCTACATCAAGCGCACCCCCGTCAGCGAGTACGCCTCCCAGAGCAAGGGCGGCATGGGCAAGAAGGGCATCACCACCCGTGACGAGGACTCCGTCATCGACGTGTTCACCGCCTCCACCCACGACAACATCCTCTTCTTCACCAACACCGGCAAGGTGTACCGGAAGAAGGGCTATCAGATCCCCGAGTCCGGCAAGGCCGCCAAGGGCATCGCCCTGGTCAACGTGCTGCAGATCGCCACGGACGAGCGGGTCCAGGCCATGCTCCACTTCCGCCAGAAGGACGACGAGGACATAGACAGCTACCAGCTCACCATGGTCACCAAGCTGGGTACCTGCAAGCGCGTGGCCGTGTCCGCCCTGCGGAATATCCGCCAGAGCGGTCTCCGTGCCCTGAACCTCAACGAGGGCGACGAGCTGGTTTCCGTCATCGAGACCGACGGCACCGCCCGGATTTTGATCGCCACCCACGACGGCATGGCCTGCTGCTTCGATGAGAACGACGTGCGCACCATGGGCCGGGTGGCCGTGGGTGTCCGGGGCATCCGGCTCCGCCAGGGCGACTTCGTCATCGGCGCCGCCCGGGCCGACGAGGGCAGGACGGTCCTCAGCATCACCGAGCGGGGCTACGGCAAGCGGACGCCGGTGGAGGAATACCGCATCACCGCCCGGGGCGGCATCGGCGTGAAGAACTATGAGGTCACCGCCAAGACCGGCCCCGTGGTGGGCATGAAGGTGGTCAGCGGCGAGGAGGACCTGCTGCTGGTGACGGAGAAGGGCATTCTGATCCGCACCGGTGTGGACAAGATCCGGGTGGCCGGCCGGGCCACCCAGGGCGTCATCGTCATGCGTTTCAAGGAGGAGGGCGACCGGGTGATCTCCCTGGCCCTCACCGACAAGGACGCGGACGAGGAGACCGACGGGGAATAAGGGAAGGGCGTGAGCGACCATGAGCAAAAAGAAAGAGACCGTTGTGCCGCTGACGCGCTGGCAGTATTTTTTCAAGGCGCTGTACCACAACGCCGCTGCCACCACGGAATTTACCTTTCATAAGCATATCTACCGCAAGAGCGATGAGCTGCAGGCCATCGAGCAGCAGAGTGCCCGCATCAACTATGTGCTGATACTGGCCCTGATCGTCATGTTCATGATCACCTCCCGGTATCAGAACGTGTGGGCGGTGGTGATCTACTTCCTGCTGGTCATCGTGGGCCAGATCATCCGCTACTTCATGCTGCCCAAGGATATCAAGGCCCATCTCACCGACACCGGCCGCAGGGCCTGCTGACATGGAGCAGTTGGATGTCATCGCCCGGATCCATTCCCCCTTCGCCGAAAAGTTCGGCGTGCCCCGTCAGAGCGGGGTGGTGGGGGAGGTCCGCGCCACCGTGGTCTTTGAGCCGCCCTACCGCAATGCCGACGCCGTGCGGGGTCTGTCGGATTTCAGCCACATCTGGCTCATCTGGCAGTTCTCCCGGACCCTGCGGGATACCTGGTCCCCCACGGTGCGCCCGCCCCGTCTGGGCGGCAACGCCCGGATGGGCGTGTTCGCCACCCGCTCTCCCTTCCGGCCCAACGCCATCGGCCTGAGCAGCGTCCGGCTGGACAGGGTGGAAATCGATCCGGAGCTGGGGCCCGTGCTGCACATCTCCGGCGCCGATCTGATGGACGGCACGCCCATCTTCGACATCAAACCCTATCTGCCCTATACCGACAGCCATCCCGACGCCACCGGCGGCTTTACCGATGGGACGGAGATGAAGCTGCTGGCGGTGGAGATTTCCCCCGATCTGCTGGAGAGGATCCCCGCCGACCAGCGGAAGGGCCTGCTGGGGGTGCTGAAAAACGACCCCCGGCCCCGGTATCAGGACGATCCGGAGCGGATCTACGGCTTGACCTTCGCCGGCCGGAACGTGAAATTCACCGTGGCGGAGGGGACGCTGACGGTGGTGGAGGTAGAATGAAAACAGTCACCATCTACACAGACGGGGCCTGCAGCGGCAACCCGGGACCCGGAGGGTGGGGCGCCATCCTCTCCTATAACGGCGTGGAAAAGGAGATCTCCGGCGGCGCGCCGGAGACCACCAACAACCGCATGGAGCTCACCGCCGTCATTGAGGCCCTGTCCCGTCTGAAGGAGCCCTGCGCCGTGGAGCTGTACTCCGACTCCAAATACGTCATCGACGCGCTGGAAAAGCGCTGGGTCTACGGCTGGCGGAGCCGGGGCTGGAAAAAGGCCGACAAAAAGCCGGCCCTGAACGTGGACCTGTGGGAGAAGCTGCTGCCGCTGCTCGAGCGGCACCGGGTCCAATACCACTGGGTCAAGGGCCACGCCGAAAACGAGAAGAACAACCGCTGCGACGAAATGGCGGTGCTGGAGAGCAAAAAATTCTGAGAGTTCACAGAATGTTCACCTGATTTTCATGATTCGGTCATTTTTCTTGGATATGATAATAGCGTACCAAGGATATATTTCCTTTATGTGATTTTCTCTCTCTCCTAACAAACACACGAGGAAAGCGCTCTGCCGAAGGCAGGGCGCTTTTCTTGTTCTTGCAAATTTTCTCTCACCGGGGTACAATAGGCCAAAGAACACGATGGGGAGGAACGATTATGGAATTCAACGCGCAGAAACAGCTGGCGGGCCTGCTGGAGTGGATGGATCAGCGGATGAAAGCCTGCGGCGGCAAGACGGCGGTCATCGGCATCTCCGGCGGCAAGGACAGCTCCGTGGTGGCGGCCCTGTCCGTGGCGGCCTACGGTCGGGAGAACGTCTACGGCGTGCTGATGCCCGACGGCGTCCAGCCGGACATCGACTACAGTCAGGATCTGGTGGCGGAGCTGAACATCCCCCACTGCACCATCAATATCCACAACGCCGTTCAGGGCGTGCTGGAGGAAATGAGGGGCGTGGGCCTGGAGCCCAGCCGCCAGACGGTGGTGAATCTGCCCTCCCGTATCCGCATGGCCACCCTGTACGCCGTGGCCCAGACGCTGCCCGGCGGCATCGTCATCAACACCTCCAACCTCAGCGAGGACTGGGTGGGCTACTGCACCATCTATGGCGACAGCGCCGGCGCCTTCTCGCCCCTGGGTATGTACACCACCGAGGAGGTCATCGCCATGGGCCGGGTGCTGGGGCTGCCGGAGAAGTTCCTCATCAAGCCGCCGTCTGACGGCCTCACCGGCCTCACCGACGAGGACAACCTGGGCTTTACCTATCACGCCGTCAACGAGTATATTCGCCGGGGCGTGGTGGATCCTGCCATCAAGGAGCAGATCGACCGGAAGCACCGCACCAGCCGGTTCAAATTCCAGACCCTGCCGGTGTACCAGAACGGCCTGCCCATGGCCATCCAGGACGAGACGGACTACTACAATCCGGACAAAAGATAAGGGTTCCCGCCACAAAATGTTGTGGCCGGAGATTGGAAAACCGCAAGACTTGGAATGATGCAAAAAAGTATGGCAAAAATCAAAAAAGTGCTTGCATTTTTTGCGTGAAGATGCTAAAATATCATCCTGCGTGGAAGTTTTTCCAACTGACACGGACTATTTTGATATCGGGGAGGTGTTTGGTTTGCCGAATATCAAGTCTGCTAAGAAGCGCGTTCTGGTGGCAGAGGCTCGCAATGCCCGCAACAAGGCCAATAAGTCCGCTCTGAAGACTGCTATCAAGAAGTTCGAGGCTGCTGCCGTTGAAGGCAATCGCACCGAGGCCGAGGGCACTTACAAGG
>CACZNU010000102.1 GCA_902782615.1 Oscillospiraceae bacterium | reverse complement strand
TTTTGAGAACGTTTTCAACCTGAGCGGTTCCTTCCTGGGACTGTGTCTGTTCGAATACTTCAACGACAAGACCCGGAACCGGACACCCATTGTGACCGACTACAACTTCAACTGACGATTTTACGCAATCCGAACAAAGTGCTGCCCAGAGACTCGCTGCGGCTGCACACGAAGATGACGTAAGATGTGCAGGAACCCAGGACCACGCTGACGACACAGTGATGGCTGCCCCGGGAGATCACGTTACCCCGCAGCCGGGAAAGCACGCTGCAGGCGCAGTCGAAGGGCTTCTTTCCGCCCGGGGCTGCTGGCGCCGGGGTCTCCGGAGCTGATCCACTATGAACAACAGCTGATCCGGATGCCTGACAGCTGTATCTGCTGCGGCTATTGCCTGACCCACTGCCCCAGGGGACCATCTATATGGACGGGAGCCGGCGGACCCAGATCGACCGGGACAAGTGCGATCACTGCTTTGTCTGCGCCGGCTTCTGCTTCGCCGGAAGCCGGCGGAAGGTGCCCGGGAGATGACGGCCGAAGAGGTCATACAGGAGCCCATTCAGGGCAAGGATCCCTATAGCAACACCGGCGTCATGGCGCCTGGCTAAAAGAGGATACCCTCTCCTCTTATATTTGGAGAAAGGCAGCCTTAATCCCAAGGATCAAGGCTGCCTTTCTCCGTTATGGCGCCCCACAACGGGACGTCTGTACCCGACCCGAGACCTGCTCAAAGATCCTCCAGATCGGCGGCGGGGATGTCGTTTTCCAGATTGTCCCGGGTCAGATCCGTGGCATAAATCCGGTATAGCCGCCGGGGGTCGGTCTGTTTTTCCGTGCCCGGCAGAGGGGGGATCTCCGGGCCTTTCTGATTATTTGCCGTGTTTTCTCTCATGTCGTCACCTCATCTGCTCGTCATTGGTATCCGTCACCAGGGAATCCACCAGCCGCTGCATGTCCCGTCTGGATCGAACCTGATGGGTCCGCTGGATGACAGACTGCTTTTCCTCCTCCGACATGGTGGCAAACCGCGACATGGCCGCCTCGTTCTGGGCCAGCGCCATACCGAAGCCCAAGGGAAGTCTTCTGATATCCATTTTTGATCACCTCAACAGTAGTTTGCCGCCCGGGGAGTGGAAATATGCGCGAAGAGAGAAAGACTGTCGAAAAGGCATTTTTTATAAAAACGTGGCCGCCGCCGCGGGACCGGCGCTTTTGACGCCTGATGGACGCAGCCAGGTGGCAGGAATGCTCTCTGAACAGCGTTTACGGGGTTGCCAAATCACATGACATGTGATAAACTTTTTATATAGGCCATATCCCCCCTGGGGGGATATGGGATTATGCCGCTTGCAGTGTCCGGCCCGGCGAGAAGCCGTGTCGGGAGAATAGGGAACCGTGTGCAAATCACGGGCGGTACCGCCGCTGTAAACACGGACGGGCAGATCGGGGCGGAAGCCGGCCATTGGGGTGACCTGAGAAGGCTGATCTGTCCGGCGGGAGGTTTCCTCCGGAATGTGTGAGCCAGAAGACCTGCTGTGAGACATCATACACCGCGCATGGCGCGGTGTATCAATGCGCTATGGAAAAAACGGCCGTGGCGGTGGTATCTGTACCATCGCCGCGGTTTTTTGATTGGGAGGTTTTACGATGAGAGGAATTGTATACGGCGTGGGCGTGGGACCCGGCGACCCGGAGCTGATGACCCTGAAGGCCATCCGGCTGATCCGGGAAAACGACGTGATCGCCGTGCCCGGCAAGGTGGCCAAGGAGGCGGTGGCCTATCAGATCGCCGCCGCGGTGGTGCCGGAGCTGGCGGATAAGGAGCTGGTCAGCGTCTATATGCCCATGATCAAAGATCGTGCGCTCATTGACGCTGAGCACCGCAAGGGGGCAAAGCTCCTGGAGCAGTATCTGGATCAGGGGAAGAATGTAGTCTACATCACCTTGGGCGACCCCACGGTGTACTGCACCTTCAGCTATCTCCAGCACATTCTGGAGGCGGACGGCTACCAAGTGGAGCTGGTGCCGGGCATCCCATCCTTCTGCGCCGCCGCGGCACGACTGGGACTTCCCCTGGTGGAGTGGGATGAGCCGCTCCATGTGGTGCCCGCCGTCCACAAGACGGGAGACGAGCTGGATCAGCCCGGCACCTATGTTCTGATGAAGTCCGCCAGCCACATGGCGGAGGTGAAGGACTTGCTGCGCTCAAGCGGACGGGATGTTCAAGCCGTGGAGAACTGCAGCATGGAAACGGAAAAGGTCTACCGCAGCGTGGAGGAGATCCCCGATGACGCCGGATACTTCTCCCTGATTATCGCCAAGGAACACCATGATTGAGATCAAGGGACTTACCAAGCGGTTCGGCGACTTCACGGCGGTGGATCATCTGGATCTGACCATCCACACCGGGGAGTTCTTCGGCCTGTTGGGACCCAACGGCGCCGGGAAAACCACCACCATTAGCATGATGTCCACGGTGCTGCTGCCCACCGAGGGGGGGATCGCCATTGACGGCCAACCCCTCACCCGGAAGGCCTCCGCCCAGAAGCGGAAGCTCAGCGTCATCACCCAGGAATACTCCATGCGCCAGGACATGACCATGGACGAGGTGATGGAGTACCAGGGCAGGCTCTATAATCTGCCTCGAAAGGTGATCCGGGAGAAAAGCGACGAGCTGCTGGATTTCGTGGGGCTGACGGAGTTCCGCCGCCGCACGGTGCGGCACCTCTCCGGCGGCATGAAGCGCAAGCTGATGATCTGCCGGGCCCTGCTTATCGAGCCGGAGATCTTGCTGCTGGACGAGCCCACCGCCGGCATGGACGCCCTGTCCCGCCGCCAGATGTGGAACCTCCTGCGGCAGGTGAACGGGCGGAACATGACCATCATACTGACCACCCATTATATGGAGGAGGCTGAGGCCCTTTGCGACCGGGTGGCTCTCATCAACCGGGGCAAGCTTCAGAAACTGAATACACCTGCGGCCCTCATCGACGAGCTGGGCGCCTTCGCCGTGGACGAGACCACGGAAGAGGGACTCAAAAGCCGGTACTTCCATGACCGCAGCGCGGCCATTGCGTATCTGACCGAGGCCGGTGCCCAGGCATCCTTCCGGGCCACCACCCTGGAGGACGTGTTCGTGGAGTGTGCCGGGCGGAAGATCGGATAGGGGGCGCGGTATGGGTATTCTGACTGTATTGTGGGAGAAGTGGGTAGAGTTCCGCCGGGATTTCTACAAGATCACCGTGGCGGCCATGATCTCCCCTCTCATGTATCTCCTGATATTCGGCATGGGCATTCAGACCACGTCCCACGGCGAGCCGTATCTCCACTTTCTGATTCCCGGCATCGTGGCCATGGCCACCATGACCGGCAGCTTCAGCGCCATCGCTCAGAACATGAGCGTCCAGCGGCTCTATGAAAAGGCCCTGGACCAGGTGATGGTGTCCCCCACGCCCTTGTGGCAGTTTATTCTGGGGCAGATCATCGGCGGCAGCCTCCGGGGGCTCTACGCCGGTGGTATCATCCTGCTGCTGACCTGGCCCATCCGGACGGACCTCATCTTCAACGGTCTGTCTATCTTCATCATGTTTTTGAACGGCACGGTGTTTTCCACCATCGCGCTGGTGCTGTCCTTCCTGGCCAAGAGCTACACGGACGCGCCGCGCTTCACGGCGTACATCATCACGCCCATGTCGTTTCTGTGCAACACCTTCTTCTCCACCGAGCAGATGCCCGCCGGCTTCCGGCAGGTCATCTCCCTGCTGCCTCTGTCCCAGACCAGCGCCATGATCCGCGCCATCGCCAACGCGGAAAAGCCCGGCGTGTTCGGCTTCGTGGTGCTGGGGGTCTATCTGGTGGTGTTCGGCCTGATTTCCGTGGTGTTCATCTACAAGAAGAAAAACCTGTGAGGAGGGTCGAAATGGATCAACAGAAAAGCAAAAAAGGCCTGCTGGTGGTCAGTTTCGGCACCTCTTATCCGGAGACCCGAAAGGTCACCATCGAGGCCATCGAAAACGATCTTGCCCGCGCCTTTCCGGAGCGCCGTCTCGTCCGGGCCTGGACCAGCGGCATGATCCGCCGGAAGGTGGAGAAAGCGGAGGGGCTCCACATCCTTTCCGTGGCCGAGGCCCTGGAGCGGATGGCGGCAAGCGGCATCACCGACGTGCTGGTGCAGCCCACCCACCTGCTGAATGGGGAGGAGCTGGAACGGACCCGTGAGACGGTTTGCTCCTTTGCCGGGCGATTTGAAAATCTTTCCATGGGCGAGCCGCTTTTATCCTGCCCTGAGGATATTGCCGCTCTGGCAAGGGCGGTGGAGGAGATCTACGGCGACCTGCCCCACGGTGAGCTGTTGGCCCTCATGGGTCACGGCAGCGCCGCCATGACCTTCCCAGCCTATGAAAAGCTGGAGGAGCGGTTCCGGAAGGACGGATACCCCAACATCTGTATCGGAACCGTGGAGTGCACACCGGGCATTGCCCCGGTGCTGGAGCGGGTGCGGCGGGACAAGCGGGCCCGGGTTCACCTGGCACCGCTGCTGGTGGTGGCCGGTGACCACGCCCTCAATGACATGTCCGGCGACGATCCGGACTCCTGGAAAAAACAGATCGCCAGGGAGGGAGCCGAGGTTGTGTGCCACGTCAACGGCTTGGGCGAATACGAGGCGGTGCGGGCGCTGTACGTGGCCCACGCTCGCAAAGCGTATCCTATCACAGGGGAGGCGGCGGTATGAAATGGATCCGCGCCATGGCCCTGTGCCTGGCTCTGCTGACCTGTCTGACGATCCCTGCCGCCTGGGCATCGGAAACAGAGGAAGAGGACCCCTTGGCCCAGCGTCTGGCAGACGCCCAGAACGACATTATGATGCGCAAGGTGGGGAAATACGGCATGGTGCCCATCTACGGCCGTGACGTGGCCGACGGCACCTATGACGTCTACGTGGACTCATCCTCTCCGTATTTCCACATCGCCAAGGCCACACTGACGGTAGAGGACGGCGAGATGACCGCCCGGTTCACCATCCCCAGCATGAGCTACCGCTACGTCTATCCCGGCACAAAAAAAGAGGCGGCAAATGCGGATCCGTCCACATGGATCGAATTTGAAGAGGAGAATGGTCAGACCACGTTCACGTTCCCTGTTCCTGCGCTGAACGCGGAGGTGGACTGCGCGGCCTACAGCAAAGGCCGACGGCGGTGGTATAGCCGCACACTGGTGTTTGACGCCTCGTCCCTGCCCAAAGAGGCGCTGGCCTTCGATCTGCCCGACTACGAACTCATCGAGGACGCTCTCCGGGCCTACGAGGTGGTGGGCAGCGAGGAACTGAGAAGACAGCGGGAAGCCGCCGCGGAGGCCCTGGAGGCGGTGACCATGGATCTGCCCGACGGCGAGTACTCCATCGAGGTCAACATGACCGGCGGCAGCGGCCGGGCCAGCATCAGCTCCCCCACGCTGCTGATCATCCGGGACGGCAAAGCCTACGCCCGCCTGATCTGGAGCAGTGTCTACTACGACTACATGATCCTGGACGCCGACGCCTATTTTTACAACCTGACGGAGGCTGGCGGTCCGTCGTCCTTCGAGATTCCCATCACCGCCCTGGACGAGCCCATCCCGGTGGTCGCCGACACCACGGCCATGGGCGACCCGGTGGAGATCCAGTACACGCTGACCTTCTACGCCGAGACGGTGGGCGACAAGGGACAGATCCCCCAGGAGTCCGCCAAGCTGGTGCTGATCCTGGCCGGAGCCATCATTCTGGGCGGCGGTGTGCTGAACTGGTTCGTCAAGAAAAAGCGGAGGAAGTGAGGGGAGAAAGCTGTGTCATTTTACCCGATATTGCTGGACTGGCAGGGCGTCCCCTGCCTCATTGCCGGCGGCGGAGCCATCGCGCTGCACAAGGCGGAGCTGCTGTGCGCCCACGGCGCCGACGTGACCGTGGCGGCCCCTGTGGTCTGTCCCGAGCTGTCGGCCCTGCCGGTGACCGTCCACCGCCGCTCCGTGACAGCGGAGGACGTGATCGGCAAACACCTGGTGATCGACGCCACCGGAAACGAGGAAGCGGAGCAGCTGCTGCGGGACGCTTGTCGTGTTGCCCATGTCCCTTTCAACAGCGCCTGCCGGGTGGGCGACGGCACCGCCATTTTCCCGGCGGTGCATCAGACGGGGCGAACCGTGGTGGCGGTATCCACCCTGGGGGCCAGCCCAGCCGCCTGTACCCGCCTGCGGGACCAGCTGGCCGCCCACGTGCCGGAGGAGATGGATGAAATACTGGACGGCATGGCGGCTCTGCGGCCTCTTTCACGGGCGTGGTTTGACGATCAGCCCGTCAGAAAACGGTTCCTGCACCGGTGCCTGGATGAGATGCTGAAAAATGGAAGACCCCTTGCTCCGGAGGAAACGGAAGTGCTTCGGCAAGAGATCATAAAAGAAAACGCAACGGAGGAGAAAGGATTGTGAAGAAGTACGTGAGGGTTTTGGCGGCGCTGCTGTGCGCCTTGATGCTGGCGTCCTGCGGCGCCAAGCCCGCCCAGCCGGCAGAGTCCGACAAGAGTGATGAGAGCGCCGAATGGACGGCTATGACGATCAAAGATGATCTGGATCGGGAGGTCACACTGGAAACCCGGCCGGAGCGGGTGGCCGTGCTGATGGGCAGCTTTGCCGAGACGTGGCTTCTGGCCGGCGGCGAGCTGATCGCCGCTCCCAAGGACGCCTGGGAGGACTTTGATCTGAGCCTCGACGAGAGCGTCACGAATCTGGGCAGCTATCAGAAGATCAGCGCCGAGGCCCTCTTCGGCCTGGAAGCCGATCTGATCATCGCCAGCGCCAACACCAAAGGCCAGGTGGAGATGAAAGAGACCCTGGAAGGCGCCGGGCTTAACGTACTGTATTTCGACGTCAACGGCTTTGAGGACTATCTGCGGATGCTGAAGGTCTGCACCGACATTACCGGTCGGACCGATCTGTACGAGACCAACGGCGTAAAGGTGCAGGAGCAGGTGGAGGAGGCCAAGGCCGCCGCGTCCGCTGCCCTGGAGGGCAAGGAGGCCCAGCGTGTGCTGTTCATCCGCACCGCCGCCTCCGGCATCCACGTCAAGGGCAGCGACGGCACCGTGCTGGGCCTGATGCTCAAGGATCTGGGCTGCGTGAACGTGGCCGACGGCAGCGACCTGCTGGAGAACCTGAGTATCGAGAAGATCATTGAAGAGGATCCGGATCGCATTTTCATCGTCATGCAGGGCAGCGACCAGGAGGGGGCCCAGAAGACCCTGGAGGAGACCCTGACCGGCAATCCCGCCTGGTCCGGCCTCACCGCCGTCAAGGAAAACCGGGTCCACTACATGGACAAGAGCCTCTATCACCTCAAGCCCAACAACCGCTGGGGAAATGCCTATGCAGAACTGGAACAGCTCCTCTACGGTGAGTAAGCGGGGTTGGATGCTGGCCGGTGCCGCAGCGTTCGTGGTGATCGCGGCGGTGCTGAGCATCTGCCTGGGCGCGGTGTCGCTCACGCTCTCTCAGCTTTGGCACGCCCTCCTCTCAGGGCCGGACAACACGGCGCCGGCCCGGATCCTGTGGTACTCGCGCCTGCCCCGCACGGCGGCCAGCCTGCTGGCCGGAGCCGGCCTGGCGGTGTCCGGCACGGTGATCCAGAAGGTGCTGGCCAACAACCTGGCCTCCCCGGGCATCATCGGCGTCAACGCCGGCGCCGGTCTGGCCGTGGCCGCCTGCTGCGCTTTCGGCACTTATGCGGCGTGGGCTGTGGCCGGCGCAGCCTTTGCCGGTGCCATGGCGGCCACCTTCCTGGTGGTGATCGTGGCCCGGAAGAGCAGCGCCTCCCGCACCACCGTGGTGCTGGGCGGCGTGGCGGTG
>CACZNU010000101.1 GCA_902782615.1 Oscillospiraceae bacterium | reverse complement strand
GACTCTCACATCGCCGGCTCCAGGGATTTGGAACACGGCCTCCTTCCAGCCCTCCATGCCCCGTACTTGGGCAAAGGTATCGGCGTCTGGGTTTTTGCCTGTGACCAGGAAGTAGGCGCTGCGCAGGGCAGCGTCCATGACGCCGCCGGTGGCGCCGAAGATGACGGCGGCGCCGGTTCCGGTGCCCAGGGGACTGTCGAAGGGGGTCTCCTCCAGCACCATGGGGTTGATCTGCTCGCCCCGGAACATGCGGACGATCTCACGGGTGGTGAGGGCCACGTCCACGTCCGGATCGCCGCAGGCGTCCTTCATGGTGGGCAGGGCGCACTCGGCCTTCTTGGCGGTGCAGGGCATGATGGACACCACGAAGATGTCGTGGGGATCGGCCCCGATCTTCTGAGCGAAGTAGCTCTTGGCCACGGCGCCGAACATCTGCTGGGGGGACTTGGCGGTGGAGAGGTTGTTGGTGTAGAAGGGGAACTGGCCCTTCAGGAACCGGACCCAGCCGGGGCAGCAGCTGGTGAACATGGGCCAGGTATAGCGGTTGCGGTGGGTGAAGCGCTCGATGAACTCGCTGCCCTCCTCCATGATGGTGAGGTCGGCGGAGAAGTTGGTGTCGAACACATAGTCGAAGCCCATCTGCTTGAGGGCGGTGACCATCCGCTGGGCGGTGGCGAACCGGGGCGCCAGTCCGAAGGACTCGGCCCAGGCGGCACGGATGGCCGGCGCCATCTGGACCACGGTGATCTTCTTGGGATCGGCCAGGGCCTGGTAGACCAGGGCGGTGTCGTCCCGCTCCTGGAGACCGCCCACGGGGCAGTGGGTGATGCACTGACCGCAGAAGGTGCAGTCGGACTGGCCCAGGGTCCTGGCCCCGTCCACGCCGACGGTGGTGCGGGAGCCGGTGCCCATCACGTCCCACACGCCCATGCTCTGGATCTTGTCGCAGACCTGGATGCAGCGCATGCACTTGATGCACCGGTTCTCCACCCGGACCACGGGATTGGAGTAGTCGTCGGGGGTCTTGCTCAGATCGTGGACATAGCGGCTGGCGGGCAGGTTATAGTCGTTGCAGAGCTTCTGGAGCTTGCAGTTTCCGCTGCGGGGGCAGGTGGTGCACTGGACGTCGTGCTGGCTCAGCAGCAGCTGCAGGTTGACCCGGCGGGCCTCACGGACCCGGGGAGAGTTGGTGTGGACCACCATGCCGTCCCGGACCACGTTGTCGCAGGAGGGGACGAGACGGGGCTGGCCCTCCACCTCCACCATGCAGATGCGGCAGGCGCCGATCTCGTTGATGTCCTTCAGGTAGCACAGGGTGGGGATGTCGATGCGGGCCTTCCGGGCCGCCTCCAGAATGGTGTAATCGGCCGGTACAGAGACGGTTTTGTTGTCGATGGTCAGCGTTACCATTTTGTCGACCTCCCTCCTTTGAAGATGCCGTAGCCGAAGTGATCGCAGCGCAGGCAGCGGGACGCCTCGGTGCAGGCGCCCTCGCAGGTCAGGCCGATTTCGATGTCCTCGAAGTCGTGCTTGCGCTCGCCGGCCTCCCGCTCGGTGGTGTTGATGCGCCCGTGGGGCGCCCGGTTGTTCAGCTTGGGGGCGGGGATATCCACGTTCACCACGATCTCGTGGTGGAAGCCCAGCTGCTCGTCGATATTGGCGGCAGCCACCTTGCCCGCGGCGATGGCGCGGATGGCGGTGGCGGGACCGGTGACGCAGTCGCCGCCGGCGAACACGCTGTCCATGTTGCCCACCTGGGAGCTGCTGGCGGCCACGAAGGTGCCCCGCTTGATGGGCACGCCGGACTGCTCAAAGCCCTGGATCTCGATGCCCTGGCCGATGGCGGCCACGATGATGTCGGCGCCGATGCGGATCTCGTCCAAAGCGGCCTTGCCGGGCCGGGGACGGCCGGAGGAATCCTCCTCGCCGATGAGCTGGGGCTGGACCACCAGCGCGGTGGCCACGCCGTTTTCATCGGACTCGATGCGCACCGGGGCGGCCAGGGTCATGATCTCCACGCCCTCGGCCATGGCGCCGGTGATCTCGTCGGGCAGGGCGGTCATGTCCTCGATGCGGCGGCGATAGACGCAGGTGACCTTCTCGGCGCCCAGGCGCACGGCGCTGCGGGTCACGTCCATGGCCACGTTGCCGCCGCCGATGACCACCACCCGCTTGCCGGTGAAGTCGGGCAGCTGATCGTCGCCGATGGCGCGGAGCATCTCCACGGCGGAGATGACGTTCTTGCTGTCCTCGCCGGGGATGCCGGTCTTCTTGTCCTGGTGG
>CACZNU010000100.1 GCA_902782615.1 Oscillospiraceae bacterium | reverse complement strand
GCGATCTCGGAGGCGTTCTCAAAGCGCTCGGGCTTCACCAGCACCACCTTCAGCTGGGCGGTGGCGTGGATGTTCACCACCTTGTTGTGGCGATCCTCCTTGCGGTCCTCCTTGCGGTCCTCGAAGGGGGATTTTTTGGCCTCGGGCTGCACAAAGGGCTCGTCCTCGTAGTCGTCCTCGTCGTCATAGGGGTGGATGATCTTCTTGAATTCGTCCATAAAGCTCATAGCAGAAGCCTCCTGAAAAAATTATTTTGTGTAATTCCTGGCGCCGAAAATGCCCGTGCCCAGGCGCACCATGTTGCTGCCGGCGCGGATGGCATCGGCAAAATCGCCGCTCATACCCATGGAGATATATTCCCATTTATTATCATACATTTTTTCGCTTATGTCAACAAAAAGGGAACGTACTTTCTCAAAATATGGTGTATTTTCCCCGGGAAGATGCGCAACCGGTGGTATGGTCATCAGTCCGCGGCACCGGATATGGGGCAGCTGGGCGGCCAGCTTGGCGGCGGCGTACAGGTCGGACGGGGCGAAGCCGCTCTTGGCCTCCTCGCCGCCGATGTTCACCTCCAGCAGGATGTCCTGCACGATCTCCAGCCGTCCGGCGGCCTTTTCGATCTCCCGCAGCAGGGCCTCGCTGCCCACGGACTGGATCAGCGCCGCCTTGCCCACCACCTGGCGGACCTTGTTGCGCTGCAGGTGGCCGATGAAGTGGAGGGGCGCGCCGTCATAGGCGTGCCGGGCCAGCTTTTGGGTCATCTCCTGGACCCGGTTTTCCCCCAGGGCGTCGATGCCGGCGGCGATGGCCTCCTGACAGGCGGCCTCGTCGTTCATCTTGCTGGCGCCCACCAGGGTGATATCCGCCCCGGTGCGGCCGGTCTCCCGGGCGGCCCGGTCGATCTCCCGGCGGAGCCGGGCGATGTTTTCGGAAATGGACATGGAAATCTCCCCCTTTTCAATCGCTGTCACCGGACCACCACGCCGTTCTCCAGGGCCTTGGCGGTGACGATCACCTCGTCGCCGGAGCGGAGGATGGCGGAGCCCTCGGCGTTTTGGGCCGGACGGACCAGGGTGTAGCCGTCGCCCTGGTAGACCACGGTCACCGGCTTGAACCGGGCGCTGACGCCCACCACGCAGTAGACGCCGGTCTCCCCGTCGGCATTGAGCCGGAGGGCGGTGGAGGGGATGCGCAGACCGGTGTAGGAGTGGAGGATCAGCTCGGCGGCCTGGTGGCGCAGCTGGGTGGTCTGGGCCAGATACTCGTCGCAGGAGAGGACCACGGCCACCCGTCCGTCCTCCTCCCGACTGACCGACACCACCTGCACCGGGGCGTCCTGGGTCATGCCCTTGGCCAGACGCAGCTCGGCGGCCTGTCCCGCCCGGAGCCGCCCGGCGGCGTCGGCGTCCACGGCGGCGGCATAGTACCAGGTGTCGCCGTAGATCAGCTTGCCCACGTTGCCGTCATTCCGGGCGGCGGACAACTGATCCAGGGCGGAGGGGACCAGGCCGTTGAGGAAGGCCGGGGTCAGAACGCTCTCGTATCCGTCGCAGACGGAGGAGTAGGTGCCGGACCGGGGCGCCGGAATGGCCTGGGCGCCGGTGAGGGAGCCGCGGAGGGAATCCAGCTGCTGCTTCACGTCGGTGATGCTGGCCTGGACCTCCTCGGCGGAGGTGTAGGAGTGGCTGCTCTTGAGCACCGCCGCCTTCAGGGCGGACACGTCGCCGGCGGCGGCGGAATAGTCGCCGCCGGAGAGATTCTGCCGCAGGGTCAGGATCCGTCCGGTGATGGAGCTGTCCAGCTTCATGGCGGCGTCGGCGTCCAGATAGGAGCTGAGGGCAAACTCCAGCTGCTGGAGCTGCAGCTCCAGATTCCGGATCCGGGTCACGGTCTCCAGGGCCTGGTCGTTGTCGTAGGCCATGGCCATGGTCCGGTTGGCGCCCACCCGCTCCCCCTCGTCCAGGGTGTGGGTGACGGTGGCGGCGTCGGAGTGGAAGGTCTCCTCCTCCCGGACCAGCCAGCCGGTCATGGGGATGCTGTCCTCCGAGGTGGCCTGGTAGGTCAGGGTGGTGGAGAAGGGGTTGGTGTAGTAGCGGTAGATCTGTACGCCGAAGTACAGCACCACCGCCGCCAGCACCACGCCGGAGAGGATCTTGAAGGCAGGGGAAGATTTCATAGGTGTACCTCGCTCAGTTCTCCTCTGCCTCCGTCAGAGAGACCGGGTGCAGAGGGACAATGGTGGAGATCGCGTGCTTGTAGACCACCTGCTGCCTGCCCTCGGTGTCCAACACCACCACAAAGCAGTCAAAGCCGGTGATCACGCCCCGGAGCTGGAAGCCGTTCACCAGAAACACGGTGACCGGGACCCCCTGCTTGCGGGCGCGGGTCAGGAAGATCTCCTGCAGGTTGTTTGTCTTTTGCATATCGTCTGCTCCTTTATGTCTTTGTGCAGGCGATATGTGTATCTCGCCCGCCGAAATCAGCATAACCCTTCGGCGGTGAGGATTTCTGTCGCTTTTTGCAGGGCGGCGGGGAAATCGGGGACTTTTCCCCAGGTGAGCCAGTGGATGGCCGGATTGCGCCTCAGCCAGGTCAGCTGGCGCTTGGCGTACTGCCGGGACCGGAGCTTGACCTCCTCCACGGCCTCCGCCTCGGTGATCTCCCCCCGTTCCACCGCCAGAAACTGCTTGTAGCCGATGGCCTGGAGGGCGGTGGCGTCCGGGGGCAGGCCGGAGGAGAGCAGGGCGCGGACCTCGGAGAGAAGGCCCTGTTCCACCATGGCGTCCACCCGCCGGTCGATCCGGTCCCGGAGATCCTGCCGGTGGGCGAAGTCCAGACCGATGTACACGGCGTCATACCGGGGCGGCTGCTCCCGGGTGCGGCGGTCGTGGTCGGTGATGGTCTGGCCCGTCTCCTGCCAGACCTCCAGCGCCCGGATGATGCGCTTTTCGTCCTTCAGGTGGAGCTTGGCGGCGGCGTCGGGGTCGATTCTTCGCAATTCCTCCAGCAGCGCCGCGGCGCCCTCGCGGGCCATCCGCCGCTGCAGGGCCTGTCGGATCTCACCGCCTTGCTGACCTTCGGCGAAGGCGGTGCCCCGGATCAGGGCGTCCAGCCACAGTCCGGTGCCCCCCACCAGCACGGGGAGCTTGCCCCGGCGGAGGATATCCTGCACGCATGGGTCGGCCTCACGGACGTACCGGGCCACGGACCAGCTCTCGGCGGGGTCCGCCACGGCGATCATGTGGTGGGGGATGCCCGCCATCTCCTCGGCGGTGGGGGCGGCGGTGCCGATGGCCATGCCCCGATAGATCTGCATGGAGTCCACCGAGACCACCTCGCCGCTAAAGCGCCTGGCGATGGCCACGCCCATCTTGGTTTTTCCGCTGGCCGTGGGGCCAACGACGCAGACGACTTGGGGTGTCACGATTCGTCTCCTTTCAGGCCCGCTTGAACATCTTCTCGATCTCGTATTGGGTCAGCCTGTACTTCACCGGCCGGCCGTGGGGGCAGTACTGGATGGCGCCGGACTGGACCTTGTCCACCAATGCCCGCAGCTCGGCGGGGCTTGTGTCCATGCCGGCCTTGATGGCGCTCTTGCAGGCCATGGTGTGCAAAAGCTCGTCCCGGGCGGCGGCGGGGTCGGCCCGGCCCAGCGCCAGCTTGCGGCACAGCTCGGCCAGCGTGGCGGGCGCGTCCTCCGGCCGGATGTCCGCCGGCACCTCCCGCACCAGCACGGTGCCACCCCCGAAGTCCTCGCAGGCGAAGCCGAACTGCCGCAGCAGGTCCGGATGCTCCAGGGCCGCCCCGTATTCATCCGCCTCCAGGGTCACGGTCAGGGGCGTCAGCAGCGTCTGGGCCATCAGGGGCCCGGTGTTCTCCTTCAGCGCGTCGAACCGGATCCGCTCGTGGGCGGCGTGTTTATCGATGAGCCACACGTTTTTGTGGCTGTCCTCGCAGATGATGTAGGTCTTCAGCACCTCCCCGGCGATGCGCCAGGGGGCCTCACGCACCGGCTCCATGGTCTGCTGGACCGGGGCGGCGGTTGTGGGCGTCTCCGTCGGGGCGGTTTCCACCGGCTCGGCCTGGACCGGCGGCGGGGTGATGTGGCAGGCGACCTCCCTCTCGCCCTGCCGGACGGCGGCGGTGAAGGGCCTGTCCGCCGTCTCCGTCACGTCCCGGACGGTGAGCTGATGGGAGCCGTCGGGGGCCTTGGCCGGGGGCGTGGGCCGGGCGGTGTAGGAGCCCAGCGGCGCCTTGGCGGCGGGGAAGGCGGGCTTGTCGGCGGCCTTTTCCTTATATTGGGCCGCCGTCATGGTCTGGTAGAAGGTGTTCTCCTGCTTCGCCGGCTTGTTTTGGGCGTTCAGCGTATCCAGCACGGTGTAGTACACCGCGTCGAACACCGGCTTGTCGAAAGCGAACTTCACCACCGTCTTGGCCGGGTGGACGTTCACGTCCACCTCCCGGGCGGGCAGGGTCACGTGGAGCACGCAGCCGGGGAACTTGCCCTTCATGATCTGGTTGCGGTAGGCCTCCTCCAGGGCGGCGGTCAGCAGCTGGGACTTGACGAGGCGGCCGTTGACGAAGAAGATCTGGCGGCCCCGGGTGCCGTGGCCGTGGAGGGGCAGGGTCACGAAGCCGTCCACCGTCACGTCGCCGCCGCTGCCGTGGATGGGCAGCAGGTGGAGGGCAAAATCACGGCCCAGAGCGGCGTAGACGGCGCTCTGGAGCCGACCGTCGCCGGGGGTGTGGAGCACCTCGGCCCCGTCCCGCAGCAGCTTGAAGGAGATGTCCGGATGGCTCAGGGCCAGATGGGTCACGATGCCGGTGACGGCGGCGCCCTCGGCGCTGTCCTTCTTCATGAACTTCATCCGGGCGGGGGTGTTGTAGAAGAGGTCCCGCACCACGATGGTGGTGCCCTCCGGGCAGCCGTTGGGCCGGACCTCGCCGGCTGCGCCGCCCTCCAGATGGAGCATGGCGCCGGCCTCGGCCCCCGCCGTGCGGGAGAAGACGTCAATGCGGCTGACGGCGCTGATGGCGGCCAATGCCTCGCCCCGGAAGCCCAGGGTGCCGATGGCGGCCAGATCCTCCGCCGAGCGGAGCTTGCTGGTGGCGTGGCGCAGAAAGGCGGTGGGTAGCTGGTCCGGGGCGATGCCGCAGCCGTTGTCGGTGACGCGCAGGTAGGTGAGGCCGCCCCGCTCGATCTCCACCACGATGGCGGAGGCGCCGGCGTCCATGGCGTTCTCCAGCAGCTCCTTGGCCACGCTGGCGGGACGCTCCACCACCTCGCCGGCGGCGATGAGATCCGCCACGTGGCTGGGCAGTTGTTTGATGTCGGGCATGGAGATCACTCCTTTCGGGTTTTTCCGCGCCTCCGGGCGCGGGTTACTTTGCCAACAGCGGCAAAGTAACCAAAGCGCCGCCCAAACCTACGGTTTTGGGATTTCCCTTGCGCGCTGTGGTCGTGTGTCGTCGGCACCCTGTACCGCACGATCGCGGAAATGCCGAGGTATTCGTTTCAAATATGATTCCCTTGCGCCTTGTTTTCGCTATCGCTGACGCTGCGCTCTATGCGCAACGGTAGAAACAACTGCTCCTACCGTTCCGCCGGAGTGCGGCAGCAAAAAGAGGACGGAACGGGATCATATTTGCAGGAAAAACGCAGGTATTTCTGCGGTCGCGCGGAAAAGGCTTTCAACAGCGACAAAACTTACTCCGCGTAAAGGAAGCCTTGAAACCATGGGTTTCAAGCGGCGTCTTTGCCTACTTTCTCCGCTGATGGAGAAAGTAGGCCCCCGGAGGGCGTCACCCCCACCGGGGACGCGGAACATCCCCTTCCCCCGCTCGCAAGCAACTACGATTTTATGCGACTACAGCTTCCCCTTCAGCTCATACAGCAGATTCAGCGCCTCCAGGGGGCTCAGGGTGTCCACCTGACAGCGGCGCAGGGCATCGATGACCTCGTCCTCAGCCATGGCGGTGAAGGACACCTGGTCCTCCTCCGCCTGCTGCCGGGGCGCCGGGCGGCCGGACTCGGCCTCCAGCTCCCGCAGGATCGTCCTGGCCCGGCTCACCACCTGGGCGGGCAGGCCAGCCAGCTGGGCCACCTCGATGCCGTAGCTGCGGTCGGCCCCGCCGGGGATGATCTTCCGGAGGAAGATGATCTCCTCCCCCCGGGTGCGGACGGCGATGTTGTAGTTCTTCACGCCGGGGAGGGTATCCTCCAGGCCGGTCAACTCGTGGTAATGGGTGGCGAACAGGGTCTTGGCCCCCAGCTTCCCGGCGCAGTATTCCAGCACCGCCCGGGCAATGGACATGCCGTCGAAGGTGGAGGTGCCCCGGCCGATCTCATCCAGGATGAGAAGGCTGTTAGCCGTGGCGTGGTGCAGGATCTCGCTGACCTCCGTCATCTCCACCATGAAGGTGGACTGACCGGCGCTCAGGTCGTCGCTGGCGCCGATACGGGTGAAGATCCGGTCCACCACCCCCAGCCGGGCGGCCCGGGCCGGGACGAACGAGCCGATCTGGGCCATGAGGACGATCAGCGCCACCTGGCGCATGTAGGTGGATTTGCCCGCCATGTTGGGGCCGGTGATGATGGACACCCGGTCCTCACTGCGGCCCATGTAGGTGTCGTTGGGGACGAACAGGCTGTCCCGGAGCATCCGCTCCACCACCGGGTGGCGGCCGTCCGTGATTTCGATGACGCCGGACTCGTCCACGGCGGGACAGCAGTAGTTGTTCTTCACCGCCACCGCCGCCAGAGAGCAAAGCACGTCCACCTCCGCCACGGCGGCGGCGGTCTGCTGGACCCGGGCTACCTGGGCAGCCACCTGAAGGCGAAGATTGGTGAACAGCTCGTATTCCAGGGCGCTGACCTTGTCGGCGGCGGAGAGGATGTCGCTCTCCAGATCCTTCAGCTCCTGGGTGATGTAGCGCTCGCCGTTCACCAGCGTCTGCTTGCGGATGTACGTCTCGGGCACCTGGCCCTTGAAGGAGTTGGACACCTCGATGTAGTAGCCGAAGACCTTGTTGTAGCCGATCTTCAGGGTGCGGATGCCGGTGCGCTCCTTCTCCTGGGCCTCCATTTTGGCGATGATGTCCTTGCCGCCGTGGAGGATGGAGCGGAGCCGGTCCACCTCGGGATGGAAGCCCTGGCGGATGAACTCCCCCTCCCGGACGGAGAAGGGCGGCTCGTCCACCAGCGTCTCACCGATGAGGGCCGCCAAATCGTTCAGATCGTCCAGCTGGTCATACAGCTCCCGGAGCCGGCCCTTGGGGAAGGCGGAGAGCTGGGCCTTGACCTGGGGCAGCCGCTCCATGGCGGTGCGCAGGGACACCAGATCCCGGCCGCCGGCGCTGCCGTAGACGATGCGGCCCATGAGCCGCTCCATGTCGGCGATGCCCTGGAGGGCCAGGATCAGCTCCTCACGCTCCATGGTGTGATCCACCAGGGCGGACACCGCGTCCAGCCGCCGGTTGATGGCGGTGACGCTCAGGAGGGGCCGCTCCAGCCAGGAGCGGATCATCCGGCCGCCCATGGCGGTCTTGGTCCTGTCCAGCACCCACAGAAGGCTGCCCTTCTTCTCCTTGGAGCGGAGGGTCTCCGTCAGCTCCAGGTTCCGCCGGGCGGTGAGGTCCAGCTCCATGAACCGGCCCTGCTCATAGTAGTCCAGGGCGTCGATGTGGCGCAGGTCGGTCTTCTGGGTCTCGTGGAGATAGCCCAGCAGGGCGCCCAGGGCCAGCACCGCGGCGCCATTGTTCCGGGGCAGGCGGGCAAAGGCCTCGTCCCCGAACTGGGTGCGGACGGCCTTCTCTGCCGCTTCCATCCGGAAGGCGGAGGCGGGGAGCTTTTCCACATGGCAGCGGAATTTGTTCTCCAGCGCTGCGTGGAGGGTCTCGTCAAAATAAGCGGTCTCGTTCAAAACGGCCTCGGCGGGGGAAAAGCGGCCCAGCTCGTTGAGGAGATGGGTCAGCCGCTCGGGGCCGGAAAAGGCGGTGGCGTGGGTCTGGCCGGTGGAGATGTCGCAGGCGCACAGGGCGGCGTTTTCCTCGTCCAGATAGATGCCGGCGCAGAAGTTGGAGCGGCCCTCCTCCAGACAGGCGCTGTCGATGACGGTGCCGGGGGTCACCACACGGATGATGTCCCGCTTTACCAGCCCCTTGGCGGTGGCGGGATCCTCCGTCTGCTCGCAGATGGCCACCTTGTAGCCCTTGGCGATGAGCCGGGCGATGTAGCCGTCGGAGGAGTGGTAGGGGATGCCGCACATGGGGATCTTCTCCTCCGCGGACTTGGTCTTGTCCTTGTCCCGGGAGGTGAGGGTCAGATCCAGCTCATGGGAGGCGGTGCGGGCGTCGTCGCCGAACATCTCGTAAAAATCGCCCAGGCGGAAGAACAGGATGGAGTCCTTGTTCTGCTCCTTGATCTCCATATATTGGCGCATCATGGGCGTCAGTTCAGACATAATCAATCTTCCTCTCCAAAAGGGGGTGTGGGGGTGTGCCTATGCACATCAAATGATCTCCCCGAATAAGGCCCAGGTGTTGCTGTCGGCGATCTTCGCGGTCTGATAGGTGCCCAGCAGAGCCTTGTCCCCCGTCAGATGCACCAGCCGGCCCCCGGCGGTGCGGCCCTGGAGGGGCCAGCGGAGGTCGTCACTTACCTCGTCCACCAGGACGCGGACCGTGTCGCCCACGTACCCGGCGTGGATCTCCGCCGAGATGGCGTTCTGGGCGTCGCAGAGGGTATCGAACCACTTCTGCTTCTCGCTCCGGGGGACGGGGTCCTCCATCTTCGCGGCGGGGGTGCCGGGACGGGGGGAGAAGATGAAGGTGAACAGGGCGTCGAAGCGCACCTTTTCCACCAGGGCCACCGTCTCCATGGCCTCGGATTCCGTCTCCCCGGGGAAGCCGATGATCACGTCGGAGGTCAGCACCAGATCGGGCATGACGGTCCGGGCGTAGGTGATGAGGTCCAGATATTTTGCCACGTCGTAGGGCCGGTTCATGGCCCGCAGCACCCGGTCGGAGCCGGACTGGACCGGCAGATGGAGCTGATGGGCCACGTGGCGACTCTTGGCCATGGTGTCAAAGAGCTTGTAGCTGGCGTCCTTGGGCTGGGAGGACATGAAGCGGATCAGATAGTCGCCGGGGATCTGGTCGATGGCCGAGAGCAG
Source organism: Oscillospiraceae bacterium (assembly GCA_902782615.1). Classification (GTDB taxonomy): domain Bacteria; phylum Bacillota; class Clostridia; order Oscillospirales; family Oscillospiraceae; genus Vescimonas. The sequence continues at coordinate 213 of CACZNU010000100.1, read as the reverse complement.
ATCGGCGAAGTCCCAGGGCTCCGGCAGATCCTTGCCGTAGGAGTTGACGTTCTGACCCAGGAGGGTGATCTCCTTGTAACCGGCCTCCGCCAGCTCCCGGACCTCGGCGAGGATATGCTCCGGGTCACGGCTCCGCTCCCGGCCCCGGACGTAGGGCACGATGCAGTAGGAGCAGAAGTTGTTGCAGCCGTACATGATGGAGACCCAGGCCCG
>CACZNU010000099.1 GCA_902782615.1 Oscillospiraceae bacterium | reverse complement strand
CTGCGCAAGGACGTGCTGGCCAAGTGCTACGGCGGCGACATCACCCGCAAGAAGAAGCTGCTGGAGAAGCAGAAGGAAGGAAAGAAGAAGATGCGGAACCTGGGCACCGTCCAGGTCCCCACCGAGGCCTTCATGGCCGTGCTGAAGCTGGACAGCGATTGATCTTCTTGCCCTCTTTGCGAGGAAATCAGCGAAGCGCTGCCAGCGCCAGTGACGGCCCGCAAGCTTGCGAGCGGCTGCCGGAACAAGTGCCCTTGGGGTATGGCAGATGAAGCGAGCTGATTTCGAGGCAGGCCCCCGCTTTGCGGGCGCAAAGCGCCGGAAAAGCGGCTGGGCCAACGGTGAGCATAAGCGCAGGCCCGTGGCAATCCGTTTTTCCGGAGCAACATCATAACAAGAAAAGCGGAAGGACATGTCCTTCCGCTTTTTTCATTTCGGCTCTGTTATCACCGCTTACCGCCGCTGATGATCCGGTCGGCCTGGGCGTCTCCGCCGATGGCGGCACAGACGATGTCCTCAGCACGGGCGTTGCCGCCGATATTGCCGCAGCGGATGCTGTCACCGGCCTGGACGCTGCCCTCCACGTTGCCGCAGTTGACGTCGTCCCCGGCCTGCACGCTGCCGCCTACGCTGCCGCAGTTGACGTCGTCCCCGGCCGCTACGCTGCCGCCCACGTCGCCGCAGGTCACGCCGTCCCCGGCGGTCACGCTGCCGCCCACATCGCCGCACTCCACGCCGTCGTCGGCCCGGACATCGCCGGCGATGGTGCTGTCCTTCACCACCACGCCGAAGGCGGAGTGGATATCCCGGACGGTGCCGGAAAAGTGCAGCTCCACGCCGTCTCCGCCCATGTTGATATTCAGCAGCCCGCCGATACTCACCCGCTTGCCCGGCACGTCGGCGTGATCCACCAGCCGGTGGCCCACGTAGCACACCGCCCGCAGGTCGTCGTCGTCGGGCCAGGGCAGGCCGTCCACGTACACCGTGTCCTCCTGTTTTTCCGCCGGCACAAGGCGCCGCTCCGGCACCGCCCGCCCGAACAGCTCATCCATGGTGATGTGGAAAACGTCGGCCAGCGCCGGCAGCAGCATGATGTCCGGGCAGCACTGGTCGCTCTCCCACTTGCTCACCGCCTGGTTGGTGACCCCCAGCAGCTGGGCCAGACCCTCCTGGGTCAGCCCCTGCTCCTTCCGATACGCGGCGATCCGCTCTCCGAAATAGATCTGTTCCATGTGGTTCCTCCTCGCTTGTTCTGTCGCGACTGTGATTTCAGTATACGGCAGGACCGGAAAAATGCAAGCCTTTCGTGGTTGGAGGGCCCTTCCAACCTGCGGTTGGAGGCGTTTTGGCCCTCCGGCGTGTCGAATCTTGTGGAAAAGTCTTTGTCCGGAGGGGAGAACTGTGGTATCATGAGATATATCCTTCACCCATTCCCCGAAAGGAGAGCCATATGAAGCGACTGTTCACCGCTGCCGCCGTCCGGCGCCGGGTCCTCGCCCTGGCGCTGGCTTTGATCCTGGCCCTCACCGGCTGCGGCGCCGCCGCCCCCAAGCCGGAGATCTCCTACACCCCCGGCACCTACGACCTGGTGCCCTTCGACGAGATGGAATACCGCCGGCCGGACCTGGATGGTCTGGAGGAGCTGTTCACCGCCACCGCCGACTATGCCGACGCCGCCTCCCGCCGGGACAGCCGGGCCCTCTCGGACCTGCTGGAGCGGTGCTGGGACGCCTATGACGAGTTTTACACCATGGAGACCCTGGCCATGCTCCGCTCCGACATCGACCAGTCCGATGAGGACGCCGCCGGCGAATACGAGTTCTGCCGGGAGAGCGAGGTCCGGGTGGAGGAGTGGCTGGACCGGGTGCTGGCGGCCTGCGCCGCCTCGGAGGCCCACGTGCCCTCCCGTCTCCTGGCCGGCTACGACCAGGGGGAGCCGGCGCCCTACACCGATACCATGCTCTCCCTGATGGAGCAGGAGAACAGCCTGCTGCGGGACTACTGGCGGGCCATGATGCTGGACGAGATCCAGCTGGACGGCCGCACCGTCAGCTATAGCGAGACCATCTCCGACCCCGGGATCTCCGAGGCGGACTACCGGGCCGCCAACCTGGCCTATTACCGCGCCTGCAACGCGTCCGCCGCCCCCATCTACATCGACCTCATCCGGGTGCGCCGGGCCATGGCCCGGGAGTGGGGCTACAACAGCTACGAGGAGATGCAGTACGGCTACTTCGCCCGGGACTACTCCCCCCAGCAGGTCCGCCGCTATCTGGACGATGTGGCGGAGGCCGTGGCCGGGTACTATCAGGATCTGATGGAGCAGGACCCCTACGGTCTCATCTCCTACGATTCCCTGAACCCCTCGTCCCTTCTGAGTCTGCTCCAGCGGAGCGCCGCCTCCCTGGGCGGCACGGTGGGCGCCGCCTTCGATCTCATGAAGACCTACCGGCTCTACGACGTCTCCTCCTCCCTCCACAAGGCGCCCGGCGCCTACACCATCTATCTGGACAGCTACGACGCCCCCTTCTGCTTCCTGGGCGCCTACGGCGACGTGGAGGATTTTCTGGATTTCTCTCATGAGTTCGGCCATTTCTGCGACGCCTGCGTGAACGATAACGCCACCGGCAGCCTGGATCTGGCGGAGACCTACTCCCAGGCCATGGCCAATCTGGCGCTGCTGAAGAGCCGGGATCTGCTCAGCGCCGACAGCTACCGGAACCTGCTGCTCCTGCACCTGCTGGCCAACTTCAGCGTCTACACCGAGCAGGCCTCCTACGCGGACTTTGAGTCCCGGGCCTATCAGCTGCCGGACGAGGAGCTGACGGTGGAAAACCTCAACGCCCTGGCCCTCTCCTGCGCCCACCGCTTCGGCGCCGTCACCCCCGGCGACGAGGAGACCTGCGCCCTCTACTGGGCCCAGGTGACCCACCTCTTCGACTCCCCCTTCTACGTGATCAGCTACTGCGTCAGCGCCGACGCCGCCATCCAGATCGCGGAGCTGGAGCGCAGCGACCCCGGGAAGGGCGTGGCCTGCTACCAGGACATGCTGGACTGGAAGGAGGACGCCTTCCTCTCCGAGGTGGAGCGGGTGGGGCTGGAGAGCCCCTTCGCCCCGGGCCGGGCCGCCAGCAATCTGGCGCTAGCGGACGAGCTCCTGTCCGGCAGCCTGGCCGGGCTGTGGAACGCCGCGTAAACACGCTGCAAAAAAAGTGCCGCACCTCAGGGGTGCGGCACTCTTTTTTTTACTTGGCGGAATTTACTTGTCCTTGCGCTCGTCGCCGTAGGTCTTCTTGACCTCGTTCCAGCCGGCCTTCAGGCTCTTCAGCCCGGCGGCCAGGATGTCCATCAGCTCGTCGGTGGCCACGGAGGCGCTGCTCTGCAGCTTCTCGGCGGCGTCCTTGATGACGGTCTTGGCGGCGTCCACCTTGGCGTTGAGCTCATCCTTGTCGATGTTCAGGCGGTCGGCGATGCTGTCCACCACATCTTCCACCTTCTCCTCGGCCTTGGGGGCTTCCTGCTCGGCCTTGATAGCGGCCTGAGCGGCAGCCAGACGGGCGATGGGCACGCGGAAGGGGGAGCAGGACACGTAGTCCAGGCCCACCTTGTGGCAGAACTCCACGCTGGAGGGATCGCCGCCGTGCTCGCCGCAGATGCCCAGGTGCAGGTCGGGACGGGTCTGACGG
>CACZNU010000098.1 GCA_902782615.1 Oscillospiraceae bacterium | reverse complement strand
TATTATATACCCTATTGCAGAAGTGAACGTCAGGTCTAAACCCCATTTTTACCTCAAAAATGTGATGTTCACTTTTGCAATCAACCTTTTTCTTGCTCTCATTCTATCGCAGGATCTGTCCCAAAGAAAGGACAGTTAACAGACTTACATCACAGATTCCGCGGCGTGCACACCGCGAAGATATCAGATCATTTTTTGCCGCGGCGTGTACCCCAAGGGCACTTGCCTTCGCAGCCGCTCGCTTCTCGCGGGCGAAGGCTGGCGTACGTGGCAAAAATACTTCTCGGCCTGCAAGCGTGCGAGCGACTCACGCAAGCGAGTGCGCTGCAGCAGGCCGCAAGCCTGCTCCTTACGAAAACCAGCGCAGCGTTTTCGTAAGGAAGTTAAAATACACTGTCACACAAAGTGCCAAACACCACACGGGGGATCTCGTTGGTGTCGGGGATCACCTGAATATCGCCGAAGCCCACGGCGCGCATCAGGCGCAGCACATCGTCGGCCTGGCCGACACCCACCTCGAAGTAGAGCCGTCCGCCGGTGCGGAGGGCATCCCGCCACTTGTCGCAGACGGCCCGGTAGAAGTCCAGGCCGTCCTCTCCGCCCCGGAGGGCCAGGTGGGGTTCATAGTCCCGGACGGAGGGGTCCAGCGTGTCCATGTCACCGTCGGGGATATAGGGCGGGTTGCAGACGATGCAGTCGAATTCCCCCAGGTTGGCAGGGGGCTTTTGCAGGGCGTCCACCTGATAGGGCATCACCTGGGTGGTGAGACCGTTGCGGCGGACGTTCTGGCGGCAGATCCGCAGGGCGCCCTCGTCGATCTCCCCCAGCACCACGCGGCAGGTCTTCACCTGGCTGGCGATGGCCAGACCCACGCAGCCGCTGCCGGCGCACAGGTCCAGCACACGGGGCTTGTCCAGCGTCTTCACATACTCGATGGCCTGGGCGGCCAGCACCTCCGTGTCGGTCCGGGGGATCAGCACGCTCTCGGAGATGTCCAGGGGCAGGCCGTAAAACTCCCACTCTCCGATAAGGTAGGCCACCGGCTCGCCGGCCAGATGCCGGGCCACCAGCTGACGGGTCCTCTCCTCGATCAGGGCGGGCACATAGAGCCGGGCGTCCCGGGTTAGCTCCTCCCGGGTCTTGCCGGAGGCGTAGCACACCAGCTCCCGGGCCTCCAGCGTGGCGGCCTCGATGCCGCTGTCCCGAAACACCTGGCGGATATCCAGATACAGATTGTTATAGGTAATCGCCATATTGCGCTCCTTTTACCACTCGTCCTTGCCCTTCTCCTCCGGCAGCACCAGCTTCAGCGCCTCGATGGCCACCTCCAGCATAGAGTCGTCCGGCTCGTTGGTGGTGAAATTCTGGAGCCACAGGCCCGGCGCGGACAGCACACGGGTCAGGGCGTTGTCATGGCGGCCCACGGCGCGGTTGAACTCATAGGTCACGCCCACCACCGGGATCAGCAGCGCCAGATGCACCAGCACCCGGACCCAGAAATTCCGCCACTCCATCTGGCTGAGCACCAGGCTGGAGAACAGGATAGACACGATGATGACCACGAACAAAAAGCTGGTGCCGCAGCGGGGATGGTGCTTGGGTTGGATACGGGCGTTCTCCACCGTCAGGTCCAGGCCCGCCTCGTAGCAGAAGATGGTCTTGTGCTCGGCGCCGTGGTACTGGAACACCCGGGCCACGTCCTTCTGCCTGGACACCAGGATCATGTAAGCCAAAAAGATGACGATCTTCACCACGCCCTCGATGAGGTTGTGGAGGGCGGCGGAGTGGAGCCAGGGATCCGCCAAACCCGCCAGAAAGGTGGGCAGCAGCATGAAGAGGCCCAGCGTCAGCCCCAGGGACAGCAGCACCGACACCCAGACGATGACGCCCTGCAGCTTCTCCGCCGGCACGTGCTCCTCCAGCCACTTGTCCAGTTTCGAGGGCTGGGCCAGATCGTCATCGGGGAAATAGTCCGCCGAGAACATCAGCGCCTTGACGCCGTTGACCAGGGAGCTGAGAAACGTCACCGCGCCCCGGATCACCGGCAGGCCCAGGATGGGGTACCTGTCCCGGATCAGCTTCAGCTCCTCTACCTTCGTCACCAGGCCCTCCGGCGAGCGGACCACAATGGCCTGCTTCTCCGGGCCCCGCATCAGAATGCCCTCGATCAGCGCCTGACCGCCGATGGACGTGCGGAAGGCGCATTGCTTCTTTTCCATGTACAGGGGATCCTTTCTATTGCCAATATCTTATCACATTTTCTCAGAAAATGCAACACTTGTTCTATTTTTATTCCTCGTCCAGAGGCAGCCGAATGGTGACCACACAGCCGCCGCCCTCGGCGTTGCCGATGTCGAAGGTACCGCCGTGGCGCTGGACGATCTCATCGCAGACCGCCAGGCCGATGCCGCTGCCCCGGGCCTTGGAGGAGCCCTTGTAGAACTTCTGCTTCACGTAGGGCAGCTCCGCCTCGGGGATGCCGGGGCCGTAGTCCCGGATGCGGATCACATAGTTGTCGTCCTCCCTGGTCATGGAGGCGGTGATCCGTTTGCCGGAGCCGCCGTGCTTGGCGGCGTTGTCCAGCACGTTGCAGAACACCTGCTTCAGCCGCTCCGGATCGCCGGAGATGGGCGTCTCATAGAGCTCTCCGCCATCCTCGTATTCCAGGGTGATGCCGTCCTGCCGGAACAGCTCCCGGTAGGTGTAAATGGCGTCCTCCAGCTCCGCCTGGAGATCCACCGTCTCCACGCGAAGGGTGAACCGGCCGTCCTGCATCTTGGAGAACTCCAGCAGCTCCTCCACCATGTTGGTCAGGCGGCGGGACTCCTTCAGGATAATGCCCACGCCTCGGCGGAGCTGGGCCCGGTCGCTGCTCTCGTCGGCCAGCAGCGTCTCGCCCCAGCCGTTGATGGCGGTCAGGGGCGTGCGCAGCTCGTGGGACACAGAGGAGATGAACTCCGTCTGCATCTTCTCGCTCTGGCTGATCTTCAGGGACATATCGTTGATGTTGTCCACCAGCTCCCCCATCTCGTCGGAGTAGCGGTTGGGGATCTGGATGCCGTAGCTGCCGTCGGAGATGCGCTTGGCGGCCTCGGTGACCTCCGCCACCGGCTCCACCACGCTGTTGATAAAGAGCAGACTGGTGACCACCACCAGGAAGATGATGCCCAGGATCACCGCCCCCACGGAAAGGCCCGTCAGCAGCACCTGCCGGTCGATGAGCCGGGTGGAGGTGACATAGCGCATCAGACCCACCACGGTGCCGTTGAACACCAGGGGACTGCTGACCGCCATGATCCTCTCGCCGGTGGCCGGGTCCGGTCCGCTGAAGCTGGCCACCCGCCCTGTCTCCAGGGCGCGGCTGATATCCATGGTGCCGGGGGAGGTGCCGGCGGTCAGGCCTCGGGTGGAGGTCTCGATCCGGCCGGAGACGTTGAGGAACTGCAGCTCCACCACGTCGCTCTCGTCAAAGCTGGCCACATACAGCGAGGCGGTCCGGTAATACTCGCTGTAGCTGTTCATGGTATAGGTGTTGAAATAGTCGGCGCCGGCCTTGGCCTTGGCCTCCAGAGAGGAGCGGGCGCTGCCGTAATAGGTGCTGTCCACCACGCCGGCCGCCAGAAAGGCGATGAGCACCATGATGATGATCACCGGGCCCACACTGTTCAATAGCCAGCGCTTCCGCAGACCGCGGACAACGGGCAGCCGCTTTGCCATGGTGCGTCCTCCTCTCCTGAGAATTGGCGGGGCATCAGAAGCCCCACTTGTAGCCGTAGCCCCACACGGTGGTGATATAGGTGGGGTTGGTGGGATTGTCCTCGATCTTCAGCCGCAGACGGCGGATGTTCACGTCTACGATCTTCAGCTCACCGAAGTAGTCCCGGCCCCAGACCATGTCCAGGATCTCCTCCCGGGACAGAGCCTTGCCGGGGTTCTCCATGAACATCTTGATGATGGCGTACTCCACCTGGGTCAGCTTGACCCGCTGGCCGTTCTTCTCCAGGGTGCGGTTGCGGGTGTTCAGCAGGAAGGGATCCTGCCGGATCTCCCCGTCATTGGCCTCGCTGCCGCCGCCGCTGCGGCGCATGAGAGCGTCCACCCGGGCGGTCAGCTCCGCCGGGGAGAAGGGCTTGGTGACGTAGTCGTCGGCGCCGGTCATCAGCCCGGTGACCTTGTCCATCTCCTGGGCACGGGCGGTCAGCATGATGATGCCGATGTTGGCGTTGCCGGCGCGGATGCGGCGGCAGACCTCAAAGCCGTCGATGCCCGGCAGCATCACGTCCAGCAGGGCTACCCGGGTATCCCGGTGGTGCTCCAGCTTCTCCAGAGCCTCCTCCCCCGTCTCGGCCTCGATCACCTCGTAGCCGGCCCGGCGAAGATTGATCACGATAAAGCTGCGGATGCTGGACTCATCCTCCAGTACCAGTACCTTTTTCATATGCGCAGACCTTCCTTTCCTCTATGGCAGATCAGGTTATCCGTTGGTCCATTGGTTGACGATCAGTTTGAAGTTCTGGCGCAGCAGCTCCTCCGGAGCCTTGTAGGTCTCCGCGCCGGAGAGCAGCTCGCCGGCATATACCGTGCCGGTCTGGCGCTTGAGCACCACCCGGTTGCCCCGCAGGGCCCGGTTCTCCCGGTTCTCGCCGGTCAGCGTATAGATGGAGAGCACATCGGCGTCATCCACCGTGAAAACGGTCTGAACCTCATAGGCGCCCCGCTCGCTGTTGGTGATCTTCACCCGGTCGTCCCACTCGGCAGGCAGGATGAAGTACCAGCCGCCGGACAGATGGTGATAGGTGGTCATGACCCGCTCCGACCTGCCCCGCTCATCGAACCGGAGCCACTCCACAACGCCCGTGAGCTGTCCGCTCTCGTCCGCCATCGGATTGGGCACCTCAATGGAGCCGTCGCCGTCAATATCCTGGGGACGGAGCTGCATGTAGGGGAAGACCACGCCGGGCCTTCCGGTCCGCTGGTCCAGCGCCGCGTTCACCAGGCCCGCCCCCTGGCGGTAGGTAAGGATATCCGTAGAAGCCATGGATTCATCGCTGATGCCGGTGATGAACACCGCCCTGGCATCCTCGTTCAGCACGCCGGAGACCACGCTGCCCCGGACCAGCTCGGCCATGGTGCCGGAGAGACGGGCGGTGTAGGACACCGCCATCTTATCGTCCTGCCAGCTGTAGAATTCCGCCAGGCTGCTGCCCTCATCGTCCGCTCGCAGCACCAGCAGGCTGGGTACGCCGTCTCCGTCCAGCTCCTCGATATTGTAGCGGATGTATCCGCTCTGCATCAGCGTGGCGGGCTGATTGCCGATGGCATAGACCGCCACCGTCTGCACGTCGGCGCCGATCCGCCAGCCCACGATCAGCTCCTGCTTCCCGTCGCCGGACAGATCCCGGTAGTAGACGCTGTCGATGGCGCTGCCGCTGCTCTCCACGGTGCACAGCTGCTCATAGCTGTCCTCACTGGCCCGGAAGATAAAGATCTTCAGGGGCTTCTCGTCGCTGGTGCGGCGGAAGAAGGCCACCGCCTCCTCGTCGCCGTCCCCATCCAGGTCCACCATCTGCACGGACTGGATGTTCCGGCCCCCGGTGGGGGAGGCATATTCATAGCCGTCTGCGATCAGGGCCTGGATCTGGTCGGACAGGTCCGTATACTCGATAGGCAACTGGGGCAGCGTAAACAGGCTCTCGGCGCTGGAGAAGAAGGAGCAGCCGCTCAAAAGCCATGCCAGCGCCAGAGCGCCGCCCAGCAGCCATATTCTCTTCCAGACAGTTCTCATGCGCTCTCCCCTTTCGTCCATTTAAGCCCATGCTTTTTCATGTATATCATACCACAGATTCGCAGAATATGGTAGCATAAGTTTTCAAATTCCGGCCGCACCCGTCCCGGGGGAAATTGCACTTGATTTTACGCGGCGGATACGCTATAATGATTCCGTTCTATCCGCCGGTGTGATGGAATGGCAGACGTGACGGACTCAAAATGTCTCGCGCTTCACACCGTGCGAATCGCGGAAAGCCTTGTGACACAAGGGTTTTCCAAAATGAAAAAACCGCATTT
>CACZNU010000097.1 GCA_902782615.1 Oscillospiraceae bacterium | reverse complement strand
GATCTTCCTGCCGGAGTACGAGGCGCATCTGGCGGAGGCGCTGGGACACACGGAGCTGGCCGTCACCCTCCGGGATGAGCGGCCCGTCCTCCTTTACAGCGGCCAGGCGCAGGAGCAGGAGCTGAAGGAGACGCTCCGCCCCCTGATGGCACAGCTCCCCCGGGGCCAGCAGCTCACCGCCATCCTCATCACCGACGATCCGCTGCCGCGGACGGCAACGGGCAAAATAAAGCGCTGGGAAGTCCAGCAGAAAGCAGGTTTGCTATGACAAGACAGGAGATTCTCCAGAAGACCAGGACCGTGATCTACGACTGCTTCCCCGACATGAAGGATGTGGAGCTGCGGGAGGACACGGTCATCAACACCGAGACCGCCATCGACTCCATGGGCTTCGTTCTCATCATCTGCAAGCTGGAGGCCCTGTTCGACGTACGGATCCCGGAGCGCCAGTGGAAGAGGCTGTCCACCCTGGGCGACGTGGTGGACGCCATTGAGAAGAGGCTGCCCCAGGCATGAGCATCTATCGGAAAGAGCTGCTCCTGCGGAGCGAGCACGTGGATATGTACCGGCGGCTGCGGACCTCGGAGCTGTTCCGGCTGCTGCAGGAGGCGTCCATCCGCCATACCGAGGAGCTGGGCATGGGCCGGGACAAGACGCTGGACCGCGGCGTCCTGTGGGTACTGGGTCTCCAGAACGCCCAGATCCGCCGTATGCCGGAATATGACGAGGAGATCGTACTTAAGAGCTGGCCGGGCCGGACCATGCACGTCCTCTTCCCCCGCTATTACAGCGTGGAGACCAAGTCCGGCGAGCCCCTGCTCCGTGCCAGCGCCCTGTGGACGCTGGTGAACGCAGAGACGCGGAAAATGGTCTTTCCGGAAACGGTGGGCGTCGTCATCGAAGGCGTCACCACCGGCGAGGAGATCGCCCTGCCCTCTCCCACCCCCCGGATGACCTGCACTCATCACACCTCCTTCACCGTGCCCTACAGCTACGTGGACCTCAACGGCCACATGAACAACACCCGCTTCTTCGACCTGGCGGAGGACCACATCGATGCCGCCGCGGCAGGCAAGGCGCTCACCGCTATCTCTGTGGAGTACGCCAGTGAGGCCCGGTACGGCCAGGAACTGACCGTGTCCTGGGGTCAGGAGGGGCCTCAGTATTACCTTACCGGCGAGGGGGATTCATGCGTTTTCCGTATGCAGCTGACCTACGCGGAATAGCCTGAAAAGTGAAAAAAGCGCCCCGGAAACCAGGAAGTTTCCGGGGTGTTTTTGTGTTTATTCCAGCTTCTCTATCGACGAAACGGGCTGTCGGCAGGTGCCGCCGCTGCAGAGATAGTACCGCGTTCCCTCTTCCGGAACGGGGTAATTGGCTGTGAAAGGTGCCAGCTCCGCCAGGGCATCGGCGTTCTCCGGCGTTTTGACCAGCACCGTCAGGCCCTGTCGCGGCTGGCGGCGCAGATAGTCCTTCAGCTCCTCCGGCACCGCTTGTGCCGCACAGATCAGCTCCGCCGTGGGCCACAGCTTCTCCAGCAGAGTCAGCAGGGTGAAGCTGTGCCCCGCCGGGTAGGTGCGGATGGCGCCAGTGAGATACCGCAGCTGCAATTGGGTAGCCTGGCGCCATTTCTCCTCCCCGGTGAGCCGCCCCAGTCGGGACAGCACCAGCGCCGTCACGGCATTGCCGGACGGCAAGGCGCCGTCATAGACCTCCTTTATCCGCGTGATGAGCTGCTCGCCGTCGGCGGCATACGGGTAGAAGCCGCCCCGCCGGCCGTCAAAAAACCGCTCCAGCAGCTCTTCCGCCATTCGGCAGGCCTCCTTTAGATATGAGATACGGAAAGTGGTCCCGTAGAGCTCCAGCAGTCCCCAGGTGTAAAAGGCGTAGTCCTCCAGCTTGCCGGGATGGGCCGCGTCTCCCTCCCGCCACCGGGCCAGCAGATGGCCGTGGTCATCCTTCAGTTTTTTTCCAATGAAATCTGCCGCCCTCACAGCCGCCTCCGTGTACCGGGGCTCATCCAGTGCCAGGCCCGCCCGGGCCAGGGCGGCGATCATCAGACCGTTCCAGGCGGTCAGTACCTTGTCGTCCCGATGGAGGGCCGTGCGGCCCTTGCGGTAGTCGTAGACCCGCTTCAAAAGCCCCTCCATCCCCTCTGATGTCTGCTCCCAGCGGGGGGCATCGATCAGGTTGAGGATACTCTTGCCGTGGTAATTCCCCTGCTCGGTAATGCCGAACCGGCGACAAAAGGCACCGCCCGCCTCATACCCCAAAAGCTCCGTGATTTCCCGTGGTGTAAAGGTGTAGTACTTCCCTTCCACTCCCTCGCTGTCGGCGTCCTGCCCGCAGTAGAATCCGCCCCTGGGATCCGTCAGTTCCCGGAGCACATAGCCCAGGGTGCGGCGGATGAGCCGCTCCTGCCAGGGCTGCCCCGTCTGCTGATAGGCCTCCGTATAGGCCAGGACCAGCAGGGCGTTGTCATAGAGCATCTTCTCAAAGTGGGGTACCAGCCACCGCCCGTCGGTAGAATAGCGGGAAAAGCCTCCGCCTACATGGTCAAAGAGTCCGCCCCGATACATGTGCTCCAGCGTCTGTTCCGCCATCTCCCCGGCATGATCATCATCGGTCAGGGCACCATAGCGCAGCAGAAAAAGCAGATTGTGAGCCGTGGGAAACTTGGGTGCCCTGCCAAAGCCGCCCCACTCGGCGTCAAACATCCGGGCAAAGGACCGAACCCCCGCCTCCACCAGCTCCCGGGTGGGCTGGTCCGGATGGATCTCCTCCTCACGGCGCAAATGCTCCGTCAGCTCACTGCTCATGGACAGCAGGCGTCCTCGGTCGAACTTCCACAGCTCCGATACCTGCCTCAGCAGGGACAGAAGCTGGGCCTTGGGCAGATACGTCCCCGCCCAGAAGGGCTTCTGATCCGGTGTCAGCAGCACCGTCAGCGGCCAGCCGCCGGAGCCGTTCACGGCAAGACAGGCCGCCATATAGGTGCTGTCCACGTCCGGTCTCTCTTCCCGGTCCACCTTGATAGGAATATACCCCTCGTTGATCGCCCGCGCCACCTCCTCCGCCTGGAAGGACTCCCGGGCCATCACGTGGCACCAGTGGCAGGTGGAATAGCCAACGCTGAGGAACACCGGTCGGTCCTCCCGCCGGGCCGCCTCAAAGGCCTCCTCGCCCCAGGGATACCAGTCCACCGGGTTGTCGGCGTGCTGGAGAAGATAGGGGGACTTTTCATATTGCAATCGATTCATATTCTCTCACCTCAGAGGCAGTTTTCACCGCATATTCTGGTCCCTCCGCCGCAAAACTATCCCCGATAAAACCTATTTTCGGATCACGGAGGGAAATATATGGAATCCATCTGGTCACAGACCTGTGAGATCGGGCGGCGGGCGCCCCTGCCGGGTGATATGGAAACGGAGATTGCCGTCATCGGCGCCGGGATGGCGGGAATCCTCATCGCCGCCGCCCTGCAGGAGGCGGGACATCAGGTGGCGGTGCTGGAGGCCCATCGCATCGCCAGCGGGCAGACCCGAAACACCACCGCCAAAATCACCTCCCAGCACGGCATGCTCTACCGGGAGCTGGCGGAAAATCTGGGCGAAAACCGGGCCCGGCTCTACGGCTCAGCCCACGAGGAGGCCATCCGAACCTACCGGGACCTCATTGCAAAGCGGCACATCGACTGCCAGCTGGAGACCTGCGACGCCTACGTCTATGGCAATAGCTCGGAGCGGCTGAAGGAAGAAGCGGACACTGCCCGGCGGCTGGGGCTTCCCGCCTCCTTCGTCTCTGAGATTCCCCTCCCCCTTCCAGCGGCAGGGGCGGTGCGGTTTGCCAACCAGGCCCAGTTCCATCCGCTGAAGTTTCTCTCCGCCATGGCGGAGGATCTGGTCATCTATGAGGAGACGCCTGTCAGGTCTGTGGAAGGCGATGTGATCCGAACAGACCGGGGCACCGTCCGGGCGGAGAAGATTGTCTTTGCCACCCACTATCCCTTCATCAACTTTCCCGGCCTCTACTTTGCCCGGATGCACCAGGAGCGGTCCTACGTACTGGCGCTGGAGAACGCGCCACGAATCGACGGTATGTGGGTGGGACCCAAGCTGGACGGCTACTCCTTCCGCCGGTACGGGAATCTCCTGCTGTTGGGCGGCGGCGGACACCGCACCGGGGAGAACCGGGAAGGCGGACGGTATGAGGATCTGCGGCAAAAGGCCCGATCCTGGTTCCCCGGTTGCCGCGAGGTGGCCCACTGGTCAGCCCAGGACTGCATGACGCCGGATAACGTGCCCTATATCGGCCGCTACGCCGCCTGCCGACCCAACTGGTACGTGGTCACCGGCTTCCGCAAGTGGGGCATGACCGCCTCCATGGTGTCCGCCCTGCTGCTGAGGGACCTCATTGACGGGAAAGGTAATCCCTACGCCCCCCTGTTCGACCCGGGACGGTTCAGCGGTTCCGTTCTCCCCGGTCTTGCCAAGGAGGGCCGTCACGCCGTGAAGGGGCTGGTCAGGCAGGTCTTTCAGATCCCTCGGGAGAGCGTGGCCGATCTGGCCCCGGGGCGCGGCGGTGTGGTGACCATGGCGGGCAGGAAGGTGGGTGTCTACAAGGATACCGACGGCGCCGTCTATGTGGTGGACATCCGGTGCCGCCACCTGGGGTGCCAACTGGAGTGGAATGGCGATGAAAAGAGTTGGGACTGCCCCTGTCACGGCTCCCGGTACGACTGCCGGGGAAATCTCATCTCCGGCCCGGCTCAGGAGAATCTGACGGAATAACTCAAAAAAAGAAACGCCAAGGCAGTTGCCTTGGCGTTTCTTTTTTTAATCAAATCTTTCCCCAAATCATGGCAGCACCGGCGTCCAGTACTCCTGGCAGTAGATGTCGGTGAAGAGATAGGTGGCGGTGGCGGCATCCTTGTCGATGGTCACGTTGCTGATCTCGTGGTCGCCGGTATAGGTCATCTGCTCGCCCAGATAGTAGCTGTTCTGATAGTCGCCGTCGTAGCTGTAGTAGTCGCAGATGAAGTCCAGCTTGTCGCCCTTAGTCAGCGCGGCCAGGCCCGTGCCGTCAATGGTCAGTGTGCTGTCGGCCACGGTATCGGCGTCGGCAAGGCCCAGGCCCTTGGGCACGGTATCCGTCTCGTCGTTGACGTAGACGGCCCGGGCTCCGGCGATAGTGCCGTAGGGGTGGTCATTGTCAAAGACTATGATCAGCTCGGCCCGGTAGGGCTCGCCGCCCTCGTGGGTGATCATCACGGGCACCCGGCCGGTGATGGTATAGCTGTCGCCGTCAAAGACGCTGTCCACGTAGTAGTAGGCCACCACCTGCTCGTCGATAGCCAGCCAGGTACCATCGTACTCACCCAGCAGGGCGCCGTCCTCAGTGAACTGATAGACGTTATCCAAGCCCAGGTCGATGTAGCCCTCGCCGTCATCAAAGAAGACGTTCAGCTGCAGATCGTGGACCAGAGCCCACTGGTCCTCACTCAACCGCATCTGGGGCACACCGCCCGAGGTGGTCCACACCAGGGCGCCGGCATCAAACTGGTGGTCGGCAATGAAGGAAGCTGTGTCATCCAGATCCAGCGTACGGCCATAGAAACCGCCGGAGGAGCCACCGCCCATCAGGGCGCCCAGAATATCCACAATGGCATCCATGCCCACCTGTCCGCCGGAGGAACCGCCGCCCATCAGGGATGTCAGCGGCGAGGAGACGCCGCCGGCCACCGTCTGGCCACCCACCTCCATGCTGGCAAACTGCTGGATGCAGCGGGCATAGTCGCTGTCCATGCCGATAGCCTCATAGGCCGCCACGGCGCTGGTCACCTTGGAGGCCTTCTGATACGGGAAATAGATGGACAGACCATAGGCGTTGGTCATATTGGAGGAGGTGCCGTTGTACTTGACAGCGCCCAGCAGAGCGTTGGCCAGGGCCTTGCTCTCCGAAGTGTTCAAGTTGAGGGCCAAATGCACCAGGTCCACCTGGTCGATCTTGTTGGAGGATGCAAATTCCCGGGTGCTGCCGCGGGCGTTGGACACCACCTGATACTGATTGGTCTGCATCAGCTGGGAGGTGCCGGCGGCAAAAGCCTTCAGCTTGCCGGGTACGGTGGCACTCAGCTCCGCCAGATCCACCACGGACAGAGTGGTCTTTTGGCCACGGCACTTCTGGGCGCACACGCTCACGAAGTCATCCACAATCTTCTTGCCCAGCTCCAGGGTGGACATGGAGGGATTCCTCCCCAGCTCTGTCAGCCAATTGGTGTAGAACCAGCCCACGCCGGGCTCCGTCTCCTCGGAGGCGATCATATAGTCGGCATAGGGCTCCAGCATGAGACCCGTCTCCAGTGTTGCCATGAGACAAGTGTCAAAGCCAATGGCGTCAAAGGTGACGCCGGCCGCCGCCAGCGCCTGGTTGATGCCGGACAGTCCCATGGAGCCGGAGCGGGGGCTCTTCTCATCGTAGCCGTAGCCACTGATGGATCCTCCGCCGTGGTCCCAGAAGATCAGCATGTTCCGGTTGGCGGGAAAGCTGTCGCCGCAGAACTTGATGAACCGAGCCAGGGTGTTGGGGTCGGTCATAACCCGGCTGCCGTCGTCCTTCACCAGGCAATCGATCTGCCCGTTCTGGATCCGGTAGACCTGGTTGACGCTGCTGCTGACCAGATTGTTCTTCCACTGCCGGCAGCCGCCGGTATAGACGATAATGTTGATGTTGGTGCCGGTGGTTGCGTTTAGCATCTCCTGCAGGTCGGAAGAGGCCATGGCGTTCCTGGACTCCAGATCCGCGCCGCACATGTACACCATGATGGTGATGGTATCCCGACCGCCGCCCAGCAGTTTGGTGCGCTTGGCCCTGGCGCCGGAGGCCACGGAGGTGTTCAGCCGGCCGGTGTTGCTGCCGCCCATCCAGCCGGTGGACACGTTGCCGCCGCCGGTATAGCCGACGCTGCTGCCGCCCAGGAGGCTGTTGAGAATGGAGGTGCCGCCGGAGACGCCGTAGTGGCTGGTGTTCTGGGTGGTCTGCTGCGTAGGCTGCTGGACCGGCGTGGTGGGCTGGGAGCTGTTGCCAGAGCCGCCGAACAGGCCGCCCAGGCCCGCTCCGCCGCCGCCCAGCAGAAGGACCACCAGCGCGATGATGATCATCAGCGGGCTGCGGCCCCCTCCGGCGCGGTTTCCGCCGCTGCCGCCGGAGGCGGACTGCTGCTTTCTGCCCTGGTAACCGTCCTGCTTGCCTACGGGGCCGCCGGTGTTCAGCCCATCGCCCCGCTTATACAGGCCCTTTCCCTGGCCCGTTACGTTTTTCTCCCGTCCGTTCGGTCTGTTATCCATGTGGAATCCCTCCCAAATTGAAGCAGGTTTCTGCGGTGATTCTACAGATTATTGTATATTATAACAGTTCCAGCGTGCAAGTGCAATTTCAACTTTTCCCGGCGGAACATGGGAAATCCCTCTTGCGCTGCCTGCGACGGAGGGGGTACAATGGGACTATAAAATATAGTTCCGCCGCCGGCGGAGAACGGAGGGCACTATGGAGCGATTTGACAGCAGCTTTTTTGACCGGGTATATGACCGCCGGGGCACCGGCTCCATCAAATACGGAAAGCCCCCGGCCGGTGCGCCGGAGGACGTTATCCCCATGTGGGTGGCGGACATGGATTTTCCCACACCGCCGGCTGTGGTGGAGGCCATGGAGCGAGCCGCCGGGCAAAAGATCTTCGGCTATACCGTCCCCGACGAGAGTTACAGCCGCCTGCTAGCGGACTGGTATGGCCGCCGCATGGGCTGGCAGCTGGACGTCGCCTGGCTGGCCCCTATCCCCAGCGTGCTGGCCGGCGTATCTGCCGCCATCCGGGCACTCACCACCCCCGGCGAGGGCGTCCTTCTCTGTCAGCCCGTCTACTACCCCTTTGCCCGGATCATCACCGGCTGCGGCCGGAAGTTGATGGTGAGCCCTCTCCGTTTGGAGAACGGGCACTATCATTTCGACTTTGCCGACATTGAGGAGAAGCTGCGGGATCCGAATTGTAAAGTGTTTCTCCTTTGCTCTCCTCACAATCCCGTGGGCCGGGTCTGGAAGCGGGAGGAACTGGCAGAGCTGGGCCGTCTGTGCTGTAAGTATGACGTGAAAATCATCTCCGATGAGATCCACGCCGATCTCATCTTCACCCCCAATCGCCACGTGCCGATCGCCAGCGTATCCCCCGAGATTGCCGCGCGGACCGTCACCTGCATGGCACCCACCAAGACCTTCAACATGGCAGGTCTGCCGGCCGCCCACATGATCATCCCCAACGAGGATCTGCGCCGGGCTGTGCAGGAGATCTGCTCCGCCTCCGGCCTGGGTCTGTGGGGCGTGATGCACCTGGCGGCGGCCACCGCCGCCTACGGCCAGGGCGAGCCGTGGCTGGAGGGCCTGCTGGCCTATTTGAAGGGCAATCTGGACCTGCTGTACCGGTCATTTCCCGCCGGGGCGCCCATTACCGCTATGGAGACTGAAGGCACCTATCTCTCCTGGCTGGACTGCCGCGGTCTGCGGCTGAATGGGCAAGAGCTGGATGACTTCTTCCTGAAGAAGGCCGGGATCTGGCTGGACGGCGGCACCATGTTCGGCGACGGCGGCGAAGGCTTTATGCGTCTGAACTTCGCCTGCCCCCGCAGTGTACTGCACAAGGCCATTGGCCGCATCAAAAAGGCGGCGGGGATGGCATAAAGATCGATATAAAAAGCGGAGAGGCTTTTCCTCTCCGCTTTTTATGTGCAATTCGCTCAGTCCCGGGGATTTGCCGCTACGATGGCGTCCCGGGCCTCCTCAAATTCCGTTTTTACGTCCCGTTCCCGGCTCAGAGGCGCCGTCTCATACTTCTCGCCCCACCACCAGTACCGGGCGGCCAGGCGGCCGAAATCGCCTACGTTTTCCACGCGGGCCTGGCTGTCCAGACTCATGCCCTCGCTCCACTTCACCGCCTCCGGATCGTCGGTCAGCATCACGTAGTCCACAGAGTAGACGTGGATGGTGGTGTCGTCCTCCTTGTCCACATAGGAGGCCAGCCATTCAAACGACGTTACCTCCCAGCCGGTATAGGGCTGGCCCTTGGCCCGCTCCTCCCAGTAGATCTTCTCCACGTTGTGCTCCACAGCCCCCCGGAATGCAGGATAGTCCTCCTGGTCTATGGTCAGCTCCCGGTCGTTCCAGTGACGCAGCATCTGGTAGAGGGTCTCCCCATCCACATAGCACACGCCGCTCTCTCGGCCCCGGTGGGCCGTGACGCGGATCACGTTCTCCGTCAGGCCGCAGGTCATGTCGATCCACAGGTCGTTTCGGGTATAGCCCGCGGACACGCCCTCCAAATGGACACTGTGGCTCCAGCAGCCCCGTTTGTCCTCCCCCAGACCGGCGGCTTTCCCCGCCTCCGCGTCCAGCTCATGTTCCGCCGCTTCACGGATAGCCTGTGCCAACTGGAAGCGGGTCACCTTCCCGTCGGCAAATTCTCCGTCCACAGGAAAGTCGGTGGCGTCCACCTGGCGGATCAACGGCAAGACCTTGATGGCGTGATCCTCATCCGGCGTCTCCTGTTTGGGGCTGAAGCAGCTTGTCAGGCTCAAAGCCAGTACTACTGTCAGCAGCAGTGCGATCCCTCGTCTCATCGTTGATCCCTCCTTTTCACCGGCTGCCCGTCTATTGTATCCCGCAGTCCGTCCCGGGTCAATAAATGACCGCATATTGTAATCGAATCATAGGCTATCTGGCATTGTTTTGTAATCATTTTGGAAAAACCGTTCTCCCCGGGACGGTCCTCTCCCTATCGAAGCGTTACCGCCACGTAGCCGCAGTGCTTCAGGTCCTCGGCGGCGATATACCGAGGCCGGCTCGTCCAGCCATCCGCCACCTCCAGGTAGAGCCGGGGCGCGGCGCGGCCTGCCACCGCTACCTCCACCACGCCGTAGGCCACCACGATATGGGAACCGTAATAGGGGTGGCGGTACAGCGACAGGATCAGCAGGCTGTCCTGCCGGATCTCCCGGGCCATATCCCGGGCGGAAGACAGCAGGCGTCCTGACAGGCGTACCCGGTCACCGAGGCCAAAGCGGTAAAGGCAGGTGTGAATATAGTTTCCCAGCATGGCGTAGGACGTGCCGCCCAGGGGGATGGGATCCCGAATGCTCCAGTAGGCGGCCCTGTGCCGTCCGATGGCGGCGACACGGCGGAAGATCTCCTCCGGCGACAGCCGTAGGAGATCCTCCCTGCCGCACCGCGCTGCCGCAGCGTCAAGCAGGTTGGTGATGGCAGTGGGACCGCAATTCTTGTGGTAGCTGCGGTCCGACCGTGAAAACCGGCCGGTGGTGTGAAATGTCATATAGGGCTGCCAGGGATGGGTGACCGAGAGCAGCTTGCACTCGTATCCCGTCTTCTCCAGGGCGTGACGGACCGGATTGTCAATAGGGCGCCCCAGCTCCCGTTTTCTGCGTCTGATCTCCATGTCCATCCCTCCTCTTGTGCGGTTATCATACCATAAAAAATCAAAAAAGTGAGAACAAAATGAGAACATTCTTGCAATTCTCGGTATAATTCTATATGCTGATGTCAAAGTCTTTTATGGAAAGGAGTTGCGCCATGAAGTTCGTCTGTTCCAAGTGCGGCAAAACCGCCGATGTCACCACCCGTGCCCCCAGATGTGTCTGCGGCGGCCTGTGGGATCTTGATTTCCAGCCGCCCAAGTTTGACTTCTCGCTGGTGGATACGCACCAGTGGAACCTGTTCCGCTACCGGCAGTTCATGGCGCTGGAGGACGAGTCCTGGCGCGACGTCACTCTGGGCGAGGGCATGACCCCCGTGGTACGGCTGGACGACGACGTGCTGCTGAAAATGGACTATTTTATGCCTACGCTCTCCTTCAAGGACCGTGGCGCGGCGGCGCTGATCGCCCACTGTAAGGCCATCGGCGTGGGCCGGGTGGTGCAGGACAGCAGCGGCAACGCCGGCAACGCTGTGGCCGCCTACTGCGCCAGGGCCGGGATATCCTGCGAGATTTTCGTGCCGGAGGGTACCTCCCCCAAGAAAATCGACATGATCCGCGCCCACGGCGCCGTCTGCACTGTGGTGCCCGGCAGCCGGGATCACTGCGCCGACGTATGCCGGACCAAGGTAGAGAGCGATGGCGTCTACTACGCCAACCACGTGTACAATCCCTTCTTCTATGAGGGCACCAAGACCTACATCTACGAGGTATACGAGCAGTTGGGCCGCATCCCCGAGCATCTGGTGATCCCGGTGGGCAACGGTACGCTGTTCCTGGGCGCCATCTACGCACTGGAGCATCTGCTCTCCTCCGGCTGCATCGACCACACGCCCCTCATCATCGCTCTGCAGTCGGAGCGCTGCGATCCCCTCCTGCGGGCCATGGAAACGGACAGCGATGTGCCCGCCGCCGTGTCCCCCGCCCCCACGCTGGCCGAGGGCATCGCCATTGGGCAGCCCATGCGGGGCGAGACCATCCTGCGCCTGGCAAAAAAGCACGGCGTCCGCTTCGTCCACGCGCCGGAGGATGAGATCCTGGCGGCCCGGGCCGCTCTGGCTCGGAAGGGTATCTACTGCGAGCACACCACCGCCGCCAACTACGCCGCCTATCTCCAGTACTGCCGGCAGTATGGTCCCACGCCGGACTGTCTCATCACCATGTGCGGCGCTGGCCTGAAATCCGACCACTGAGGCACCGTATGATAGAAAAACACCCCGGAGAGTTCTCCGGGGTGTTTCTTTTCTTAACCGTCGATGGATATCACGGTGTAGTCCTCCGCCTCCACCGCCTGTTTCATCTTTTGGCGGTCTGCCTGGCCGTTGAGCCGCACCAGAGCCACTCCTTTTTCATGGCTGGCGTCAGCGCAGGCCACGCCGGGCACCGCCTCCAGCGCCCGCTTCACCGCCGCTTCGCAGTGTTGGCACATCATGCCGTCAATGTGCATGGTCACGATCTGCTCCTCCGGCGCCGCCGTCAGATCCGCTGCGGGAATCTGCTTCCTGGCGTGATCATGGCTGGGATCGTACAGCTTGCACCAGTTGAGCCGCAGGGCGTTGGACACCACGCAGAAGCTGGAGAGGCTCATGGCCGCCGCGCCGAACATGGGGTTCAGCATCAGGCCCAGGGGGATGAACACACCCGCCGCCAGGGGGATGCCGATGGAGTTATAGAAGAAGGCCCAGAACAGATTCTGGCGGATGTTCCGCAACGTGGCCCGGCTGAGACGGATGGCCGCCGGCACGTCACTGAGGCGGCTCTTCATCAGCACCACGTCCGCCGCATCGATGGCCACGTCGGTACCTGCGCCGATGGCGATGCCCAGATCGGCACGGGTCAGGGCCGGGGCGTCGTTGATACCGTCCCCCACCATGGCCACCTTGCCCTGCTGCTGCAGTCGGCGGATGACATTCTCCTTGCCATCGGGCAGGACGCCGGCGATCACCTCGTCCACACCGGCCTGGGAGCCGATGGCCCGGGCGGTCTTCTCGTTGTCGCCGGTGAGCATCACCACCCGGATACCCATGTTCCGCAGCTGGCGCACCGCCTCAGGGCTGTCGGCCTTGATGACGTCCGCTACGGCGATGACGCCCAGCAGTTCCCCGTCACGGCAGAACAGCAGCGGCGTCTTGCCCTGGTCGGAGAGTTCTTCAGCCTTGGTGCGGATGTCCGCCGAAACATTGGTCTTTCCCGAGATAAAGGACAAACTGCCGCCCAGCAGCTTGGCGCCGTTCCATACGGCCTCCAGGCCGTTGCCCGGCAGAGCGCGGAAGTTCTCCACCGCCACGGCGGAGATGCCGCGGCTCTTGGCCTCCTGCAGCACAGCCCGGGCCAGCGGATGCTCGCTGCCCTGCTCCAGAGCCAGAGCCAGCGTCAACAGCTTCTCCTCGTTCACAGAGACGGGGATCACGTCCGTCACCTTCGGCTCGCCGGCGGTGATCGTGCCGGTCTTGTCCAGCACCACGATGTCCGTCTTGCCGGCGCTCTCCAGGGAGGCCGCCGTCTTAAAGAGAATGCCGTTCCTGGCGCCCACGCCGCTACCCACCATGATGGCCACAGGGGTGGCCAGGCCCAAGGCGCAGGGACAGCTGATGACCAGCACGGAGATGCCCCGTGCCAGGGCATAGCCAAAGTCGCCGCTGATGAGCGTCCACACCAGGGTGGTGACGGCGGCAATGGAGATCACCACGGGGACGAAGATGCCGGACACCTTGTCGGCGATCTTGGCAATGGGCGCCTTGGTGGCCGCCGCGTCGCTGACCATCTGGATGATCTGGCTGAGGGTGGTGTCCTCCCCCACCCGGGTAGCGCTGCAGCGAAGCAGGCCGGACTGATTGATGGTCCCGGCGGAAACCAGATCCCCTGCCGCCTTGTCCACCGGCAGGCTCTCGCCTGTCAAGGCACTCTCATTGACAGCGCTTGTGCCGTCTATGACTTTTCCGTCCACCGGG
>CACZNU010000096.1 GCA_902782615.1 Oscillospiraceae bacterium | reverse complement strand
CTGATCACCGCCCGCACCGGCATCCACACCCAGGTGGCGGAGGACGCCATCTCCTGCGTGGCGCTGGGCACCGGCAAGAGCCTGGACAACCTGGGCGACATGACCGACGGCACGGTGAACCTGAGCCGCCGCCGTCAGATGAACTGAAATCGGTCAAAGCAGTGAATCCCGTCCGCGGAACCGGACGAAAGATGGCGGGAGGGGAGTCCCGCCAGGATAGATTGAAGGAGGAAAAAACATGAAGTTTTCCAGCAAAGTGCAGCGCTGCGGCCTGTCGCCCATGCGCAAGTTCCACCCCTTCGCCGTGGCAGCGGAGCAGAAGGGCCGCAAGATCTACCACCTGAACATCGGCCAGCCCGATATCGAGACGCCGCCGGAGTATTTCGAGGCCGTCCGCAACTTCAACCAGGACGTTCTGGCCTATGCCCCGTCTCCCGGTATGCCCGTGCTGATCGAGGCCATCCGCAAGTATTATGAGAAGCTGGACATGCACTTTGCCTCCGATGAGATCCTCATCACCACCGGCGGCTCCGAGGCTCTGGCCATCACCTTCCAGTGCATTCTGGATGACGGCGACGAGGTTCTGATCCCCGAGCCCTTCTATCCCAACTACAACACCATGGTGGCCACCTGCGGCGCCACGATCCACCCCATCCCCACCACTCCCGAGGAGGGCTACCATTACGCCGACCGGGCCAAGATCGAGGCCGAGATCAACGAGCACACCCGCGCCATCGTGGTCACCAACCCCGGCAACCCCACCGGCGTGGTGCTGACCCACGACGAGATGCGCATGATCGTGGATATCGCCAAGGAGCACGACCTGTTCGTCATCGGTGACGAGGCCTACCGCGAGTTCGTCTATGCCGGCGAGCCCCTGCAGTCCATGGGCGAGTTCGCCGACGCCGCCGACAACGTGATTCTGGCCGACACCGTCTCCAAGCGGTTCTCCGCCTGCGGCGCCCGTATCGGCTGCCTGATCTCCCGGAACCATGAGTTCCTGGGCCAGGCCATGAAGTACTGCCAGAGCCGTCTGTCCGTGGCCACTTTGGACCAGGTGGCCTCTGCCGCCCTGTACGACGTGGGCCCCGAGTACTTCGAGGCCGTCCGCAAGGAGTACAAGAAGCGCCGCGACACGGTGGTGGAGTGTCTGCAGAAGATCCCCGGCGTCATCTGCAAGTGCCCCCACGGCGCCTTCTACATCATGGCTGCCCTGCCCGTGGACGACGCCGACAAGTTCCAGCGCTGGCTGCTGGAGGAGTTCGAGGACAACGGTGACACCGTGATGTTTGCCCCCGGCGAGCCCTTCTACAAGACCCCCGGCAAGGGCCGCAACGAGGTCCGTATTGCCTACGTCCTCAAGCAGGAGGACCTGGAGCGCGCCATGGACCTGCTGGCCAAGGGCATTGCAGCCTACAACAACCGCAAGTAATCAACCGATACATCCGTTGCGGGGCGGCCGATGGCCGCCCCGCCCTTTTTCAGATCGTGACAAGGAGGAACGTCTATGTTCCAGGGCTATACCCAGGAGACGGTGGATTTCCTGTGGGGGATCCGCTTCAACAATGAGCGGGAGTGGTTCATACCCCGAAAGGAGATCTACCAGCAGCATCTGCTCCAGCCCACAAAGGATCTGGCCCAGCAGGTCTATGACGCCCTGGCCGCGGAGCTGGAGGGGGAGCCGCTGATGGTGAAGGTCTCCCGCATCTACCGGGATGCCCGCCGTCTCTACGGCCGGGGCCCCTATAAGGACCACCTGTGGTTTGCCATCCGCACCGGCGACAGGGACTGGACGGGCCACCCCACCTTCTATTTTGAGATCTCTCCGGAGTATTACAGCTACGGCATGGGCTTCTGGGAGGCGGGTACGGAGGCTATGGAGCTCTATCGCCGGCGGATCCGGGAGAAGCCGGAGGAGCTGGCGAAGCTGGTGCGCCGGTTCAACAAGCAGGATCACTTCATCCTGACCGGCCCGGCCTATGCCCGGCCCAAGGGGGATGTGGGGCCGCTGCTGCAGCCCTGGATGCAGAAGAAGTCGGTGAATCTGGAGCACACCGCCGCCCTGGATGAGAAGATCTTCCATCCGGCCCTGGCCGACGAGATGATCGCGGAGCTGAAGGAGCTGGTGCCCTTCTACCGCTACTTCGCCGCCCTGTGCGCCGAGGTGTACCGGGAGCAGGCGTAAAAAGAAAGAGGCGCTTCTCGGGAAGCGTCTCTTTGCCTTTATAGGGAGCGGTGCGATCGTTTGTGCCGGTGGTGGGACTCTCCTCTCGCTAACGCAACATGCCACCGGCATGTTGCTCCCGAGGCTGTCGCCATGTGGCGTCACCCTCGGAGCTCGTTTCTCGTCCCACCACAATAGAAAGCAGGGCACCCCAAAGGGATGCCCTGTTTTCTGGTGCCGGTGGTGGGACTCGAACCCACACGGTGTCGCCACCAACGGATTTTGAGTTTTTGAAGTGATGTGGAAGATGGCGGACGCTGGCGCCGATTTTGGGCAGATAAAAAACGAAGCGGGAACCCGTCCAGGCCGACCTCAGAAAACGCTCCGATTTGGGGAAGGTGACAGGCGGTCAGCCCAACAAATACAGTAGGAAACCAACAAAAAAAGCACAGCTCAGGTGGTTCATTTTCCGTCGACAAATCATACTTGGAGATGAACGATATGACAAGAAAAGATTGGATGGATCAATTTCAAAATTACCCGGATGTCGTGGAGGTCACGGACCTGTGCGCCATGCTGGGAGGCATCAAAGCCAAGGACGCCCGGCAGCTGCTGCAAGCTGGGAGAATCAAATCCTTTTTGATCGGCAGGAAGTATCAAATCCCGAAGGAATGTGTGATCGAT